>NZ_BAAAFI010000029.1:0-28474 GCF_039523455.1 Algoriphagus jejuensis | reverse complement strand
TTTCGACACTCCACTTTTTCATCCCGCAACTTTAGCTCTTAAATCACGGCCTATCAAGATGCAGTTCATCGGAGGGATACTTTTAAACTCCAAATTTTAAACTCCTTCTCCAAAATACTCCACAAAGTTCCTCGGAGTCTCGTAAAGTGTCAATTTGTAAAGGCTGCCAAATTTTGTAATCTCATTGACAGCGGGTTCCAGGATCTTCCAAAACTCCATAACCAAAATCTCGCAGCTGGCTAGTTTTCCCTGCATGAAATCCACGTCCACGTTCAGGTTTTTATGATCGACTTTGTCAATAACCAGCCTGCGGATCAGCGTACTTAGTTGCTTCAGATCGACTACAAAACCGGTATCTGGGTCGGGCAGCCCCTTGACAGTCACGATCAGCTCAAAATTATGTCCATGCCAGTTGACATTGGCGCAAGGGCCAAACACTTCAAAATTCCTTTCATCGGACCAGACCGGGTTCCAAAGTTTATGGGCAGCGTTGAAATGTTCTTTTCGGGAAATGTGAATCATCGTCGTTGAAATTCGCTGCGAAGTTAGGCAAAAGAATACGGAATAGAAATCCAAAATCCGCGTCCACTAGCAACAGCTTGGGATAGGTTTCAGAATTTGTTCAATTCTGAAAAGAAAATCACCAGATGATCCTCACGTCTTAAGTCGAGTTTTTGATCTTTGACTAGCCGCTTGCCCTGCTCCGAATCTGTTGGGTTTAAGGATTTTAGAATCACATTGGTTTTTGCTTTCACAGTACTGACGACATCATTGTCATTGATCAGATAGAACGTCTCCTCGAAGACAAACCTGCTGCCTGCGGTCGGTGCATAGCTGTTTTTAGCCGGAGTGACCAGATCGGAATAAAATCTCCGGATCAAGGTGTACTTTTCCCCTTCTGCCAGGACATTTATCAGGTCATCCGCTTTAATCCCCTTGATGAATTCAAAGCTTTTTTTGAACAGAAGATTGGGCAGTAATCCCGGCGTGACGCTTTGGACAATGAGAGCCGGAGGTCGCTGAAGGACGACATATTCCACATAATCTTTGTCAAGAACGATCGTATTCCCAGCCTCATTGACCACTTCAAGCGCATTGTCGTGGATATTGAATCGGAAAGCCACACCCTCTTTTACACCACCGTTGGTGGTGGAGATGGTGGCCTCCGACCAGTCTTCGAACAGATAAGGAGATCCGTCGACATCAGTATAGGGGGTCAACCGGGCAGGCACTCCATTTAAGTCCAAGTTTACGATCTGTGCAAAAGCTCCGTGCGAAATCAACCACACCAGGACAACCAATGCCTTTTTCATCCTAATACTTGATCAGCTTTTTGTGCAGAGTCAGCGTGCTGGTTTCTATCTTTAATAGATACATACCAGCTGGACCCGCAAGCGGGATTTGCTCGATCAGCTCATCCTCGTTTTTACCTGCAACTTTTGTCAAATAAACCCGGCCTGTCATATCTACGAGTGTAAAAGTAACCTTACCCCGGTACTCATTCAGTAACTGAACACCCACTTGGTCATAGGAAGGAATCGGCCCGATAAAGACACCAAACCGGCTCAGATCCGGTTCCGGAATCGCCGATATCACCACGGGATCGGAGAGACTATTGCAGGTTTCATTGAAGATCGCTACTTGATAAGTACCATCCACAGTTATCACATAGCTGCGTTGTGTCGCACCTGGAATCAACTCACCGCTGACATACCATTGGTAGCTTGAGCCCGGCTGCTGTGAAGTCAATTGATCACCGTTTGCGACGATCCGCGGCTTAGGCAGTGCATTCGCACCGATCTCTAGGATCTGCTCAAAGGAGGTCGACTCTTGACTGTTGGATATAGTCAATTTAACCAGATAGCTTCCCGGAGTGTTGTACACAAAAATCGGGGATTTGTAATCGGAAGTCCCGCCCTGCCCAAATTCCCACAGGTAAGTAGATATGGCTCCTTCACTTTGGTTGTCAAAGGTCACCGCCGCACCCACGCATGTATAGGCTGCCTCAAACTTTGCAAATAGTACTTCAGCGCAGTTTTGTGTGACCCAGCCACTCGCATTTTGCACCACTGCACCTGTTCCTAGATTGACTATACCCTTGCCTGTTTTATTGACATTGGTGACGTTGATGTGTGAGAAGCAAAGTTTCTCGTAGATGTCATAGGCCAAGACACTACCCGGCACAGGAGCGGTGATCAACGCTTTGGATGCCTGGGTTGCAGTGGAAGAAATCTTGCTCAGAACCGTGAGTGTCCCAGTTTGCCCAAATTCCAGCACGCTACCTGCACCGAGCGTGAGTAGCTGGACGTCGATTGCAGCCAGTCCCAATACCGCCTTTGCTCTTTCGATTTTAAGATTGTCAATGCCGTCGGTGTTGATCGACAATGTACCGGCTACTGCTTCTAAACCCGCAAGTGGTACTGGGGAAGTGTTAGAAAATTGGCCGGACTCTCCCGCAAATTGCGCTTGCAGACCTTCCTTGATCTGACTGGTGGAACTGATAGATAGGACTTCTGTAAACTCGAGAGACTCTACTCCCCCGATCAATATCCCACTCGGCTGCACACGGATTTCATTTGCATAGACCTGCGCCATGTCTACGCTAAGTTGAGCGGACTCTACGGAAAGCGCGTCCAATTTCACTCCAGAGATCATTCTCCATTCTCCTGCGACAAACGCCAAACTGGAGTTCTCAAAAAGCGTCTGACCGAATTCTACCAGCGTTTCGTTGGCGCTTTCAGAGTCGAAAACAATAGTGCCATTTTTGACCTCTGTGATCTGATTGTGGACTCTCATGCCATTGGAAAGAGACAAAGAATTGGAATTCAGGTTCAAGGTATACACTTGATTGCCAAATATATTCACGCTGAAAGCGGTTGCCTGAGAAGTGAAATTGACCGTTGAGCTGCCTCCCGACGACCCTTCGAAAACCACCCGGGTACCTGTATCTGGGATTTTGTTTGCCGTTGACCCGTTGGCAGTTGCAGACCAATTTGCTGGATCATCCCAGTTCCCGGCAGCCTTACCGATCCAGTATAAGGTTTCGGAGGCTCCTCCGATCGTACCGGCAGTGAGGATCAATGAGAAATCCTGGATATTATTTTTCAAGGTCCGTTTGTGGCTAACCTTAACTTTATACTTCTGTGAGGTCGGATTTGGAATTGAAATCTGCTCCACATTGTCTCTGAAGTTATCTTGGTCTTGGCTGGCCCGCGCACTTGGCCCTTGGCTTGGATTCAAGGTCCACGGGAAATAGACTTTGCCCTGCTCATCCGTGATTCGCAAGTCAATGTCATTGATCAGCATCAAGTTTCCTGGATCCAGCGACGCTCCAACGGGATTGCCACTTGGATCCGTCCAGGCGATGCTCACCTTGATCGGCGTAAACCCATCGGAGATCAATTCCATTTCAAAGGATTCTCCGTTGAGTAGCTTTTCTTCTCGGATCATCTTGGAATCCCCATTTTGATTCAGGATTAAGTCCCCAGCAGCTTGAGCATCCAACAGCCCCCAGCCAAAGACATAGTCAGGACCATTCGCATTCCCTGCTTCTTTAGCGGTATGAATCGCAAGTCCCTTCACCGTAGAAGACCACATGTATCGGCCGCTGTTGCGCTGACTGTACAATTGCTGAAGCAAAAGCAGAGATCCGGTGACATTGGGCGAGGCCATGGACGTTCCGCTCAAACTTGCATAGGCATCCGTTGCCCCTTCATTGGTCACCGAGGAACTAAAGACACTCACTCCCATCCCAACCAGATCCGGTTTGATCCGTCCGTCATCTGTGGGCCCCCAGCTTGAAAACTCACTCATCTTGACATCAGAGGGCTGGGTATAGTTAGGCACGTTAGCGACAGCACCTACAGTGATCACGTTTTTCGAGACACCCTCCGGTCCAAGTGTATCATCCGGCCCATCAGGATTTCTAGTTCCGTCACCACTATCCGTTCGGTCATTGCCAGCCGCCCATACTACGGTATAGAAAGGTTTTGAAAAAAGTAAATCATCAATCCCCTTGCTTTTGGAGGAGTAAAATCCAAATCTGTAATCTTCATTGGCATCCACGTTTGCGTTGCCGGCCCAAGTCCAGGCATTGCTGGCGTTTCGGTACCAGCCCAAAACTACTCCGTAGGAGTGGTTGGACACCAAATGCCCGCCCGGCTTGCTAGCGGGGTCGTAGGCGTTGTTGTTCATTTTGTCCAAATCCGCCTCCCAGTTAAAAGCCCAACCTGTCGCCTCGGAAGCCATTCCTTTCGCATTGGCATTTACGCCCTTCGCTAAAATTGTTCCGGTGACGTGCGTCGCATGACTGGAAATCGTCTCCGTTGATCCATCGACCTGGGTCAATCGGTTCCTGTATTCGATATGATCGATCTTGGGTCTGGTTTGATCGTAGATACCTACTACAAAGCCCTTTCCTGTCAGATTCACCCCTAATGCTCCTCCTGGCTGAAGTGCTACTGTCCCGGTAGTTCTTGCCGCATTTAAATTCATGACCGTGTAATAGACCGGTTGATCCCGCTCGTCGAAATAAAGCAGTTCGGCAGACTCTCCGTCAGCCAACTCAAGCCTCACCGGAATGTTTCTGGCTCTGGCTTTGAGTAAAACAGCACTTTTGGGGAGTAAGAGATAGTCATAGTCAGAGGCAAGGCTCGATGCAATAGATCTTCGGGTCTCGCTTAGTCTTTCTGAGGAAGAAGCGTTTTCCTGTGCAACCACAGCACTCGCCCCGAAAAAACATGCAACTAAAAAGAGTAAGATTTTTCTCATATCGACGTCATCAACTTCAGTTTTCTATACTGCAACAAAATAATTAAAGTTTAGCTATATACGATTTCTAGAAGGAGACGAAACAGACAGCCTCCGTGAGTCGGGCTGAGCAACGAAGTTTTTCCAAATGCCAGAGAAGACTATTCGCGCACGATCACCCCCTGCTTTTCAAAAGGAATTCTGCAAATCAAACCATAAGAAAAAAAGAGGGCTTTAGCCCCCTTTTTAGAATTCCACGGCCATTTTCATTGCTTAGTCAATACTACATCCCCTCCATCACCCCAGGTATTAGACCAGGTGATCGAGATCGTTCCGTCTTCATTTAAGGTTCCATTGATCGTGAAAGGATCATTATATGAGTCTGCATTTGATGGATCTCCAGTGATCACTCCGCAGGCTTCGTATATTTTGCCGGTTGGAGTCGGCTCGTTGATTAACCCAGGATACAAACCGAATGAAATATCGCTGACCTGATACGAGCCTATCGCCAATTCGGTCAGTACAACTTGGTCAGCACTTGCGATCACAAAATCGGTTGTGGCTTGATTTGCTCCTCCTTCCCCATCACCAGTTTGGAGGTATTCCCAAAACACCTTGTAGGTTCCCGCGAGTCTGGAAGCACAAATCACCCTAAGCGCGAGCAACAGATCTCCGTAACTGGTCGAGATCTCAGCACCGCTGGCAGAAGTCATCTTCAATACTAGATCGGGTGTCTCAGAAGGCACGATATTGCCCGTCAACACTTTCACCTTAACCGAGGCTAAAAACTGACCTGCCGGAATGGTCACCGACTGCGCGGCAAATTCATAATGAACTCCGGCAATGGCCGTAGACGTAGGATCAACAGAGATGTCTACCGTGATCGGTGTGGAGCTGTTGGTAGAAACGCGGTTTACCTGCAGCTCAACGATATCTGTCTGATCCGGGTCAAGTACGACGAAAGAAACCGTTCGCCCATTTGGCAATCTACCATCTTCAAATTCTACGAAGCTATCTTGCAAAATGACATCATCCCCCTGCTCACTAAAGCACCCCATCATGGTCATGGATGCGATAATCGATGTGAGGATGACATATATCTTATTCAATTTCATCTTTTTCTGATTTTAGTTGTAACCTGGGTTGTTTTCCAGTAGGTCATTCAGGGTAATTTCGTCCTGAGGGATTGGAGCAAGAATACGGTAGTCCGTATACGGAACCGGCGCAAACGAACCAGCCTTGGAAATCGTCATACCGTTACGCTTCAGGTCAAACCATCGATGCCCTTCTAGCGCAAATTCAGTTCTTCGTTCTTTCATTACTGCCTGCAGGAGGGAATTTCCTGTAAGACCGGAAACCGAATTGACACCTCTTTTGCTACGCAGTGCATTCAAATCAGAAATTGCTCCGGAGTTATTACCAGTTTTTTGCCTAGCCTCTGCTCTAATCAGATAAAGTTCGGATGCACGTATAATCGGGAGGTTTTCCAAGAAATCTCCTTTAGCGCCCAGCCATTTCTTAGACTCATACACGATACCGTCGGCTCCGCTCCTAGTAGTCGGGGACCACATTTGCCTTCTGACGTCTCCTTGATCATAGGTTGCTAATAGTTCACTGGAAGCTGTGAGAATGAACTGAGCACCGGTGTACACATCGGCAGTCAGAGAACACATGGAGTTGTTGACACCATCCACCGAAGACCAATCCACTGATCTAATTTCGATTTCGAAAATCGACTCAGGGTTGGGGTAGGTATTGAATGCTGCTTCATAATTTGCTGCAGTGACCAGCCCCGTCCCACTGTTAGTTAGTCCCAATGTTGCCATTGCTTGGGTAGCCATGGTGGCAGCTTCGGCATTTTTGCCTTCATATAAGTAAACTCTGGCAAGCAAAGCCTCCGCTGCTCCTTTGTTGCCGCGATAGACGCCAGCGGTGCCCATCGACTGGGGTGCCAGGCTGGAGATTGCAGCGGTTAGGTCGGACTCGATTTGGTTGTAGACTTCTCTGTTTGTGCTTCTTGCTCTGAAATCAGCGGAGGAAAATCCCAAGGTAGGAGTGGTTCTCAACACGACTGACGCCGTCCATCCTTCTACTTCCTGACCAGGCTCATAGCCATAGACTCTTGCCAGATCGAAGTAAAACAAAGCACGGAGAAAATAGGCTTCCCCTTTGAGCTTTGCCCGCAATGCCTCATCTCCATCTACCTTGTCGATTTCTGTGAGTAAGATATTGGCTTCATTGATTCCCGTGAAAACTCCAGCTGTCCAAAGGTCAATATGAGCTCGATCCGCATTTGCCTCTTCTCCGATGTACCTACCGGTATTGGCGATGATTCTCAAGTTATCCGCCATGATCTCCGGAGCGATCATCATCACTTGCCCATAGTAGTTGAAACTGCGGACCCTAGCGTAGATGGTGAATAACAATGACTCAAAACTCTTCACATCCGTAAAGGCTGTCTCTGGGGTCAGACTTTGTCTTGGAGCGGTATCAAGTAAACTGTCGCAAGCTCCTAAAATCAAGGTACTGGCCAGAATTAGTGTTTTTATAAGATTTTTCATTCTCAGTTCCTTTTAGAAGTTAAGATTGATCCCTGCAGTGATCTGCTTGCCGTTTGGATAGGACCCGTAGGTGCTGCCACCTACAGAATTGACCTCAGGATCGATCCCGTTGTAGTCGGTGAACGTCGCCAGGTTCATACCCTGCAGGAACACGCTAGCGGTGCTCATTCCGATTCTTTTGGCAATCTCCGTACTGAGCGTGTACTTCAAGGTCACTTGCTTTAGTCTTACATATCCTCCATCACTCAACAATCGCGTAGATTCGGTACCAATATTAGAGGTACCTGGAGCCTGCCCGCCTTCATAAGGTTTGCCGACGGTGGTGATATCCCCCGGCTGCTTCCAGTAGTCCTGCTGACTCACGAATTGGTTATCCGGTCCAGATCCCCAAGATCCCTGGTTGTAGATATCTGAGTTCCATACCAGGTTGCCAAACTGGCCTTGGAAAAATATCTCCAAACTCACAGGACCGTAGGAGAAGCTATTGGTAAAGCCTCCGTAACTGCTTGGAAGGGCACTACCCCTGTAGTCTAGGGTAGATTCGCCTACAAGATAGGTATAGCTACCCTCGCCGTCGGAATACATCGCCAGACCGTTAGCTGGATTGACTCCGAGGTACTCATTGGTATACCAAAATTGGATTGGCTTCCCTACAATCAGGTCATTGCCTATCCTGTCGAGTCCATCATAGAGTGAGAGAAGCTCATTTTCCAAAAAGGTAATATTGAAAGCTGAGGACCACTGGAATTTGCCCAACACCAAATTTGTGGTCTGCAAGTCAATGTCAATCCCTTGGTTTCTCACTTCGCCGGTGTTTCTCGTTATGGAACCAAATCCGGAATCCACGGGAAGTGGGGTGTCAAAAAGCAGGGACTTGGAGTCTTTTCTCCAAAAGTCAATGGTCGCGATGATGCGCCCATTGAACATAGTCCCGTCGACGCCAATATTCATGGAGTGAGCTTCTTCCCAAGTCAGGAGGTCATTCCCCAGTTGGGAAATGGTCAGCCCACCGTTTCCAAGGTATTGCCCACTGGAGCCTACCAGCGTTCTGGAGGCGAAGTTGGCGATATCGGAGTTGCCGGTGATTCCATAGGATGCTCGTACTCTTAAGTTATCCAGCCAGCTCACATTTTCCAGGAAACTTTCGGAAGAGAGTCTCCATCCAACCGAAAAAGCTCCGAAGGTTCCCCATTTGTTTTCGGCGCCGAATCGAGACGAACCATCTCTTCTCACCGTCACATCAGCAGTGTATCGATCATCGTAGTCATACTTTGCTTGGCCAAAGAACCCTGCTCTTTTGTATTCAGTATAGTTACTGTTCACTGCGAAAGGCACTGCTGCGTTTTGAAGGTAGATCAAAGTGGGATTTGGAAACCCACGACCAGTGGCTGACTGCGTGTCACTGTTGCCGACTTTGTACTCAAATCCCAAGACACCGGATACCGTATGAACGTCGTTAAACTCCTTGTTAAAATTGAAATTATGATTGGTGTTGAAATTGGTATTTCTCCTGCCAGTAAATACGGAAGAGCCACCGTAGGACGAAAAAGCCGGGATGGTGGACGGTCGATTATTAATCTCCTGAACATCAGAAAAATCCAAGCCAAAATAGGATGTCCAGCTCAACCACGGCAAAAACTGATAGGTAAGCGATAGGTTGGAAACCGACTGAACCGTCTTAGCGCTTCTAATCTCCTCTTTGACCCCCTGAACGATATTATATCCAAAAAGGTGGTTGGAAGGATAGGCTTCGTAGCCCCCGTCTTCGTCATAGATGGGCACATTGGGCCTCGCTGAGTAGCCAGCCACAAAGGGACCGTTGACAAAGTTTCCTCGATCGATTGTCCCGTTTGTATTTTGATAGGCCAAGGACAAGGCTGCCGATACCGTAAACTTCTGATTGGGCCTATGGGTCAGGTTTAGACGTCCAGTGGCTCTTTGATAGTCAGACATGATGACCTGAGCTTCTTGGTCGGTATAGGAACCCGACAGGAAAAAAGTTGTCTTTTCGTCCCCACCGGAGATAGATAGGTCATACACACTCAACCGTGCATCTCTGTAAAGTTCATCCACCCAATCGTAGCTCTCCAAGTTGGGATCTTCCGGATCTCCGTAGGTTGCAGCGGCATTTGCGGGATCCAGTCCTGCATTAATATAGGCATCCCTCTTAATAATCGAAAGCTGCTTCGCATCCATCACATCATAGAGATTCAGGGGCTTCACCACACCTTCCTGCACAGAAACACGCACGTTGGTTTTGCCTTTTTTACCTCTTTTGGTGGTGATCAGGACAACGCCATTGGCTGCCTGAGCGCCGTAGATAGCTGCAGAAGCGGCATCTTTCAGCACCTCAATAGACTCGATGTCATTGGGGTTGATAGAGCCCAAAGCATTTTGGGAACCTTGAGCCGCCAAGCCTCCACCTTGGACTTGGACGCCATCCACGATGTAAAGTGGCTCATTACCGGCGTTGACCGACCCAACACCTCGAACCCTGACATTGAGGGCTCCACCCGGCTGACCGGTGGAGGAAGTAACCTGAACCCCTGCGATGCGGCCCTGCATCGCCCGGTCAAAAGACTGAACCGGAAGATCCTGAAACACCTCTCCCTTGACCGAGGACACCGCGCCGGTCATTTCCCGCTTGGACTGGTCCCCGTAGGAGGTAATGACAAATTCAGAGAGAGACTGTACATCCGGTTCCATGGCCACCGTGATGTTGGTGAGATTCCCAATCACCACTTCCTGGGTAGTCATCCCCACGAAGCTGACGACCAAGACATTGCGCCCGGTCGGAACGATAATCGAAAACTTGCCATCAATATCCGTGGCAGTCCCGATCGTGGTCCCCTTCACCAGAACTGTCGCTCCCGGTACCCCCAAATTGTCCTCTACCGAGGACACGGTACCGGTAATCACACGGTCTTGTGCAAACGCGATAACGCTTACATAAAACAACATGAGTCCTAGAAGTAAAATTTTCCTCATAGTGTTTGGTTTTAGTTAGACAATAAAACTATTGCTTTAACAGGGTGTATGAAGCAAAATATAAGGAAGAATGTTCAAAAGATTTTACGATAGAGCAAATAAAATGGACACGAAATCGAGAGTTTTCAGAATTATATTTTATAAAAACTAAATAACTCGATTATTTACAAACCATTATTCTGTTAACCAAAAGTTAACAAAAGTTAATTCGCATAATAAATATGCCTTGTTCATCCAATTTTTTGAAATAGCATACACTGTTGATGATTTTACAAAACCTTGATCTGAAAAATCCTAAAAAAACGTTGGATTCGGTCAGCCAAAAAACCAATCTATCCCAGATGACCGGCCTAAAAATCTAATACGTATCAGAGTATCTTGATTGTAATGCGACGGTTTAGGGCCTGATTTTTTGGGCTGGAATTTGGCACCATTGGAGATTTATCCCCTTTCCCCTCCACCATGACACGCCCCGGATGAAGACCGGCTGCAACCAGAAAAGACTGAACACTTTTTGCCCGTTGCAGGCTGAGCGTTTGGTTGTAGGCAGAGCTTCCGATGTTGTCGGTATGCCCACTGATCAGGATGTTTACGTTTGGATTTTCCAGCAAAAACTTCTGCAATCGCTTCAGAGAGGACTTGGACTCCTGCTTTAAATCGTATTGATCAAACTCAAAGAACACGTTTTCAAACACAAACTCCTCCCCTGGTGCTACAGGAGTAAGTTCGACCTTTAGGTCGTCTACGTTCTGAATCTTGTCCCGTTCCACGTTGTAAATCTTTGGCAGAAAGCCCTTTTTCTCCACGTATAAGCCAGATACTGCATTTTCAGGATAAAGCATCACAAACTCACCTGTTTTACCATCGGCCCGAAATTGGTACAGCGTACTGTCATTGGTCAGGGACACGAGGGAAAGCGTCGCGTCTATCGGCTGCCCCGTTTTTGCATTGAACACTTTTCCCTCAGTAACGGTAAGATTTTCTCCCAAATAGATGTCCTCCGGAAACTTAAATCTATAAAGCAGCGAACGGTCATTTTGTGCGGTCTCGGTGGTCAACTCCGTGTAATAGGCGTATTCCTTCTGTGCGGTGATGAAAAGCGCCACCTGCTCCAGTTGATCGTTGATCGGAAGTCCGAGGTTCTCGGGCGTTTGAAAAATGCCATTTTTCACCCGCGACAGGAAAATATCCATCCCCCCAAATCCTTGATGACCATCTGACGCAAAAAAGAGAATCTCGTTGTTGAAAAACATGAAGGGCGAGATTTCGTCTTTTGGTGTGTTTACGGACTCACCCAGGTTTTTGGCATCCGACCAACTTCCGTCGTTTTGTCGGATCGAGAACCAAATGTCATTGCCTCCAAATCCCCCTCGACGATCAGAAGAAAAAAACAAAATTCGCCCGTCCGCAGACAAAGACGGCTGAGAATCCCAAGAACTAGAATTCACCTTCCTCCCCATATTGGTTGGTCGTTCCCAGTTGCCGTTCACTTTGTAAGCGACATAGAGATCACAACTACCCTGCGAATCCGGCGCATCGCAGGAGGTATAGATTAAGATGTTGCCATCGGCAGTGACAGAGCAAGTTCCTTCATTGAAAGCAGAATTGATCGTTTGCGCTAGACTTTTGGGAGTAGTCCACCTTCCTGACTCGTCCCTAAAGGAGGTGAAAATATCTTCTTTGTCGAAGTTTCCAGTTCCGTCCCGTTTGGTAAAAAGTATCTGATTGCCATCCGCCGTTAAAACCGGGAAATACTGAAGATTAAATTCATTGAGAGGAGATCCCAGCATTTCCTTTTCTATAGATGGAATGTCGTCAAGCTGGGAACTCAAAAAATCCATCTGCGTCTTCATCTGCAGATAGTACATCGATTTTTTGAAAGTTCCATCAAGGAGTGGATCCACCTCCTGAAACTGGCGGAATGCCTCAGCGAACTTGCCCTGCTTTAAGAGAAGATTAGAAAAAACCCAGCCGAAATCTGCCACATGCTTGGCGGTCGCATTCTTTCCCGACAACCGGGATTTTCCAGCCAGAGCCATCTTCTCAGCTTCATCCAGTCTCCCTTGCGTGATCAACAATTGGGAAGCTTTGACATAGGCTTCCAAAAAAGATGCCTCACGTGCAATCGCTGCTTGGTACTTGGAAATCGCCTCATTATACTGCCTGGACAATGTGAGTTCTTCCGCTTGTTGATAGAACTTGATCGCCTTGCCATCTATAATGGAATAAGTCTGCGCCCCGACATGGAGAGACAGAAAAAACACAAGAACAAACAAGAAAACAGGGCGCATGGACTCAGGGTATGTCCATAAATTTATGAGTTTGGAGAGATATTTTCCAATTCGGCTGCCTTTTTACGTATTCTACGATCTCTGGTGTAAATCTGGAGGCCTTGCTCCACTCGGGTTGAAGCCGAAGTTCGCAGAGGGGATTTACCTTTCCAGCATTTTCCTCTGCGAAAGCGAAATCGCTTTTATGAGCAACGACGACCTTTAGTTCGTCCGCAACTGGGTAGATGCTTGGATGCGGTTTTTTGAATTTCTTTGGGGAAAAGCAAACCCAGTCAAAGTCTCCCGAAAAAGGATGCGCACCGGAAGTTTCGATGTTGGTAGTGAAGCCTTTTTCCTTCAAAAGCTTGGTCAGGGGGCCCAGATCATACATCAAAGGTTCCCCGCCGGTGATCACCGCCAGTCGGCCCGGGTGGGCCAAGGCATCCTCAACGATCTGTTCGATGGAGAGGACGGGCCACTTTCCCGCTTCCCAGCTTTCCTTCACATCGCACCAGACGCAGCCCACATCACAGCCTCCCAGCCGGATAAAATAGGCCGGATAGCCTGTAAATCTGCCTTCTCCTTGGATGGTATAAAATGCCTCCATGATCGGAAGCTGTAGGCCGGCGGCCACTAAATCTTGTTTGCTCGACGCGATGAGTTCTTGAGTCTTCATGAATTTTTGGTGAAGCGGGCGATTGAACCGCTGGTGAATGAGGGGGCAAAGGTACCTTCTTAATTTGAAAATTGAAAAATTTGAAAATTGGAAGATTTACCTCTCGGTTGGAAAGACGAAATAGCCAAGGGATACCAAAAGTTTATTCTAGCCATTTTGCGGATGTTCCGGCTAAGAATTTTACAATATTTCAATCTTCCAATTTTACAATTCTTTACTCATCACCACCCGATAATCCTCCACTCCTCCCTTGGGCAGCACGTCGATGATCCGGAAGCCTCGGCTGAGTCCAAAGGAAATCATCGCGGGAAAGCGGTTTCGGGTTTTGAAAAAGAGGGATTTAAAGCCTTTTTCTCTTGCCCATGCTTCCTGATAGTCCGCCAACCCATCAGCGAGTCCGTGTTTTCTAAACTCCGGCCTTACCCCTCCCATCCAGGAATAGAAGGTGTCCGGCGTCTCGCTTTGATAGCCGACCTTAAATCCGAACAAGTCTCCATCTTGCTCCGCCACCAAAGCTAGGTAAAGCCGATGCCGCAGCCGATCCAGATAAAAATCAAGAGAAGCCTTCCCCGGAAACTCCGGAATGCGCTCATGCACCCACAGGAGCTCGGCAAGAGAGGCTTGTCTGATATTGAAGTCGAAGGCGTTCTTTTCCATTTCGATTGGATTTTTGATTTACGAATTACGATCTAAGAGGCCACTAAGGCCCGCAGCCCTGATATCAAAAGACAAACCTCTGGTTAGTAAGATTGAAGTTCAAAACAGACGTCGTAAATCAAAAATCGCAATTCGTAAATGCCCATCAATCCTTCTTCACCGTCGGATACGTTACCCCCAGCTGTTCCAAATAAGTATCATACTTGGTCTCGTCGAAGTAGAATTTCTCCAATTCAGGACGGAAACGCTTCATGATGTCGGTATTGATATAGATCGGTGCGGGATCATCCGCCGTGATCATCGGCTTATAGGTTTCCTCTTTGGTCTGGACATTTTTGAAATAATCCCAAGCCTGATCCACCAGCTCCGGCTTTAGCAGAAAGTCCAAGATCGTCATCGCCTCGGCTTTGGCACCAGCCGTCACACCCTTGTGTGCAATCGGCGTCGCCATGGCAATAGCATTGCTCCAGTGGTGACCCGGAAGTCCGGGGATATTGGATGGGAAGCGCAAAGTCACGGTCGGAACTACCCAAGACACGTCGCCAATATCATCCGATCCACCGGAAATAGGCTCCTTCACCGGCAAGCCCAAGGTATCCAACTTGGTTGGCAGACCCTCTTCTTTGGAGCCTAGTTCCTTCTGGGCGGCTTTCGCCAAAGTCTGGTCTTTTTCATCCCACTCAGGCAAACCTACTTTGAGAATGTTTTGGTACATGGTCTCGGCAATAGTCTTGTTGAAATGCCGCGGCCAAGCCGTGCCGACGATCTTGGAGCTCATCGTCGTGCCGGTCATCAATGCGGCTCCTTTGGCGATGTCATGGGCTTGGGCGTACATCTCCATGATTCCGTCATACTTCACGTCCCGGAAATAGTACCAGATCGAAGCTTGGGAAGGCACCACGTTGGGCTGATCTCCGCCATCTGTGATCACCGAGTGGGATCGCTTCAGCGGATGAAGGTGTTCACGCTTGTAGTTCCAGCCGATGTTCATCAACTCCACAGCGTCGGCGGCACTTTTACCCCGCCAGGGAGCGCCAGCAGCATGGGCCGCATCTCCCGCGAAGGTGTACTCCACCGAGATCAAGCCGGTACCGGAAGCTTGCCCATAGCTCACTCCCAGATTATTGGCCACGTGAGTGAAGATGCAGATGTCTACACCCTCAAACTTCCCGTCGCGGACAAACCATGCCTTGGCAGCCACCAACTCCTCGGCAATCCCCGGCCAAAGGATGAGTGTTCCACCTATATTTTCGCGTTCCATGATCTGCTTCACCGCCAGCGCTGCCGTGATATTCAGCGGGATTCCGGCATTGTGACCTTCCCCATGACCGGGAGCTCCGTCTACGATGGGCTTGTGGTAGGCCACGCCCGGATATTGGGAAGCTTTTGGGATGTCGTCCACGTCGGAACCCAAGGCGATCACCGGGCCGTCTCCATTGCTCCATGTCGCAAACCAGGCAGTTGGAATCCCGGAGATGCCATTTTCTATCTTAAAACCATTTTGCTCCAGGATTCCCGTCAGGTATTTGGAGGACTCGATCTCCTGAAAACCCAATTCGGCAAAGCTGAAAATCTTGTCCACCATTACCTGGCTTTGCTTGTGGTTGGCTTGGACGAGTTGCGCAGCCTCGGCCTTGAGGGCCTCGATTTGCTTGGCGGAGTATTTTTTCTGGGGAAAAGCCGAAAGGCAAATGCCTCCGGCAAGTGCAAGTGTTACCAGTAATTTCTTTTTCATGTGCTTTTGATTTTTATTCAATGGCCACATGGAATCTCGCATGTTTGATATCCAAAAAACTACATGCTATTTCATAGATGCTCGATTTCATAAGGTCGGTTGGTTAGGTTTAGGAAAATACAAAAAAGCCTTAAGTCGCTGACACAAAAATGATCAAAGGCGAAAATGAGCCGATGAGAGGAATTGGAAATTTGGCTACCAAAGCCGCCTGATTTTTCTATTTTTGCAGGCATTCAGTATAAAAATCAAGAAAATTTCAATCATGGCGGATTACAACTTCCGGGAAATCGAGCAGAAATGGCAAAGCTATTGGAAAGAAAAGGGCACTTTCAAAGCGGAAGTCGACCCCAATCGACCCAAGTTTTATTCCCTGGATATGTTCCCCTATCCCTCCGGCGCGGGGCTGCATGTAGGCCATCCGCTGGGATACATCGCCTCTGATATCGTCAGCCGGTTTAAGGCTTTGAAAGGTTTCAATGTCCTCCATCCGATGGGCTACGATTCCTTTGGCCTCCCCGCGGAGCAGTACGCCATCCAGACCGGTCAGCATCCGGCGATCACCACCGAACAAAACATCACCCGCTACACCGAGCAGCTGAAAAACATAGGCTTTGCCTTTGACTGGGATCGCGAGGTTCGCACTTCTGACCCCTCCTATTATAAGTGGACGCAGTGGATCTTCATGCAGCTATTCAGTAGCTACTATGATCTGGACGCCAACAAAGCAGTTTCCATCGATTCCCTGATCGCACGCTTCGAGACTCTTGGCAACAAGCAGGTGAAAGCAGTCTGTGACGAAGATACTCCGGTATTTTCTGCAGCAGATTGGAAGGCTTTCTCTGAAAAAGAAAAGCAGGAAATGCTGCTGAAGTACCGCTTAACCTTCCTGGCCGAGACCACCGTCAACTGGTGTGCGGCACTCGGAACTGTACTTTCCAACGACGAAGTCAAAGACGGCTTCTCGGAGCGAGGAGGACATCCTGTGGAGCGCAAAAAGATGATGCAGTGGTCCATGCGGATCACCGCTTATGCCGACCGCCTCCTTCAAGGGTTGGATCGGGTCGATTGGGCAGAGCCAATCAAGGAGATGCAGCGCAACTGGATTGGCAAGTCCATTGGTGCGGACGTCGTCTTTCAGGTGAAAGATTCCGACAAGAAAATCAAAGTTTTCACCACCCGAGTAGATACGATCTACGGGGTGACTTACCTGGCTTTGGCACCGGAATCAGATCTGGCCGCCAGTCTGATCACCGAAGATCAGCGAGCGACTGCAGAAGCCTATATCGAGGTAGCCAAAAACCGCTCGGAGCGCGAGCGCATGAGCGATGTAAAAACCATCTCAGGAGCGTTCACCGGCTCCTATGCAATCAACCCTTTCAACGGCGAAGAAATCCAGATCTGGGTGGCTGACTACGTGTTGGCAGGCTATGGCACCGGCGCGGTGATGGCTGTACCAGCGCACGACGAGCGCGACTACAACTTTGCGAAGCACTTCGGCCTGGAAATCCGCCAAGTCATCGAAGGATCAATGGAAAACGGCTCGTTCCCTGGAAAAGGGGGATTCATCATCAACTCCGGCTTTATCTCCAATATGTATATGAAGGAGGCGATGGCCAAGGCCATTGAGTTTCTCGAAGAAAAAGGAATCGGAAAAGGAAAGATCCAATACCGGATGCGCGACGCGATCTTTACGCGACAGCGCTATTGGGGCGAACCGCTTCCCGTCTATTTCAAAGACGGCTTGCCCTACTTGGTAGAAGAAAAAGACTTGCCTTTGGTGCTTCCTGAGGTAGATAAATACTTGCCAACCGAGGACGGAGAACCGCCTCTGGGACGAGCAAAAGACTGGATGTACAAGACCGCCGAAGGGGAATTCCCTCTGGAGATGTCCACCATGCCAGGCTGGGCAGGATCGAGCTGGTACTTCTTCCGCTACATGGATCCCAAGAATGACACCGCCTTTGCCGACAAAGCAAAGACCGATTATTGGGGAGCCGTGGACTTGTATATCGGTGGTTCCGAGCACGCGACAGGTCACCTACTCTACTCCAGATTTTGGACCAAGTTCTTGCATGACATCGGAGCGGTTCACATCGACGAGCCTTTCCAGAAGATGATCAACCAGGGCATGATCCAAGGGAGATCCAACTTTGTGTATCGAGTCAAAGGCACCAACCAGTTTGTAAGCCATGGCCTGAAAGATCAATACGACTCCTTCGCCATGCACGTGGACGTGAACATCGTCCACAACGATCAGCTGAATCTGGACAAGTTCAAAGCTTGGAGACCTGACTTGGCCGATGCGGAATTCATCCTTGAAGACGGCAAGTATATCTGCGGAGCTGAGGTCGAAAAGATGTCCAAGTCCAAGTACAACGTGGTGAACCCCGACGACATCATCGAGCGCTACGGAGCCGATACCCTTAGATTGTATGAGATGTTCCTTGGTCCTTTGGAGCAGTTTAAGCCTTGGAATACAAATGGAATCGACGGAGTCTACAAGTTCCTGAGAAAACTCTGGAACCTGTTCCACAACTCCACCGGAGAATTTGCTGTTTCCGATGCAGCAGCCAGCAAAGAGGAACTGAAAGCCCTTCACAAGGCCATCCGAAAGATGGAAGAAGACATGGCCAACCACTCTTTCAACACCTCCGTGTCCAGCTTCATGATCTGCGTCAACGAACTCACAGCGCTCAAATCCAACAAGCGCGAGATCTTGGAACCCATGGCCATCTTGGTGTCGCCGTATGCCCCACACATCGCCGAGGAACTTTGGTCGCTGTTGGGTCACGAGGAGTCTATCACCAAGGCTACCTTCCCGGAATTCGACGAGAAGCATTTGGTAGAAAGCGCCTTCGAATATCCCGTGATGATCAACGGCAAGATGCGGGCAAAGCTCCATCTTTCCCTTTCTCTCTCCGTGCAGGAGATCGAAAAAGCCGCGCTGGCCGACGAATCCGTCCAAAAGTGGCTGGAGGGAAAAGCTCCGAAAAAAGTGATCATCGTGCCGGGCAAGATTGTGAATTTGGTGGTATAAATCCGAACGACTGTTGTTAATTAGGGGATCAAGAGAGCCATTCTTTTGATCCTTTTTTTTAGCTCATTGAATATTTTTTTTGAGTATTATACGAGACCAATCCCTCAATTCATGAATCGAAAAATGCTTCCTTTCCAGTTTTTCAAAGCCATGCTTTCATTAAGTCTTCTTTTGGCCTTTGGAATTCAAAACACCTTCTCACAGACGCAAAAAACAGAGAACATCGTGTTGATCACTTTGGACGGAATGCGCTGGCAGGAAGTCTTTAATGGGGCAGATTCTTTGCTTCTGGGTGAAGCAGGTCAGGAATCTGAATTTTGGCATTCCAGCCCCCTTGAGCGGAGAAGGAAACTCATGCCTTTCACATGGAGTGTGTTGGAAAACCAAGGGCAACTCTATGGAAACAGAACGATCGGGAATCTGGTAAACACCAGCAATACGATGTGGTTTTCCTATCCAGGATATAATGAAATACTCACCGGCAAAGCGGACGATGAGCGGATCAACAGCAATAACAAAGTCAACAATCCCAACATTACCTTTCTGGAACACCTAAACAAAATTCCCGATTTCCAGGGAAAAATACGCGCATTTGGCAGCTGGGATGTTTTCCCTTATATCATCAACGAGGAGAGAAGTGATATTCCAGTCAATGCAGGATGGGAGAAGGTTACAGGTTCCAAGCTGACAGAGCGCGAGAAAATTCTCAACCGACTGAAGGATGAAATTCAGGTCAATATTGGACCCACCCGACTCGACGCTTTCACCTACCATTTGGCGCTTGAAGCCCTCCGGAATCAAAAGCCCAAAGTCCTTTACATCGCCTTTGACGAAACTGACCATTTTGCTCATGGCGGCAAGTATGGGGAATACCTTTTATCAGCAAACCAAATCGATAGATACATCCAGGAGATCTGGGAAACACTTCAGTCCGACCCCCGATACAAAGAGAAAACCACCCTACTCGTCACTACAGACCACGGTCGGGGAACCACGACTGAAACATGGAAGGGCCATGGGGACGAGTATGCAGAAGCTGGCCAAGTCTGGATGATGGCCATCGGCCCCGACACTCCAGCCGATGGAGAAATGAAGGTCGAAGGGCAATGGAACTCCTCAATGATTGCGAGGACAATTTTCAAATTGCTGGGATTGGAATACCCCGATCCCGACGCTGGGCAGGCTATTCAGGAAATGGTCAAGTAATTAATCCCAAAGTGGAACTCCATAAGGAAAACCCTTCCATTTTTGCCAATCTGGAATATTATCCTTCCAGCACTTGCTACTTTTAAGCTTATGATCGTTTACACCTTTCCCGTCCGAACTGCTTTCATCGACCGCGATGTAGAAATGATTTCGCCGGAAATGGAGATCAAAACGCTGGAATTCACCCAAAGCCCCGTCAAACTTCCGTTTTACTTCATCCTTCAGTTCTTTCAGCTCCTTTGGTACCTTCCCAAGACCACCCAATACCTCTGCTTTTTTGGTGGGTATCATTCCGTGTTGCCGGTTTGGTTTGGAAAAGTGTTTGGGAAAAAATGCACCATCCAAGCCGGAGGCACCGACTGCATCAATATGCCCGAGATCGGCTATGGCAACTTTCGGAAGAAATGGCTTCGCAAAGCAACCGTGTATTCTTTCAAAAATTGCAGCCTTATTCTCCCAGTAGCCGAAGCCCTAGTCAGACAGGACTATCGATACGATCCTAACATCTCATCTAAGCAAGGATTGCTCAACCTGATTCCCGATTTGACAACCCCCATCCAAGTTGTTCCCAATGGGTTTGACTCGGATTTTTGGAGAGATTTGGGGAGAAAGCGAAGTCAAATGAGCTTCATTTCAGTCGCAACAGGAACTTCCAAGACTTCCCGGGCTATTGTCAAGGGATACGATTTGATCGAAAAACTGGCAAAAGCTTATCCGGAATGGACCTTCACCTTGGTCGGTGATTTGGCCTACGACTCAGCCAATTCCAATGTCAGAGTGCTCGACAAGCTCGGGCCCGAGGCGCTGCGTGAGCTGTATAACTCCCACCAATTCTACTTACAGCTGTCCACTTCTGAGGGCTTCCCAAATGCACTTGGCGAAGCGATGGCCTGTGGATGCGTACCGATCGGTTCGGCGGTCGGAGCTATTCCAGAAATTATTGGAGACATATCTCTGACCTTGACGACCAAAGATTTTCAGCTACTTTCCTTGTTGATCAGCACTATAGCTCAAGACAATCTTTATCAATTGAGCAAAAATGCAGCGGATCGTATTCAGATTTTCTTCAACTACGAGCTACGCAAAAAGAATTTGCTGCAAAATCTTCAAATTACTCCCTGATCAAAAAGGCTGCAGCCCTAATTTCTCAAAATCCACTTCCTGATTTCAACTAGTCAAAATTTCACCAACTACTGATTTTCAGAATTTTCAAGAAGCTTTGACTAGAAATTAGCCCGAAAACAGAATCTTAGAAAGAGCGATTCATTTAGAACCGGTAAACCTGTTTTTAATATTTTCACAACAAAAAGGAAAAAGTAAAGACTTTTTTAAACCAACTTTTTGACTTTCGTCAAAAACATGAAATAAACAGACATAAAAAAAGGGAGCCTGTTTAAAAATAGGCTCCCGGTTAGGGTTTATTGCTAATGGATTAAAACCATATAAACTTTGGCAATTAGCTGAGTTGAGTTGTTTTTTAGCTTGCAAAAGTTTCTTAAACGTAACAAAAGACATCAAACATTCAAAATCTCAGTTAAAAAAAACTGATTTATTTTTCGTCTACCCCCTATCGTGATTCAGCTCACTGATTCCCCTCCGTCTGGATTTTTGATTTAAATTGACCCAAAACCCAAATCAATGAAAAAAACCCTGATTGCCTTCGGCGTCCTATTGGTCATCTACCTCATCGGCATCAACACCATCCCACCCTACATCGAATCACAGCGAAACCCCGTGGTCGCAAGCCCTCCTTACACCGTTTCCCCGGCAGCGCAGACACTGTATGACCGTCTGGACTTCATCTCGGACCTCCATTGTGACGCTTTGCTTTGGGGAAGAGACCTGACCAAACGTGGCGACCGAGGCCACGTAGATTTTCCCCGACTGAGAGAAGCCAATGTAGCCTTGGAGATGTTTACCATTGTATCCAAGTCTCCAGCTGGCCAAAACATGAAAAGTAATACCACCGATGCCTTTGACAATATCACGCCGCTGACCATAGCCAAGGGTGAAGCTCCTCAAAATTGGTTTAGCCTCATCAACCGGACACTTTCCCAATCAAAAGACCTAACCGATTTTGTGGAGAAGGAAGGAGAAAAAGCACTTTTCATAAAATCAAAAGCTGATCTGGAACAACTGATCGAAGCCCGGAAATCCGACAAGACAGTAGTCGGTGCCATGCTGGGAATCGAAGGGGGCCACGCTATCGAAGGCAGTCTGGAAAATCTCGAGGCAGTCTACGAGGCAGGTGTCCGGATGATCGGTCCCACCCATTTTTTTGACAACGAGTTTGGAGGTTCCGCACATGGAGAAAGCAACGCCGGCCTCACCGACTTCGGAAAAGCCGCGGTGAAGCGCATGAACGAACTCGGCATTTTCGTCGACCTGGCCCATTGCTCACCTGCCATCATCGACGACGTACTGGATATGAGTACTGAGCCGGTCATCGTGTCTCATACCGGTGTTCGGGGAGTCCTTGACTCCCAGCGAAACCTCAGCGACGAACAGATCCAAAGAATCGCCAGCAAAGGGGGAATCATAGCCATCGCATTCTTTGACGGTGCGGTGGGCACGCCCGAGCTTCCCAACATCGTCGCCTCGATCCGTTATGTACGCGACTTGGTAGGCATTGAGTACGTGGCCCTCGGCTCGGACTATGACGGAGCAGTCGTAGCTCCCTTTGACATCACCGGGCTTCCCCTGGTCGTCGAGGGATTAATGGAGGCTGGTTTTACCGAAGATGAGATTCGGGCGGTGATGGGAGAGAATGTCAAGCGTTTTTTCCTGGCAAACTTGAGATAGCCCATGAGTGAGCACAAAACCCATCAGCAAAGCCTGCGATTCGGGAAGATCCAGGAATACCTGGGTGAGTTTGTCTATGGCGGCATCGACGGTGCAGTCACGACCTTCGCCGTGGTGGCCGGGGGCTTTGGAGCCAATCTTGATGCCGGAATTCTACTCATCCTGGGCTTTGCCAATCTGCTGGCCGACGGGTTTTCGATGTCTGTGGGAGCCTATCTTTCGGCCAAAAGTGAACGGGACAATTTTACCAAACATGAAAAAATCGAGTATTGGGAGGTAGAGAACCTGCCCGAAACCGAGCGCGAAGAAATCACTGAAATCTACCGGGAAAAAGGGTTCAAAGGCGAATTGCTCACCAAGATCGTAGACCATATCTGCGCCGACAAGGATCTCTGGGTCAGCGAAATGATGAAAGGGGAACTCGAGATGATCCGCAGCACCAAAAGCCCTTTTAAGATAGGACTCGCTACGTTGATCTCCTTCTCCTCCGTTGGGCTCATTCCGCTGCTCGTGTACCTCTGGGATTTCTTCTTCCCGAGCGAGATCAACGTGTTCCTCTGGACAAGTATTTTGACCGGCTTTGCTTTTCTCATCGTAGGCTGGCTCAAGGGTATAGTAAACCAGACTTCCAAATTCCGAAGTATTTCCGAAACCGTAGCCTTGGGACTTTTGGCGGCGGTAGTAGCCTTTTATATTGGAAATGTTTTAGAGCGTATTTTCATCTAACCAAACTATGGACACAATTGACGAGGTATTGACCCGCATGGATCAAATAGTGGAGGAATGCAGGTCCCGCCAATCCCGCGTCGGGTATTTTGCCATCCTCTACCGACAGGTCACCCGACGGGTTCGAGACGGGATTCTGGCAGGCGAGTTTGAGGACAATCCCAGAATGGAGCGGCTCGATGTACTGTTTGCCGGACGATTTATCGAAGCCTACGAGCAATGGTCCGTCGGCTCCGTCACCACCGAAAGTTGGCTGGTCGCATTTGAAGCCAGCAAAGACGCCAAGCACCTGGTGCTACAGCATTTGTTTTTGGGAATCAACGCCCACATCAACCTAGACCTGGGAATCGCTGCCTCCAAGACGATGACCGGAAAAGAACTCCTCGGAATCCAAGGCGACTTCAACCAGATCAACTCCCTACTCGCAGAACTCGTCGACGGGGTGAAAGTCAACGTAAGCGTGGTGTCCCCGATCTTTGGCTGGCTCGTCCCACTGGCCAAAGGCCGCGATGAAATGCTCCTCAACTTCTCCATCCAAGTCGCCAGAAACGGAGCATGGAAGTATGCCGGAGAATACCACGCCGACAGCAACAAAGACTTTCAGGTCAGCGACCGCGACAAAAACATCGCCGCTTTAGGCCAGAAGCTGATCAGTCCTGGGAAGTTTCTTGCCTTTCTGATCAAGATCGTCTGCTTCGTGGAGTGGAAATCAGTCAGCAAAACTATGGATCAGCTTGACGCCGTCGCCAAAAAGACAATCGGCTAGCCTCTCCCTTCGCAACAATACCCACTATCTCACTTACCTTTTTCTAAACCGACTGACTTCAGAAAAAGCTCAACTCAACCAGGAAATCGTCCGCAAGAGGAAGATTGGTTTAAAACCAGTTTTTATCAATTTCCTGCTAAAAGACGATAAACCCACTGCAATACACAGGCAAATCACTTCAAATATTCGGCAACTTATGGCTAACTTGGGCTAAATAAGACCAGATCGGTAAACCCAAGATTTCAGAAAACTAGCCCTCAGAAATCACCATGATTGACAAGATCAGCCGAAAAGAATTTTTGACCACGATGGGCCTATTGGGTAGCTCTGTCTTCCTGCTTCAGGCCTGCGACTTCAACTCCACTCAAAAAACAGCGGCTGGCCCCAGTCCGCACATATCCCCGCCCTTGGACTCCGAAGACATCTTTGCCTATATCCAAAGGAACAAAGGCGATCATGACCTGACGCTCTACCGGCAGATCATCGGAGCCGCCAATGAGTTTAAGGAAGGAGACCTCACGCTCGGCGTGGCGGCCGAGTCGGATCAATCCCGAGCCAATGCGAGAATACTTTTGGCAAATACGACGGTAGGTGACCTGAAGGCTCACAGTCTCTTTACCGACGAACTCTACGAGTTGATCGAAAAAAACACGGCGGAAAATCCAGAGATGGACAACTGGACGTTGGGTGAGCTAAAAACCTATATCCTCACCAAGACAGAAGCGGATATCAAAGCGATCATGCCCGCACTGAGCAGCGACGTGATCGCCTGTCTCGTGAAGCTCATGTCCAACGAAGAACTGATCCTTGTCGGCCAGAAGGTATTCAACCCCATTCCGGGCACCCAGATCGGAAGCAAGGGCTATCTAAGCGCACGAGTACAGCCCAACTCTCCTACTGACAACCCCACAGATATCTTGTGGCAGGTTTTCGACGCATGGGCTTATGGCGTGGGAGACTTGGTGCTCGGGACGAATCCCGTCTCCAGCGATCCCAAATCGGTTGCCGAAATCGAAAGGGCACTTTACGAGCTGATCACAACCTTCGGCTTGGAGAAAACCATCTCCAACTGTGTCCTGTCCCACATCGACGTGCAAGCGGAGGCTGAGAAAATCAATCCCGGCACCACCGGGATCTGGTTTCAAAGCATCGCCGGAACCGTCAATGCCAACCAAACCTTTGATGTCTCCATCGCCAAGATGCAGACGCACATGGCCAGCCGCGAGGGACGTTTTGGACTCTACGCCGAGACGGGACAGGGAGCGGATTTCACCAACGGCCACGGCGAGGGATTTGACATGGTGGTGCACGAGTCGAGGAAATATGGCTTTGTGCGGGCTTTACAGAGCCAGCTTTCCGAAGGAAAAAGTCCCGAGGAAAGGCCCTGGGTTCACGTCAACGATGTGGCGGGCTTCATCGGCCCCGAGGTGTTCAAGAGCAAGGAGCAGCTCGTCCGCTGCTGCCTGGAAGACACCGTGATGGGAAAACTGCACGGACTCACCATCGGTCTGGACGTCTGCTCGACACTGCACATGGACGTCTCCCTGGATGATCTAGACTGGTGCATCGAGCAGATCATGCCGGCAAACCCCGCATATCTGATGGCCTTGCCTACCAAAAATGACCCGATGCTGAGTTACCTGACTACCGGATTTTACAATCACGTCAAGATCCGCGAGCAGTTCGGCTACAAGATCAACGATGCGATGTGGGACTTTTTCAAGAAGATCGAAATCATCGGTCCAGACAACCGTCCGACGGAGCATTTTGGCGATCCCACTTGGGTGTACTATCAATACCGAATGGCCAAAAAAGACCTGCGAACCAAGGAGGAGATTTTGGCCGAAGGTCGAAAGACCATCGCAGAGATCGAAGCCCGTGGCGTCCCCATTGCCCAAGGCTTTGGTGAAAATGTCTGGGATCTGAATCCTGAGCTGGACAAGAAGGTCCATGAACTCTACGAGGACGCGAAGCTTAGCCTTTGGGCGGAAATGCCCACGACTTTCGTGCAGTCCATCCCCGCATCCGTTGCGCTGATCACCCAAAGCAAGGATCGCAAGGACTATGTGTACCACCCGGAGACTGGAGAAAAGCTCAGCAAAAAGACCTCCGCGCAGTTGAAGACAATGCGAACCACTTGGGCTAAGCAAGCTCCTGATCTGCAGCTAATTATCTCCGACGGACTCAACGCCTTGGCTCTAACGGATAAAGACCACCTATTCCCATTTTTGGAAAACCTGACGGCCACACTCCTTGCAAAAGGATATCGCATCGCTCCGCAAAACTTGGTGTTCACGCACGGCAGAGTCCGAGCTGGCTATGCGGCTGGCGAGGAGCTCTATGGAAGCCTTGCGAACGCCAACCAGCAAAAAGGCATCATCCACATCATCGGTGAGCGGCCGGGTTCTGGACACCATGCCTTCTCGGCCTACATCACCGCGGCTCCAGTCGCCCTTTGGGCCAAAAAGGGCAGCGTGGACCACGACATCACGCGGGTGGTTTCGGGCATCTCCGACACCTCCCTCCTGCCCCAACTTGCAGCCGAAGAAGTCGCGGAGATCTTTGACGCTCTGTTCAAGAAGGCGGATACCGCCGCCAAAACCATGGCCTAAGCGCTAAAAGTCGAAACTCAGATTGCCACCTCGCCGGAATTTTTCCAGATCGTAGGCTGGCATAGTCCGTCCCGCGAAATAGGTCTTGCGAGCGAATCGGAAGAGGGTTTGAATGCTTTCCGCCAAGGCTCCCGCCCCTTTCATCCTCCGGCCAAACTCGCTGTCATTCACCTGTCCCCCATGGACCTCGGCAATTTGACGCATGATCTTTTGGAAGCGATCCGGAAAGTTCTTCTCCAGCCAATCCGTGAAGATCTCTTCCAGCTTTCCGTTGAGCCGCACCACGGTCATGCCGGCTGCAAGCGCTCCGTGATCGGCCGCAGCCTTGAGGATCGCCGGAGTCTCCTGATTGTTCAGCCCCGGAATGATCGGCGCATTCATCACCCCTACGGGCACTCCTGCCTTGGTCAGGGCTTCGATGGTTTTCAGCCGCTTCATCGCGCTCGCCGTCCGAGGCTCCAGTTTCCTCCGCAGTTTTTCATCAAGCGTAGTAATCGAGATAAACACCTGTACCAAACGATCCTGGGCCAAATCCTGCAACAAATCCAGGTCGCGCAGGATCAGGCTGTTTTTGGTGATCATCCCCACAGGATGACGGTATCGGGCAAAGACCTTCAGCAACTCCCGAGTGATTCCCATCTCCTTCTCCAGCGGCTGGTAACAATCCGTATTGCCCGAAAGGGAGATCGGCGCGACCTTCCAAGACTTGCTCAAGAGCTTCTTTTCCAAGAGGTGTGGCGCATCCGGCTTGGCAATGAGCTTGGTCTCAAAGTCCAATCCAGCCGTAGTATTCGTGGGAATTGCGGGCGTAGCAGTAGATGCAGCCGTGCTCACAGCCTTGGTAGGGATTGAGGGAAAACATCATCCCTACATCCGGACTGGCCACTGCGTTGACGATGGTTTTGGGACGATCGATCCGAATCTCGGTCTTCGGTGAAAGCAAGAGCGGCTCGTCCAAACCCTCGACATGCTCAGCCACGACGCGTCTTTCCAAAAAGCGGTTGCCCGATTGGATCTGCGCTCCCCTTCCTTTAAAATAATCCCCTTCCATGTTACTCAAAATGTCAAACCAGTTTCTCTTATATTAAAGAGGCAGGGTGACAATTGGAAATCGGCGACGGAAAATGTCGAGGAATGTGAGGAAAGACCGGAGACAGAAGTCGGAAGAAAAACAGAATTGCAAGCCGTCAGAGGTTCACTGAGGCGAACTCCCCCTCCTCTTTTTTCTCTGCGAAAAACTAGCGACCTCGGCGGCTTTGCGGTGAAAAGAAGCGAAGTTTCAGGAAAGAATAAATCTCGCAGAGACGGTAAGTCGCAAAGGACAGACTTAATGATGTCCAAACTTGGCGACTTGGCGTCTTGGCGTCTCCGCGAGAACTCCGCCTCATTTGCTAACCCTTTCGCTTTTTGTTACCCTGCTTCTCCAGAAGCAGGCTTCCCGCAACTCAAGCCCTTTGCTAATAAACACTTAGCGACTTCTGCGGTCTCGCGGTGAAAAGAAGCGAAGTTTCAGGAAAGAATAAATCTCGCAGAGACGGTAAGTCGCAAAGAATTGCTTTGCTTTACCCCCTCTTTTTTCTCTGCTTAAACTTAGCGACCTCCGCGACTCCTATGTTAGCTTCAGATTAAAAAATCACCTTTCGAGCGATTAATTTTATTGAAAAGTGGTAAGGGATGAGAGCCAATTTG
>NZ_BAAAFI010000028.1:0-20888 GCF_039523455.1 Algoriphagus jejuensis | reverse complement strand
GGGATCATTTAACAAATCCTCAATTGTCTGTCTTTTTTTCATTTGATGTGAATTTAGCAGACACACTTAATTGAACACTCTCATGAGGTACGGGGGATCTATGCCACTTACTTTAACATTCGCTACAACACGTCACATCGAAACGACCTCTATACTCCCCAGGTATTATTTGAATTCAAATCCGACAAGAATTTCAATAACCTCAAAGCTCTAGCGACAATTCTCGCCCAATCCCTCTATTACATCAGAAGGTTGAAGTACATCGAGGTGGAGAAAGCTATTCCGTTTTTTATCTGCCTCGCGGACAAAAACGAAGCAGCAATTACTGAAACCCGCAAATGGATCACCTACTATACAAATGATGCCTACGACTGGGAACGACCTCCTAGTAAACCAGATCCAATGTTGGTGGATCATTTGGTCAAAGAACCCGAAACCTCGAAGCTCCATGTCTATGCCATAACCAAGAAAATGGAGCACGAAGCTTTTCGAAAAAATCTTGAATCAGCGCTAAATCCCCAAATGATACTTGACTTTGGAGATAAGAAAGTGATCAATGAAGAAAATTTCGAGGCGGTATTTGAACATTGGAAAAGCATCATCGGCCCATATATCGTAAACGGGTACAAGCCTTCCTTCTACTTTCTCGCGAACATCCAGCGCGATAAGGTAATCATCGACAAAGACAATAGTCGGGTTGTCTTCACTTTCGAAGACAAAAACTCCAAAACTCAAAAAGTCTTAATGAAGGACTACGACTATTTTTGGAGTGTCTATGACTACGTAGAGAAAGCCGAAACCATCAACGGTATCCATGCGAAACTCGATCGTCTGACAGACGAGAGCCAAAGACGATTTGAAGGCGAATTTTACACCCCTCTTAGTTTCGGAAAAAAAGCAATTCACTATTGGAACGAAGTATTGGAAAAAAACTGGTATAAGTCAGGAAAATACAGAATCTGGGATATGGCGGCCGGTACTGGTAATCTTGAATACCACCTTCCTGCCGAATCCTACAAGTATCTATACATGTCTACGCTACACGGCAGCGAAGCAGACCACTTAAAGAAGGTTTTTCCAGAGGCGACATGCTTTCAATACGACTACCTAAACGACGATGTAGAGTATGTGTTCAACAAAGGAGTTTTACCATTTACACCAAATTGGAAACTTCCCCAGAAACTAAGAGATGAATTAAATAACCCCAATATCACTTGGGTCATCTATATCAACCCACTATTCGCAACCGCTCAAGATGCTAAATCTGACGGCAGCTCAAAAAAAGGAGTGAGTAAAACCAAAGTTGAAATTGAGATGAATAAAAATGACGCAGGGCACGCCAAGCGTGAACTGTTTGCTCAATTTATGTTTCGCATAGTTAAAGAACTACCTAAAAAATCATACTTGGGCATGTTCTCAACCTTGAAATATTTGAACGCTCCAGACAGCGTAGAATATAGAGACAAGCATTTTAATTACAAGCTTGAAAAAGGATTCCTATTCCATTCAAAGTGCTTTCACGGAGTAACTGGTGACTTCCCAATATCGTTTTTGATTTGGAATTTGTCAAAAAATGGAGAAACAAAATCAGTTGAAATAGATATTGCCAATAATGAAGGCACATCAATAGGAGTAAAGCACCTACAATTAATCAAAAAAGGAGATGTTTTAAACAATTGGTTCCCACGTCCACAAAACTCTAAAAATTATATTCTTCCCGCCTTAAGCAACGGTCTAAATGTCAAAGCTGGAAACACAGACACAAGGCACAGAGCAAGACCTGACTTTTTAGCTTCTATTTGTAGCAAAGGTAACGATTTCCAAAATGCGAAGTACGTTTCCATTCTTTCATCACCAAGTGTTAGTGCCGGGGCTTTTACTGTAATAAAGGAAAGTTTTGAAAAGTCAATAACGCTTCACGCGGTAAGAAAAATCCCTAAACCGACCTGGCTTAATGATCGAAATCAATTTCTAACACCTCATACAGAGCCAAGTCAAGAATTCTACAATGATTGCATTGTTTGGAGTCTATTTTCCAGTTCGAATCAAACTACTTCGTTAAAGAATATCCAATATTTGGGAAACACCTACCAGATAAAAAATAACTTCTATCCATTCCTTTTGGAAGAAGTACGACGATGGGAGATCAGAGACTCTGACATCAGACTGCAATTGCTTCATGATCAAGATCGATTTGTAGCGGATTGGCTTAGTTCCAAAACACTGTCAGAAGAGGCGAATTCCGTACTTCAGAAAGCCAAAACTGTTTACAAACTCTTCTACGCCAGTCTCAACCAAATGGCGACCAACAAATGGAAAATTGACACTTGGGATGCAGGGTGGTACCAGATAAGACGCTGTTTAGCAGAGCATAATTTAGCTACTGAAGAATTAAAAGAACTTAGCAAAGAAAATGAAAAACTTGCCAACAAGATTCTACCGAAAATAGAAGAGTTTGGCTTTTTGGACAAAGACGAGGTATACGATGAAATATAGACCAATCAACAATTCACCCTTATCAAATAGGCTTTAATGAAGAAAAAAGACCGGAAATTCATTAAAAAACTGGAGAAACATCTTGTCTCAACAAAAGAAAATAAGTCGTATGCGGTGAAGCGAATGGACATTGTGTTAGTCACCCTATCGAGTGCCGGAATATTATTCAATTTTGAATTGATTAAATTCGCTCACATCAATGAAATAAGGCTCTGCCATTTTTTATTGATTTTTACACCGGTATCGCTTTTTGGACTGACAATTATTCTTAACATTCTCTCACATTGGACTGGATATTTTGCAAATAAGTATGAGGAAGAATGCTCAAACCTAGAAAAAAATTCAATTCAAACTAAAAAAGAAAATCTGGGCGAAATTCAAACAATTGATTTCAAGATAAAACTGTATAACAAAGGAACAGGAGTTCTTAACGGAACCTCTTCGATTACACTAATCTTTGCATTAGTTACTAGCTTTATTTTACTATTAACTATCTTTTAGGCCTAGGATCAGAGCCTATTCCTTTTCTTTCGATTAGGGGTTTTGGTTCATTTTGAGGCCGAGGTGTAGGTCTGGTCGGTTGCGGTTGCTGATTAGGCCTCGGACTTTCTTGATGTTTCTTTGTCATAATATTTTCATGTTTATCAAAAATAGGGTATTTCGATAGATGCAGCAAAATTGTCTGATGCAAGAGAGCCTATTTTTGTCAATCAATGTCAGTTTTTTTTGTTTCCAAGCTATGAAATCACCCTTTCTACCCCGCTAGGCGGGATTTGCAATTCCGCCTTCATATCCCTTCGGATCTGCAATCCGAGAAAAACAAACAAATGGCTAAAGCCATTGAAAGGCCGGTATCGACTCCATAGCCCACGGTTGGTGAGTTAGTCGAACCATAAGCCGTGGGCTATTCAGCGGCCAGCACATTCCGAATTGGAAAAGGGGCGCTAGCCCAGAGATCTTCGTAGGTCATGAACAGGCACCATGCCAAAAAGGGGCGTAGCCCTGACATCAGCTAGAAAATCCGCCTCCAGATCCCAGCGCTACGCGCCTCCTGAGTCAGAGACGATATCCATGCTACCAAGATCGCAGGGCGATGCCCCGCTAGCGCATCGCCGGTCGGTGTCCTACGGCACGACTTCGGAATTACAAATTCCGAAGAGCGGAAATCAGAAAACCGCCCTTCGACTTCGCGACTCTCGTTGCTCAAGTACTCAGGTTGACAACGTCTCGACATCGGCCATCGGACATCCGTACCTCCAAACATCCCTACTTCCCTACCTCCCACCTCCAAACTTCCCCACCCGCCCCGCCCATCCTTTCCCCCGAAATCCCTATTTTGCAGCCTAAATTTTGAAACTCAGTAAATGAAGCCAAATTTTCAGAAGGAAGTCCTTCCCCATCTGCTTGGGGTTGTTCTTTTTTACCTCATCGTGGTGCTGTATTTCTCCCCGATGGTCTTCGATGGGAAGATCATCTTTCAAGGCGACATCCTCCAGTGGGAAGGTTCTGCCAGATCGGTGATAGACTATCGTGAAAAAACCGGAGAACCCGCCCTTTGGGCTTCCAGTATGTTTGGCGGGATGCCCGCCTACTTCGTCAGTCTGGAGTTCCCGGGAGATATCACCAACGCACTGATTTCCACCCTGACGCTAGGACTTCCCCACCCGATCAATGGGCTCTTTTTAGGGATGCTGGCCATGTATATCTTGCTCCTTAGCTTCGGTGTCCGGCCTGTATTCTCGATTGCTGGAGCCATCGCTTTCTCTTTCAACACCTACAATCTACTCTCTCTCGAAGCGGGGCACAATGCTAAAATCTGGGCCGTTTGCCTGATTCCGCTGATTTTAGCGGGAATTCACTTGGCCTTTGAGCGGAAGAGAATTCTCGGCGCGGCCTTGCTGGCTTTGGGGCTTTTGCTGCAGCTGAAATTCAATCACCTTCAGATCACCTACTACACGCTGATCATCTCGGTAATTTACGTGGTCGTGAGGATGGTTTTTGACTGGAAAAAGGAAGGAATTCCCGGTCTATCCAAAACACTCGGATTCCTCGTACTGGGAGCAGCTTTGGCAGTCGGAGGAAATATCGGAAGACTCGCAACGGCACTCGAATACAGCCCCTATTCCACCCGGGGAAATGCAACCCTCGAAACAAAATCCGCCGGGCTGGACAGAGATTACGCCTTTGGCTGGTCCAACGGCATCGTGGAATCGCTGACCCTGATCATTCCGGATTTCTACGGCGGTGGCAGTACAACTCCACTTCCAAAGGATTCCGCGTCCGAACAAGCATTGCGTGCCCAAGGTATTGACGCTGCTCAAATCAACGGATTTGTGAAGGGCGCGCCGACCTATTGGGGGGATCAGCCCTTTACGGGCGGCCCGATCTACGGCAGTGTCATCTTGGTGTTCTTGGCCGTTTTAGGGATTTGGGCTGCGCCAAAAGAAAGTCTGATCACTTTCGGAACGATCATCGTCCTCTCGCTGATGCTGAGCTGGGGGAAAAATCTAGCATGGTTCAACTATGCGCTTTTTGACATTTTGCCAGGCTACAACAAGTTCCGGGCGGTATCGATGGCCTTGGGCATGACGCTTTTTGCAATCCCGGTTTTGGGTATGATTTCCCTCGAAAGACTGGTGAGGAAGGGCGATCTCAAACCCTTGTATTATGCCGGAGGAATTGTCGGCGGCTTGACTCTGATCCTCGCGGTGGCTTCCGGACCCTTTTTCCGCTTCGAAGGAGCTGGCGATGCCGGTCTGCCAGAATGGTTGGCTACAGCGCTAAAAACAGATCGCAAGGCAATGCTTTCCGCCTCCGCTTGGAAAAGCTTTACTTTCGTAGCACTCGCCGTCGGAATGATCTACTTCTATCTCAAGGGAAAAATTTCTGACCTGATCCTCGGAGCTGGGTTAATCGCCCTGATCACGATAGACGTCTGGACAGTCAATCGACAATACCTAAACAACGAGTCCTTCCAAGGCAATCCATCTCGACAGTTTTTCGCAGAGACTCCTGCGGAAAAATCGATTGCAGACGATCAGAGTTACTTCCGTGTTCTGCCTCTCACCGAAGGTTTGACCTCAGGAGCACGGACTGCTTATCGCTTCAACAGTCTGGGAGGCTATCACGGAGCGAAGCTTCGTCGCTACCAAGATCTCGTCGAAAACCAGCTTCAATCGGAACTGGAAGCGTTCATCGCCAAAGCCCAAGAGGGAAACTTCGACTGGGAAAACACTGGCGTGATGAATATGCTCAACACCAAATACCTGATCGCCGGATCGGAAGCCAATGCCGTTTTTGAAAATCCACTAGCCAACGGCTCCGCGTGGATTCCGGCCCAAGTTGTACCTGTGAGCACAAACAATGAAGAAATCGAGGTTCTAGGAGAGATCAACACCAAGACCCAAGCAACCCTGAACACGCAAGAGTTTGATGAAATTCCAGCCGGTGCCGGGCAAATCGCTTTGAAGTCCTTTTCCCCAAATCAAATGAATTACCAGGCTTCCATGACCCAAGGAGGCTTAGCCGTTTTCTCGGAAATCCATTACCCTAAAGGCTGGAAAGCGACGATTGACGGGAAAGAATCTCAGATCGTCCGGGTAAATTACTTACTCCGCGGGCTGGAGATTCCAGCAGGAGATCATGAAGTTGTCTTTACCTTTGCGCCGTCCAGCTACTATGCGACCAAGACCCCAATGGTAATATTCCAATACCTGATCCTAGTCACGCTGATTTCCGGAGTTTTCTTCACTTACAAAGAAAATCATGCAAACGCCTAAGCCCGAGCAGAAGGAACAGGTCGTCAGTTTCTATGACCAGTTTGCCGAAAAACAGCAACAAACCGGAATCAACTCCCGGCACCTCAGCATCCTGGCCAAGGTGAAGGATGCAGGTTTGCAGGCGGGTCATCGCATCCTGGAAGTAGGCTGCGGGATCGGTACTGTTTCCCATCTTTTGGCTACTCAGGTGCCGAATGGAAAAGTATTGGCCGTGGATATTTCTCCGGAAAGCATCGAAAAAGCCAAAGTTCTCTGGAAGGCTCAAACCAATCTGAAGTTCGAAGTATCGGATATGTCGGACTTCGACAAAAATGGCCAGACCTTCGATTTCTTTGTCTTTCCAGACGTGTTGGAACATATCCCAGTGGATCAGCATTTTCGGCTTTTCCAGAATATCAGCAAGCACGCACATACCGATTCGGTGATTTTCATCCATATTCCTTCACCGAGATACCTGCAATGGATGATCGAGAACGAGCCTCAAAAACTGCAGGTCATCGACCAACCTTTGGATTCTGGAGATCTTATCAAAAGCATTACCGCCAATGGTTTTTTTCTGGAAAAGATGGAGACCTATCCGCTATTCTATGACGAAAAAGACTATCAGTACTTTATCTTTCGGGCAGCAAAACCACTCCAATCTTCAACACCACGAAGCAAGTGGGCGGTGCTGTTGGAGCGAATTCGCATTCGCCTGAAATATGGCTTAACTAAATAAAATCACCGCAACTATGAAAATTCAGGAAAATGCAGTGGTAGGATTGACCTACGAACTCAAAGTGAGTAAGATCGAAGACGAGATCGAATCTGCGCCGTTTAGCGTGGAAATCCGCGACGAGGAAGACCCATTTTATTTCCTTTTCGGCCAAAGTGGCCTTCCGGAAAAATTTGAAGAATTGCTGGCCGGCAATGCCGAGGGCGAAGATTTCGCCTTCGATATCAGCGTGGAGGATGCTTACGGTGCGCTCGATGATGAGTTGGTGATCTCCCTGCCCTCAGATCAGTTTTCCGGAGAAAGGGGCTTCTCACCCGAAATGCTGGAGGAGGGAAACTTCCTGCCACTGATGGATGAAAACGGCTATAGCATGCAGGCCAAAATCCTGAAAAACATGGGAGACTCCCTTTTGTTGGACTTCAATCATCCGCTCGTGGGATTTGATCTGCATTTTGAGGGAAAAATCATTGAAGTGCGTGAAGCTACCAAGGAAGAATTGGAACACGGGCACGTGCACGGCGAGCATGGGGAACACGAATAAGTAGGCAGTGTTCAGTTTTCAGTAAGCCGGAGTTAGGAGAGGAATGAAGAATTAGGAATGAAGTCCTTCGAAGGAAAACACAGTATTTCTGGATATAGGTCAGCGGTTCTCTTTGACTTGTCCTGGAATCAACCCTTCAACACCAGCACCTTTTCCTCGTCGAAATGCAGGTAAACCCGATCTCCAATCTCATATTTTCGAGCAGGATCATCGACTTCCCATACTTGGCCACCATTTCTCAGCCGGATCAATAAGGAATTGTAATGCACCAAAAACCGTTGGTCGATCACATGCCCAAGTAGTTCTCCTTTGGTTCTCAGACGCACATCTGCAGGGCGGATATAATTGTCCAATCTATCAGGTATAAGATTGATCGGGGAAAAAAGCCTCGCCACGTAGCGCGTCTTGGGATGTTCACAAAGTGCTCTTGAATTGCCTTTTTGGATGACTTTGCCCTTCTGCAGGATCAAAACCGAGTCCGTCAACCGGAGCGCGTCATCCAGATCATGGGTCACAAAGATTACGGTCGTTCCTGACTCCCGAAGCACTTCCTTGAGCTCAAATATCAATTTATGTTTTTGGATCGTATCCAAGTGAGAGAAGGGTTCGTCCAAAAGCAGTACCTCCGGCTCTACAGCCAAAGCCTGGGCTATCGCCACCTTCTGCTGCTGTCCGCCACTCAACTGGCGCGGAAGACGATCTTTATACTTTTCAAGTCCAAGTTGCTCCAGTAGACTTTTCACCCGAAGCTTCTTGTACTCCGGATCATAGTTCATCAAGGGACGCGAGATGTTTTCCTCCACGGTGGCATTGGGAAACAGGTGATAGTCCTGATGAATCAGTTTGATCTCATCGTATCCCGCCACCAGTTTTTGTTTCGGATTTTGGATTTGCTGGTCTCCCAGCCAGACTTCTCCGCTGCTTTGGGTCATCAATCCGGCAGCGATTCTCAGCAGTGTGCTCTTGCCTGAGCCGCTTTCTCCTACGATCGAGAGAAATTCGCCTTTTGCCAGTTCCAATGAAAACTCGTGTAAGGCTGTTTGCGATTCGTAGGATTTGGATACCTGGCGGAGGGAGAAGTAGGACATCTTATAGAGTTTAGTTAACAGTCGCAGTGGTCAGAATCGGTAAGTCGTAAATAATGAGTCGAAAATAGTGAGTCGTGAGGGGTGTAACTGAATTTTTCAATCGTTCAATTAATTTCGAACACTGTCGAACTGAGACTGAACACTGATTACTGTGATTGCAAGCTATCTTTCACTTTCTTCGGCAGCGAACCTTTGATCAATTCATAACTGTCCTTTGCCAGTTCCAAGATCAGCGAGTCAGACACATTCCCTTTGGTACTGACCGAATTCCAGAGCTTTTTGTTCATGTGGTAGCCCGGCGTGATGCCCGGATACTGTTCGCGAAGCTCGATGGCCCGCTCGGGATCACATTTCAGATTCACATAAGGGAAAGACTCCAAGTCCATCAGGGCAAAGATCTTCCCTCCCACCCGAAACACGAGGGTATCCGGCCCAAAGGGTGTATCCTCGGTCACATGGGCAAGGGCCAGGCAATAATCGCGGAAGTATTCTAGGGTCATAGGAAAATACAAAGACTGAAATACGAAGTACGGGTGAAGCCGCTTGGGGATCAAATGAATCGAAAAGAAGGGGAAAAAACAATGCATTCTTCAAAAGCCCCTTCATTCGAAGTAAAAACAAATTCAGGTTAAAAATGTATCTTTATACGATATGTTTCGAGCCCGTTTCCATTGGGATCGCATCCTCTGCCAGGCTAAAAGCCGGGTATGACGCCAATCTTTTCTGCATGACTGCTGACAAACGAATCTCACAACATCAACAAATATTCTTACTCTTACAAAATAATACTAGGTCCAAATGACAAATATATTTCTAGCCGATGACGATGCGGATGACCGGTTGTTTTTTGAAGATGCGCTTAAGGAACTGGCTATCCCAACTGAGCTTACGCTATCAAGGAATGGTTTGGAATTGATGAGCAACCTTGAAACTTTAACTCACCATCCACCACCTCATGTTATTTTCCTGGACCTGAATATGCCTCTCAAGGATGGCCTCCAATGTTTACAGGAAATCAGGAATACTCCCAAATTAAAGGATATTCCTGTGGTTATATTTTCAACCACCGCAAATGTGGATACAGTAAATAAAACATACGAACAAGGAGCAAATTACTACATCTGCAAACCCCCGTCGTTCGCGCTTTTAGTAAAGGCAATTGAACGAGTCCTATCGCTTGAAATGTGGCAAGCTCCCAAAACACCAAAAGAAAAATACCTTTTAGCAATTGCCTGACATGTCGAAAATCAAATTATCCGAGGCTACCAAGGAACTAGCTTTTCAAATGGAAGAGAGGGAAAAACGAGCAGCGGAATTAATTATTGCCAACAAAGAACTCGGTTTTCAAAATGATGAAAAAGAAAAGCGGGCAGCAGAGTTATTTATTGCTAACAAAGAACTCATTTTCCAAAATGATGAAAAAGAAAAACGGGCCGCTGAACTATTAATTGCCAACAAAGAACTCATTTTTCAAAATAATGAAAAAGAAAAGCGTGCAGCAGAACTGTTAACGGCAAATAAGGAACTAGAGTCATTCACATATATTTCCAGTCACGATTTGCAGGAGCCCTTGCGAAAAATACAAACCTTTTCTACACGGCTTATTTCTGAAGAATCACACAATTTATCGGAAAGGGGAAAAGAATATGTCCTGCGAATGAATGAAGCAGCGAATCGTATGCAAAACCTGATTGCCGATTTACTTACCTATTCACAATCTACCACAACGGAACAAAAATTTGAATCGATCTCACTCAAGGCTATTATAGAAGACGTAAAAAAAGATTTCAGTGAAGACATTGCTAATAAAAACGCAGAAATTAAAGTGCAAGAAATATACGACGCCCCTATTATCCGCTTTCAGTTTCGACAACTCTTGTACAACATTATTGGAAACTCACTCAAATTTTCAAAACCGGATGTAGCTCCTGAAATCCTAATATGGAGTAGAATTATAATAGGCTCCAATGACATTAACGCAAAACTGAAAGCTGGTCAAGCTTACTGCCATCTCACCATTTCCGACAATGGCATTGGCTTTATGCCGCAATATAAAGAGTACATCTTTGAATTGTTTAAACGTCTTCACGATAACGAAAAAATAATAGGCACTGGTATCGGACTTGCCATCGTGAAAAAAATTGTAGAGAATCACAATGGTGTAATTACAGCCACAGGCGAATTAAATAACGGAGCGAGCTTTGATATTTACATTCCAACATCTTGACAGATTGCCGTTATAAAAACAATTTAATGCGCCTTTTATATGGATTACTAGTTTTTTGATCTTCATAAAACCAAGCTATTTTAGGCACTCATGAAAGAAGAAATAGAAGCGCTTCTTCAGCTAATCGAAAACAGTAAGGTGCCTGAATCAGAAATTCAGAATATTACGGACAAGATCCGGAAAACTGTTAAAAATGATTCCTCAAAGGGTAAAGAATTTGGTGAGTATTTGAGCCAGATCACGCATGCATTCAGGGCAAAAAAACTTCATACAGCGATTAATTGGGTCCAAGTAGGAAATTGTCTTCTTGCGGTTGGGCATAAGCCGGGCGGGAGGATTACTTTTGAAAGGTTAAAAAACGAAGGCTCAACAGCCGTCCTGACTTTACTGAATGAAAATGAAGGAGCTTCTGCCATAGGCAAACAAGTACATACCGTAAACATAGAATGGATTTGGTTACCGTTTTCTGCCTCCAATCCACATGAGGGAGAATCCATCGCCCAGATTTATAGTCATTATACTAAATTATCCGATCTGATTAATTCCGGAGCAAAGATCTACATCCATTGTTCGGCAGGCATTCATCGGACAGGCATGATTACTTATGGCTTTTTTCGGTTCATCGGGCAAGAAAAGACCGAAGCTGTTGGGTTGCTCAAATCCCTCAGAGAAGTGACAGCTGCGCAAGTTGGCGAAGATCGACTACTTTGGGCCGACCAATTTGCCAGCAACTGGAAATAAACCTGGCGTGGATCAAAGGGGTGCTGTTTAATGGGCTGAAATTAGCCCAGACTGCCGTTTCTGAATGCTAAACTTGGCATCTCCGGTTACGCTTTTTAAGGTATCGCTTAGGCAAGCAACTGCTTCTTTTAATGTACTCTCGTTTCTTATTTCTAATTTATGAAAACTGCTTGCTGCTACTGCTTATCGGCTACTGAACGCTTCCGCTTTGGAACCTTTTCCGTAGTGTGTTCGTCTTAGCTTTGTCCAGGACATTTTCTTTCCTATTTTAGACACTCCAATGATTCTCTCCTACAACATACCTTTTGCCGGATTTTCGGTAGCTGATGGCAAGACTTGCCGTTCAGCCTTGGGTATGCTTGTGTCTCATAGCAAGGCCTTTATCAGCTGACCCTCCGTTGGGTACTTAGACGGAGGGCATCTTACCCGTCTTTTTTCTATCTCTATCCGCCTCAGGTAATTCCCCCAGGGGTGAAAATTTATTTATATCTCTCCAATTATGAAACCGACCATTTCCGAAACTGATTATAAAACGATCTATTCTCTGATCCAAGACATGCCCGCTTCCCAGCGCACCAAAGAAATGGGGCAGCTCCAAAAAGAACTCGATTCTGCCAAGAAAGTCGCGGACGAAAATATCGGCACGGATGTCATCCGCCTCAATTCCTATTTCGAAGTGAAGGATGTTGGCACTGGCAAAACCCTCCAACTCACGCTGGTCATGCCCAAGATGGCTGACCTCAGCCAGCAAAAAATCTCTATATTGAGTCCCTTGGGCGTCGCTTTGATTGGATTCAGTGAGGGAATGATAGTGGAATGGCTTCTTCCTGGCGGACTCAAAAATCTTCAAATCCTCAAAGTTGGGAATGAAGTGCCAACAGTAAAGAGTTAGACTTGTCGTTCACACCCAAAATTCCCCTGAAATGAAATGGACCTACAGTATCCCCCGAAAAACCAGTACGGCGCTTTTGCTTTTGGGCGTGTTGACTTTGGTGTTGGTTAATAACCTGAGAGAACGCTCCAACTCCAAGGAGATAAAGACTGCATTTGAATCGATCTATGAAGACCGACTTGTGGTCGAGAGTTATATCCTTCGATTGTCAGAGGAGCTGCATCAGGTCCAAGAATTGCTGGAACGCCCAATCACTCACCAAAAAGAAGCATTGGCAGAGAGACTGTCGGAAATCGAACAGATCAATCTCCTCTATCTGAATACAGAACTGACCAAAGCCGAAGAGACACATTTCGAACATTTCGAGCAATTAACCTGGGAATTGGGTAAAGCGCTGGAAAAGGGCAAATTCGAAAACGGCAACGCGACGATCGAGGATGCTCTGCGGGATCTTCGACTCCTATCGGAAATTCAAATCTCGGAAGGACATTCTCTCATGACCCAATCCCAGCAACTCTTCAAAGCCAGTTCGATTAGTTCGCAGTTTGAGATCTGCCTGGTTGTCATCCTCGGACTGATGGTGCAGGGGATTTTGTTCGCGTCAAAAACGCTCCAAAAACGGAATAATTTCTCAACCGAAAACCTGAATTGAGTCTTTTTGCCACTTAGAGTGCGGAGGATTTGATTGATGAAGTTTTTGGCGAGATCGTGATCCGCAAGCGAAGTGGCTTTTACAATCCTACTACAAGAACACAGAGAAAAAGTCGAGGCGTTGTTTTAATGGAAAAATCTCACCGATCCCACCGAAAAAATCTGTGCGCTCTGTGGTATTTTTTTGTCATCCTGCTTCTCCAGCAGCCGGACTCAACTTATTCTTTGATCTCAATAGTTCCGTTTCAAAAGTGTTTTTATGTTTTGAAAAATTACCCGTTTATAAATCCATGATCAACTACCACGATAAAACCTTCCGACCCGTGTCGAATTCCGAAAATGGTGAAACGTCAGCGGAGACACTTTTTCACTACCAACAACATGGAGATATTTTGGTCTGCAACTATTCCGGAGGAAAAATCCTTCAAGGCCATCTGATCGGCCTGGTAGATAAAAACGGACAGATCGACATGCGCTACCACCAAATCAACACCAATAATGAGCTGATGACCGGGATCTGCCGCTCAGTCCCGGAAGTGCTTCCCAACGGAAAAATAAGATTGCATGAAACCTGGCAGTGGACCTCGGGCGATTTGTCGGTGGGGAGTTCGGTGTTGGAGGAGGTTTGAAAAGAGTTGGAAGACTGGCGATGGAAGCGCAAGCCCCCTTTTTTTCAAGGTTTGTTTGAAATACAAATCAATGAAAAAATTCTTCCTCCTTTATTAAAGAGGGAGTCGAGTCTACAGAACCTCAGACCAATTTCCCGAAATTCAGACTTTTTTTCCAAGACTTTACTTTTTCAATTTGAGCATTGAAGTCCAGCTTGAGCCAATTCCCCCTTCTCAAGGGGATTAGCGAGACTAGATCGACTACAAAAACAAAACTTAATATTATTTCAAAATCACTGTAGCATTCTTTTATTTGGTTACGTCTAGAAAGCAGTTACTTTTTTGCAACCAAAAACCCGACATTATGAAACTAACCGCTAAGCTCCTTTCGCTCGTTGCCATCCTGCCTATGATGGCCTTTTTCTCCTGCCAGGACGAAATCAACACCACGCACACCTTTCGGACGATGATGCCTGTCTATCTCGAGATGAGTGATATTCGGGCTAGAACTATCTCGGTCGAGCCGGCCCAAGAGCTGGACAATCCCGGCAAGATCTACATTTACGGTAATTACCTGCTGATCAACGAACCGACGGAGGGAATCCACATCTTGGATAATACAAATCCTTCCAACCCGATCAACAAGAGCTTCATCCCCATCGAGGGCAATGTGGATCTCGCAGTCAACAGCAATATTCTTTATGCGGACAATTACGTAGATCTGTTGGCATTTGATATCAGCGATATCAACAACATCCGCTTGGTAAATCGTGTCGAAGATGTATTTGCCCACCTTTACAATCATGCAACAGGCCAAGTTATCACCTACAAGGACACGGTGATCACTTCTGAAAACGCTTATTGGGGATGTGTAAACTGTGAATTCTATGCTATGGATGCCAGCATAGGTTTTGCAGCCAACTACTCCGCAGCTGCGCAAAGCTACGGCACAGGAGGATCGATGGCGAGATTTACCCTGGCTAACGGGCACCTCTATGCGGTGGATGAAAACACGATGCGGGTATTTGATGTAAAAACTGCCTCAGATCCTAAATTAGTTAAGCCCATCGATCTGGGTTGGGGCATCGAAACGATCTTTCCTTTCCAAAACAAGCTCTTCATCGGCTCCAACAGAGGCATGCATATCTACGATGCGTCGACTCCGGCCAGTCCAACGAGGATGGCGGTTTACGAGCACGTAGTCGCCTGTGACCCTGTGGTGGTCAATGAAGATTATGCGTTTGTCACACTGCGCAGCGGCAATTTTTGTGTTAATAATATCAACCAGCTTCAGGTTATCAACATCCAAGACCCCTATAAGCCTTACCTGATGAAGTCCTATCCCATGCTCAATCCACATGGACTTGGCTTGGCGGGCGACAATCTCTACATCGCAGAAGGGACACATGGATTGAAAAGCTTCAAAGTGTCCGATGTCATGACTATCGATCAAAACCAGATGGAGTTCCTTGAATCGATGAAATCTGTAGACTTGATTCCCGGCCCAAAATCACTGATCGTGATCGGTCCGGATGGAGTCTGCCAGTACGACTACAGCACGCCGTCCAAGCTGCGAAAATTAAGCTGCATCGATGTGAAAAATCCGATCGTAGTCAAATGATCAGCCCTTCGACATACTTCGACCTGCTCAGTAACCAAGTTCAGAGACCAGTCTCCATGGTCAGTAGTAGTGGTCAAGCTCAGTAGTCAGATAACGTCCATTCAAAAGATGAAAATACAAATCCTTTTTTTATTCATTTTTTTCCTCGCCATCTCCATAGCTGAGGGCCAGGAAAAAATCTATTACAATCAAACGGAATTTGGAGTCTTGGCAGGTCGTGGAGTAGACAACTGGATGGGCGAGTCGGACACCCGAATCGATTTTTCGATAATTACCTTTCACGGCGTTAGGTTTGGAAAGAAAAACAATCACGTGGGCGGGATTTCTGTTGGTTTTGATCAATATGAAACCATTTCAATTATGCCGGTCGCGTTTGGGTACAGGGCCTTGCTAGGCAAGGAAAACAAGGCTCTGTTGATCGGAGGACTAGATCTCGGAGGAGGCATGACTTTTTTAGAAAAAACCGAGAAAAACGAATGGGGAGCTAACTGGTATGAAGGAGGCATGATGGTAAGTCCCTCAATCGGTGGATATTTCCCTGGAAAAGCAGGAAAAACGGCATTGACTATATCCCTTGCCTACAAAAGGCAAGGGCTTTCTCTTTTCTCGGGAGTCTATGATCCGAATACAGCCTCCAGACCAAGGCCAAGCGCATTTTCGGCCTCCTCGCTTCCTGATGGCTTCAGTTCGCTTACCGAGACCGAATATCTTTTTAACAGCTTGGTGATCCGGATGGGTTTGAGTTTTTGATTGCTAAAAATCAATCTGAAACCACTTCACTGCATTGTGATAATAGATCTTGTCCACGACTTTTTTGGGAAGTTTGAGTCCCTGAAACTTCCCGTTGACATCACCGGCTTCCATCCACTCCTCGCTTACCAGGTATTTCCAGTCTCTTTGCCAAGTGGCAATGGCATTGGACTTGACCTTTTCGGGATCTGGCTCTCCGGAGATCTCAAGGTCGGTTCCGTAGATCAGGCGATCCTGATACCTAATTATAAAGTCTCTGATTCTATCGCGATCCTGTTGACTCTGAAACTGTAAGTGGCCAATTCTTGCAGCCATGTCCACCGCCATATTCGGAAAACGGTCCAGCCGCATGGCAAGCTCGTCCACATTCCATTCGAGACTACCTAAGTGCGCCCCTACAAATCTCAAATCAGGGAATTTAGCGAGCAATGCGTCTCGAGCATCGATTTGCTGCTCATAGCTGGGAAACTCCGGATGTAAATACATGTGATACTCCGGATGCCTGGAAAAATAGGATCGGTCGCTGTTCACCGTCATCTCATCAATGGGAAGCCAGCAGTTTCTCGGCTCACCGAGATGCGCCATTAGAGTTTTACCTTCCTGTTGGACAAACCGAAAGATCGGTTCCAACCGGGGATGATTCGCCATGATGAATTGTCCGTTTTCGTCGAGATAAGTCATCCCGATATTTTTCCAGATCTTGATCCCCAGCGCTCCTTGGTCAAAGGTTTTTTTGATTCGTTCGATCTCTTGCATTGACCAGTCCGCATCACTCCAGTTTTTCAGAGAAATGGTGGAGAGAAAACCAATGTTATCGGGGTTTTGGGCTTTCTGATGCAAAGCCAATCTTACTTGTTCCTCTAGCGAAGGATAATCGGGCACATCCACGCTGACTGTCAAAAGATAAAAATTCGAAGCCTTTGCCGCATCTGCCAATGCCATACTTTCAGAATTGTGATGTGTATGGGTATCTATGTTTTTAACTTTCTGAAAGTCATCGAGGGAATAATAGCTTTCGGGCCTTTTGGAAGACATTGAAACAAAAGAAGCTATCAAAATAAAAAGCATCAGGTCGATCATCGGGGATTGATTTGCTATGTATAAGTTAGAAAAAATAAGTCCTGTAAGAAATGTCACCCAGACGACTTTCATATTTAGCTAAATTTGAAAAATCAATCAAACAAGCCGGTTGGATCAATGGCTCAGACGCTGATTCTTCCCAATTGAACTATGGAAAAATACGTCAAGGTGATTATGGATGGCTACTACGGCTACGCCAGTTACCTGTACAACGAGATTCTGAATCCTAGCTGGCACAACTATTTCTATTGGCTGCTCGGTGCGTCGCTGGTCATCTGGATCCTGGAGTTGCTTTTCCCTTGGAGAAAAGATCAACCGGCGATCCGACAGGACTTTTGGATGGATCTGTTTTATCTGTTTTGGAATTACTTTCTCTTCGCGCTGATCGCCTACAATGCTTTTTCGATGGTGGCCGTCGAACTTTTCAATGACTTTCTCGGACTTTTCGGCATCACCAATCTGGTCGCATTCGAAGTAGAGACCTGGCCTTTTTGGGGTAAAATCGTGTTGATATTCATCGTTAGAGACTTCATGCAGTGGAACATCCATCGCATGTACCATCATGTGGGTTGGATGTGGGAGTTTCACAAGGTGCATCACAGTACGCGGCAGATGGGATTTGCGGCACTGCTACGGTTCCACTGGATGGAAAACGTGATCTACAGAACCCTCGAATATCTGCCGCTGGCGATGATTGGCGTGGGATTGACCGACTTTTTCATCGTGCATATCTTCACTCTAGTCACCGGGCAGCTCGGCCACGCCAACTTAAAAATCCCCCTTGGTCCATTCAAATACCTGCTCAACGGACCCCAGATGCACCTTTGGCACCATGCACGACAGCTCCCCAAAAGCCATCCCAATGGCTTCAACTACGGCATCACCCTGAGTATCTGGGATTTCATCTTTCGCACCAATTACTGGCCATCGGATGATGAAAACTTGCCCGTCGGCTTGCCGGATGAGGAGCGATTTCCGGAGGATTTCATCCACCAAAACACAGAACCCTTCCGCAGGATCTTCGAGAAAAAGAAGACGTGATTGGTGGATTTTCTTCTGCTCACCTACTCTCATAGGAAAATCGATTTGCCCTCTTTGATCAAGATTTGTCTTCAATATGGATTTGAAGAGAAAGCGAGTTCGTCATAGCAACTACTAGGATCGCCATTTACACGGTAAATTTGTGTGATTCACTTTCCCTCCGCGAGGGTTTGCGTGCTTTTACATTCTTCTGTCAGTTCTTTTTCTCTTTAGTATCAAAGCTGAGATATGGGAACGTGTGATTGCTTAGCGAACGATGCTATGAATAATTGGAAGATTCTCGAAAACTAGCGAACTTATGAAATCCACGATCCGCGGTCTTACATCCGAAATCAAATTCATTTTGCCATGTTAAGAAAATCGAAAGCTTTCAGTGGCTACTCAACTGATGATATTAATGCATCCAAATCTTTCTACCGGGATATCCTTGGATTAGATGTAGAAGAAGATGAAATGGGTATTTTGGCCATTCATCTCACGGGGGGCGGCGAGGTTATAATCTACCCAAAACCAAATCACGTTCCCGCCACCTTCACCGTGCTTAATTTTCGGGTCGATGATATCGACCATGCAGTTGATGAATTGACGTCCAAAGGTGTCAGCTTCGAGCAATATGGCGGTCCTATTAAAACTGATGAAAAGGGAATTTGCCGAGAAGGGGGTGGGCCATTGATCGCTTGGTTTAAGGATCCCGCAGGAAATATTCTCTCAGTGCTTCAGGAAGTTTAGTGGATACTCGTTTTTGAGGATGCAGAGGCTTGACAAAGGTTAATATGAGACATAATAGACTACTCCAAGCGGGGAGTTCCAAAACTAGCCCGAAACTAATCTAGTCTTTTTGCAAATAGATTTATGCGATCATAAGCATCTTTAAAAGATTGACTACCGCACTGAGCAATGACATAGTTTGTCAAACTATTTCTCTCGCTAAGCCTTCTGGAGATAACATTCAAATAGCCGCCAGTAGAATTTGATTGTCTTGATTGTACCTCGGCTGATAACATTTTTTCCATCTGAAGTTGGTTGTTCTGACCTCCGAATTTCCTATATCTGGCAATATTTTGATTCTCTATATTGACTACCTGAGGAGGCCCAACTTTCTCTGGAGGATAGGGAACACCATTTAAATCGTATTTTGTACTGACAGTCTGGATTTCAAATGTAGTATAAGGCCCAAGATTTTCTTTACAAATATCCCCGTACACTTCTATAAAATCCTCATAAAACACTTTGAAATAATCGGAGTACTCCATTAGTGCATTGGTATTCACGTCTTTGGAAAAATAATCAAAAAAATCCAGGTAATTTTTGACTAAGTACGTACGGCTCCCGACGGTCTTTGTATTTGCGAAAGTTAATTGCCAACCATCTTCCTTTCTTGCAACCATGCTACATTTAGTCCCACCCTCGCAATAATATCCCGCTGGGGCGTAGGGAAGGATGAAATTGATTTGATTTACTTTGCCGCATTGAGCAGAATATTCTTCCACAAAAGCATTTGCTACCTCTTCCATATTGCTAAAGGAGGCGTTTTGTCTCCATATATCACTCTGATTTCTCAGGAGAATTAATACATATATATTGTCCTCACATTTACCCTTATATGTAGCCCCCAAGTAGTTGTGAAGGTAGTTAGGTGTGGTTATATCTACTTTAAAATCATCTGACTCTTCTTCCCAATTAGGTACTAGACTCCATGCGGTTTTTTTACTCAATGTCCCCCTATAAACTTCATTGTTTTTAAATTGAATTTTAACTCTTATTATTTTTACTTGGTCGCACTGATCTACAAATCCTTTTACTATGGGTGCTAACACAGAATCTACAGACGCCATTAATGTTTCATCGAAAACAGAAAAAATAGATGTTTCCAGTAAAATTTGTTCAGCACATTCTCCTCTGAAACGAAATACATATTCCCATCCTGCAATAGCATTAAACAGGCCGTCTCGATTTATTGCCGTAAACGTCGATTGAAAGCCATGTACATCATAGGTTTTCCAATGTTCTCTTCTATTGGGATCCCAGATTTTAAGAGAATCATCTTTTCTTTGAAGTTCTGCTTCGGCCTTCATCTGCGCTTTTTTTGATTTCACCCAATAGACTTGCGAGGTACAATTGATGTTGAAAAGCAGGATTAATCCCAGAGCCAAAATTGTAAATCGTATAAATGGCATGTTTCTAAAAAATTAATAGTAATATATCAATAGGCATGAAGTATGAGATTCAGATGTCATCGATAAATATGGGCAATCTATCAAAAATATTATTAAGACCTTAATCTTTTTTGCTTATCCCTACGTGTTCAACATGCGAACAGGGCTACCGACAGCAATCGGGATAAAGATGGACACCTGACCTCATGCAATTGAATTGTCCCGGGCTGAAATAATCAATTATAAAAAGAGGAATACTCATCATCAACTATTCGGGGTAAATTGTCATGCATTAAAAGGTTAATTGGGATTATTACTGGTAGCGACTTGATTCAATCGAGACGCTAGCTATTTTAAGTAAAAAGACGTCTTATTACTGATCAACAGATCGCAGGCTCCTACGCTTGCCGATTACTGAGTGAGCATCCCCCAAAAGTTAGGACAGGATTGGTTTAAGGCCAAGTATACAGGAAGGGCGTGAGTTTTCCATATTTCCACACCT
>NZ_BAAAFI010000027.1:0-14381 GCF_039523455.1 Algoriphagus jejuensis | reverse complement strand
CGCTCTTTTAGCCGTTCATTCATTTTGGGATCATTTAACAAATCCTCAATTGTCTGTCTTTTTTTCATTTGATGTGAATTTAGTAGACACACTTAATTGAACACTCTCCTTATTATGTTTCAAAAGGAATCTTCAATTGCTGTCCAAAATGAACCTGCTCCTCGGTAATGTTTAGGTTGGACAGTCCAAGACCCAATAAGCGAACCGGTTTTACAATCTCCTCTTGATTCAAAAGTTCAACTGCCGTTGTCCAAATCATTTCTTGATCCGGATACTGTTCGAGGGTTTTGCTGCGGGTTTGCAGGGTGAAATCCGAATGTTTGATCTTCAAGGTGATCGTACGTCCCTTGATGCCGCCCCGCTCGATCCGGCTGATGACTTCTTCGAAAACATACCGGAGCTTGGATTCCATTTCTTGGAAAGTAATGAGATCCTTGTCAAAGGTGTTTTCTGCACTCAGGGACTTGCGAGTGCGATGTGGATGAACCTGCGAAAGGTGAATCCCCCGGACGATGTTGTAGTAATGAAGTCCAGACTTTCCGAATTTCTTGGTCAGAAACTGAAGTGAAAACTGTTTCAGATCCATCCCGTTGTGGATACCCAGCTTTTGCATTTTTTCGGCGGTGACTTTGCCGATACCGAAGAATTTTCCAATCGGCAACTTCTCCAGAAAAGCCTCCGCATCCTGTGGGAGGATGACTGCCTGCCCATTGGGCTTGTTTAGGTCAGAGGCGATCTTAGCCAGAAACTTATTGTAAGAGACTCCAGCCGAGGCATTGAGGCCGGTTTTTTCCTTGATTTTGGTGCGGATTTGCTTGGCAATCAGGATGGCGGACTTTAGACCCATCTTGTTTTCTGTCACATCCAAAAACGCTTCGTCCAGGGAAAGTGGCTCCACCAAATCGGTGTATTCGTAGAAAATCTCCCGGATCTGCAGCGAGATCTCTTTGTATCGGTAGAATCTCGGCCGGGCGAAGATGAGCTGCGGGCATTTCTTGGCGGCCAAAGCCGAAGACATCGCTGAGAAAATCCCGTACCTTCTGGCCTCATAGCTCGCCGCTGCTACCACGCCACGGGCGACATTTCCGCCAACCACCAAAGGCTTTCCTCGCCACTCCGGACGATCCAGCTGCTCGACCGAGGCATAAAAAGCATCCATATCCACATGGATGATCTTGCGAATGGGGGAGGGAGGTTCAGGGTTAGTTTCCACGTAGCAATTCCAAGATGGCTTGGGCTTTCAGTGCACATTCCTCGTATTCCAGCCTAGCATCCGCATCGATGGTAATGGCACTTCCCACTCCAAAATAGAGCTTTTTTGCATCCAAGTCAGCAATGATGGATCGGATAACAACAGAAAAATCGAAATCTCCGTCCTCGTCTATCCATCCATATGCTCCCGAAAACCAACCGCGACGAAAATCTTCCTCGCGCTCGATGATCTTCATTGTACTGATCTTAGGTGCGCCTGTCATACTTCCCATCGGGAAGGTGCCATAGATGATATCTCTCAGTGAGGTGCTGGGGTTAATCTCCGAACTGACTGTGCTGATCATCTGAAAAACCCGAGGAAATGGATAGATCCCAAAAAGCTCCTCGACGCGAACCGAGCCAGTCTTTGAGACTCTCGCCAGGTCATTTCGGGTCAGATCTGTGATCATCAGATTTTCGGCGCGTTCTTTTTCGCTGGCCAAAAGTGCTTGTTGATTTTCGGCGTCTTCCTGTTCATTTCTGCCTCGGTGGATGGTTCCTTTGATAGGCTGGGCGATGAGTTGGTTGCCTTCTTTCTTCAAGAATCGCTCTGGTGAGGCTGATACCAGCCATTGGTTTTTGGCTTTGAAAAGACCGGAAAATGGCATTTTCGACAGCTCGTTGAGCCTGAGATAGGCAGCAATCGGATCCCAGGAATCAAACTTTCCATAAAAGGCCTGGCAAAAATTGGCTTCGTAGGTGTTGCCGTCCCGGATTTCATCTTGGATGGTCTTGATCTTTGCTAGATAGTTCTCTCTGGAAATTTGGGGAGAAACAGTGCAAGTTAGGCTGCTGGCCTTGGATGGGATGGAATTTGCCAGTTCGTCAAGCCAGGTCTCTGGGAGTTTGTTTTTAGAGTAAAATCCATTTTCCGTAACTTGGAACGACAACTCAGGCTCAAAAAAACAAAGATCAGGCAGGGGGAAGAATTCCGGATTTTCACTGTCCAGCTTTTCGATTTGATTTTTAAAGTCATAACCCAAAATGCCTACTTTCTCTTTTCCTGGGGTATTTTCAAAGACTTCAGTTTCGTTCAGCGCTTCATTCCCGGCAAAAAATAAATTTTCAAATCGACTGTCGGTGTAGCTATGCCCATTTCCCTCAAAATAAGCCATAAAAGCAAACTTTTGATCTGCCCAGCGTAACAAAATTGGAATAAGTCTGTTCTTGGGAAAGTTGTAAAAATGAGGGTAGGATATCATCGAAAGACAAAAAAAGAGGAATTCCGCGGAATTCCTCTTGTATCATCAGTAGTTGGTTTAATTATTCACTGGCAGTGACGTCCAATACCACCGAAACGGTATTGTAGATGAACTGGTCCTTTGCTATGTTGGCTGGATCTGCCTCATTACCATAGGTGAGGCCCCACTCAGTGCGGTCAATGTTGAAACCGGCCTTAGCAGATACTGTCCCGTTTTCCACACTTACAGTAGCAGGAAACTTGATGTTCTTGGTAGTTCCCCTCATCGTTAGGTTTCCACTTATCCAATGGGTAGGATTGGCAGGAGCCAACTCGGTATCGTGTTTCGGTGTGTGCTCCGAGGCTCTTTCATCCTTGTCAGCAACGATATCGCCCGATTGGAAAGGCTCGACAGCCGTGATTTCGAAGGTTGCAGTAGGGTGGGAGGCAGCGTCAAAGAAATCCGGAGATTGCAAATGGCCATATAGTTTACCATAGTTTTCATCTTCGGCAGGCATGTCTTCGATTTTTAGCCCAGGAATATCAAAGGTGAACGATCCCGCGGTAATTGAGTCTCCTGCTAGTGTCACGGTTCCCTGAGTAGCGGGGATGGTTCCAAAGTGCTCACCGGCAGGCTTGTAGCCCCTCCATCCGAATGTGCTGGATGCAGCGTTAATCGTGTAGGTGTTACCTTGCCCAGATGCTACTTCTTGGGCTTCGGATGTTTCGACCGTGTTGTTTGGAGCTCCGCAAGCAAAGGCTAGAAGCCCAGCTGCTACAAAAAGGCCGGTTTGTTTAATAAGTTTCATGTTCATTGATAGTTGTATGTATATACACGTAAACTGAATCCCTTTAAAAAAGTTCAGGTCAGGATTAAAATTTCTAATTTTCGGTCGGAATATTCCAAAAACAAAAACTAAAGGAATCCATGGCACTGCTCATGAAAGTAAGAGGCAAATCACCGGAATTTGGAGAAAATACCTGGCTGGCGCCTAATGCGACGGTCGTCGGCGACGTCATCATGGGCAAAAACTGTACGGTGTGGTTCAATGCCGTCGTGCGGGGAGATGTGCATGAAATACGGATCGGCGATGATTCCAACATTCAGGATGGTGCGGTAATCCATTGTTCTTATCAACGGGCGCCAACCCATATAGGCAATCAGGTTTCGATTGCGCACAATGCCATTGTCCATGGCTGCACGATTCACGATCGGGTGCTGATCGGCATGGGAGCAATTGTGATGGATGGAGCCGTGATCCATTCCGATTCGATCATCGCGGCAGGTGCCGTCGTATTGGCTGGGACGGTGGTGGAGTCCAATACGATCTATGGGGGTATGCCAGCAAAGAAATTGAAGGACATAGGCCAAGAAATGCGGGAGGTGATTATGAGAACCGCCAAAAACTATCCGATGTATGCACAATGGTTTATAGATCCTGAAAATTGAATTTGGCTTTCAGATAACTGATTTTCGAAATCGGTTGAAGTTTTTTTTGACTTGGTTTTTTCTTTTCTATTTTTGAGTTGCTGAAATTTTTAAATATGAAGTTACTTTTTCAATTTCTCAGCAAATGGGGCAATCTCCTGTTGCTGTTCTGTCTTTTTCTTTTGTTCAACATCCTGTTGAGTTCTTTTTTGCCCAAAGAATACGTATTGGATCTGATGTTTGCCTACTCCTCCGAAGAAGCCTATGCGGCATTGGGACATCTGAATCCCTCGCAAATCCACAGGTACAAAATCGGTATTTGGATATTGGATATGCCCTATTTGGGGATTTATTGTCTTCTCTTTTCTGGTCTCATGATCCAAATCTGGAAAAATCATACCACTGCTTGGTTGCCGGTGGCGGTAGCAGCCATGGATTTGTTTGAAAATCTTTCCGTGTTGCGGATTTTGGGACTTTACCCTCGCCAAAACGAAATTTGGACCGCGATTGCCTCTTTTTTCAGCACATCCAAATGGGTTTTGGTAGGAGTCTTAATTTTTGCGCTGGTGTTTGGACTGATCTTCTCGGTTTTTTCAAAGCGGAACTTTTTTGAAAAATCTACAGAAGCCAGAATTTAACCGTTCCTCGCCCGTCCCTCCTTCACAATTCTTTTCTTTTCGCTGAATTTTGACTAGTATTTGGAGACAGTACCAAACGCTAATTTTTCAGTCAAAAATATAGTTTATGAAGGAAGACTATTTAAAATGGTATTCACCCCATCTCCATAGAGATGTTGAAATGTTGGTTTTTGGACATGCAGGATATCCGGTGGTGCTTTTTCCCACTTCCAAAGGATCCTTTCACGAAAATCGGGACATGGGCCTGATTGGATCAGCCCATTGGTTTATCGAACAGGGGCTGGTGCAGATCTTTTGTCCCGAGAGCAACGATAAGCAGAGCTTTTATGACAGGGGGGTGCATCCGCATCAACGAATACAACAACACGTCGCCTATGACAAGATGATCTGCCATGAAGTAGTGGAGCGGATCCGCCTCAACACGGGCACGGCAAAAGTTGCCGTTGCTGGTTGTAGTTTTGGAGGATATCATGCGGCCAACTTTGCCTTTCGTCATCCCGGATATGTGAGTCACATGTTCAGCATGAGTGGTGCCTTTGACATCCGAAATTTCATGGATGGATATCAGCACGATGATATTTTTTACAACAGTCCATTGGAGTACTTACCCGGGCTACAGGATCATGAGCTCTGGAACATGATGATCGTGCTCGGGACATCCAATTGGGATATATGTTTTGACGCCAACCTTAAGTTGGACGGAGTGCTCAACCAAAGAAACATTCCTCATTGGCTGGACGTCCGGCAAAATCGCCTGCACGATTGGCCGATTTGGCGAGAGATGTTTCCACACTACTTATCTACTATCAAGTTTGATTAAAATAAATCCAAATATTAATACTATAGAGCTATGAAAAAGATCGGGATACTTTTCGGCATGGAAGACACTTTTCCTCAGGCCTTTATCGAACGAGTCAATGAAAAAAAGGAAAAAGGAATCGTCGCAGAGGCCGTTCGGATTGACAAAGTCATACAGAATCAGGCTACCGAGTATGCGGTCATCATTGATCGGATTTCCCAGGATGTTCCGTTCTATCGCGCTTACTTAAAAAATGCGGCGCTCGCCGGAACTGCCGTGATCAACAATCCATTTTGGTGGAGTGCAGATGACAAGTTTTTTAACAATGCCCTCGCAGATCAATTGGGAGTTCCGTTGCCAAAGACCGTGATCTTGCCTTCCGCCAAGCATCCAGACGATACCACCGGAAAGTCCTTTAGAAATCTGGTTGCACCCTTGGATTGGGAAGGGATTTTCAGCTACACGGGTTTTCCAGCATACATGAAACCTTATGCCGGGGGAGGTTGGAAGAATGTGTACCGACTGGAAAACAAAGAGGAGTTTTTCCAAAAGCATCCGGAAACCGGCCAATTGGTGATGTTGCTTCAGGAGGAAATCGTCTTTGATGAATACTTTAGAGTGTATTGTCTGGGCGGAAAAGCAGTGAGAATCATGGAATACGAACCGCGCAACCCGCACCATTTGAGATATGTGGTGGACAAAGCTCCTGCTTCAAAAAAATTGCTTAGCACGGTGAAAGATTATACGCAGCGTCTCTGCACTGGCTTGGGCTACGACTTCAATACTGTAGAGTTTGCGGTGAGAGACGGCATCCCTTATGCCATTGATTTCGGTAATCCTGCCCCCGATGCGGATGTCAATTCTGTAGGTCAGGAGAATTTTGACTGGGTGGTAGAGGAAGCAGCGAAGATGGCTATTGCTTATGCCAAGGCACAAAAGCCTGGACAGATGAATCTGACCTGGGGGACTTTTATGAAAGGTTCGGTCGAAAAGGCCAAGAGATTTTAAGGTAAAGCACGATGGCAAATCAGGTAAAGAAACTCCCGCAGTTTACGCTGGGGGTAGAGGAAGAGTACATGATCATTGATCCTGTCACGAGGGATTTACGCTCGCACATGTCAAAAATCGTGGAGGGAGGAAAGATAGTACTCCATGAGCAAGTCAAGGCTGAGATGCATCAATCGGTGGTCGAAGTAGGGACGAACATTTGCCAGAATGTGGCGGAAGCTCGAAGAGAGGTGAGTTTCCTTCGGAAAAAAATCCATGAGCTCGCTGCAGCGCAAGACTTAGTCGTCGGAGCCTCGAGCACACACCCCTTTGCCAAATGGCAGGATCAGGAGATCACAGACGACCCTCGGTATCATACCATCGTCAACGAACTCAAGGACATCGCGCGATCGAATCTGATCTTCGGTCTGCACGTGCACGTAGGAATCGAGAGTCGGGAGATTGCGCTGCAGTTGATGAATCAGGCTTGCTACTTCTTGCCTCATCTCTATGCTTTGACTGCGAATTCACCATTTTGGGAGGGGAGAAATACCGGCTTCAAGGCGTTTCGAGCCAAAGTTTTTGCAAAGTTCCCAAGGACAGGCCTGCCCGAGTATTTCGACTCGGTTCAGTCTTACGACAATTATCTGGAGACCTTGGTGAAGACCAATTGCATCGACAACCCTAAGAAGATCTGGTGGGATCTCAGGATGCATCCTTTCTTCAGCACGATTGAATTTAGGATTTGTGACATGTGTCTGACCGTCGATGAGACGATCTGCATCGTTGCCTTGATTCAGGCAGTCGTCGCGAAACTTTACAAGTTGCTGATGAGTAATACCAGTTTCAACATTTATCGAATCGCCCTGATTCGCGAGAATAAATTTCGGGCGGCAAGAAATGGAGTTGACGGACTTTTGATAGATTTTGGCAAAAAGGTCGAAGTGCCTACCAAAGACCTGATTATGGAATTGCTCGATTTCATCGACGATGTGGTGGACGAACTTGGAAGTCGACAGGAGATAGAATATGTGCACAAAATTCTCGAAAAAGGCACCGGAGCAGATCAGCAACTGGACGTTTTTGAAAAAACAGGAAGCCTGGAAGCGGTCGTAGATTTTATAACAGGGAAGTTTACCGAAGGGATTTAAGCGAATTCCTACCTTTGTGCGTTACAAACCGATTGAGTAAAGTGGGAAAGAAAAAAGTGAATCTGGCGATTTTGGATATGTATGAGGGCGAGCCTAACCAGGGCATGCGTTGTATTCATGATATCCTTTCCAGGTTTTCGGAGGTGATTAGTTACCGCGAATTTGATGTAAGAGGAAAAGCAGAGCTGCCTGACATCCGAAATTTCGATATTTTCATCTCTACCGGCGGACCGGGAAATCCGCTGGAAGGTGACGGAAATTGGGATCTGCGCTACAATGATTTTCTGGATGAAATCTGGATATGGAACCAAAATCATTCTCAGAAAAAGCAGCTTTTGTTGATCTGTCATTCATTTCAGATAGCCTGCAAGCATTTCGGTTTGGGAAATATCACCAAAAGAAAGTCCACCTCATTTGGAGTGACGCCTATTCACAAGACCCCCGAGGGAATGAACGATCCGCTTTTCATGAATCTGGCCAATCCGTTTTGGGCGGTGGATTCGCGTGACTATCAGGTGGTACAGCCCAATAAGCGAAAATTTAAAGCGCTCGGGGCTCAGATGATCGCGTTGGAGAAAATCAGAAACCACGTAGAATATGAGCGTGCTATTATGGCGATCCGGTTTTCGGATGAGATCGTGGGAACCCAATTTCATCCTGAGGCAGATGCGGTCAGTTTTTTGGCGCATCTCAAAAAACCTATGGTGCGGGAAAAGATCATCGAACTGAAAGGGAAAGCAAAATTCCGCACCATGCTCGAAGATTTGGTTGATGAAAATAAGATATACAAAACCAACGAGACCTTGATCCCGAATTTTCTCGAGCAGTCGATCCGTAAATTGACATTGGCAAATACACCCTCATTGACTTGAAACTGAATGATTGAATCTGCGCGAAAACGGTTTAATGCCGAATTTTCCTCTGAAAAATATCAGGCATTTCTCGCCGATATTGCCTCTGATTTTGGTTTTTCACCTACTTTCCGAATAGCCGAAACGCCTTTTTTTATCCCCAAAAACCTCGAAAATCAGCTGATTGAAGGTTGCAGCCAAGTGATTGACTTTATCAAAAGGCCTGACTTTAAAAAACTCACTCAGCGGTCGATAGAACTGAATACCGCTGTGCCCAATGAGGATGCCCATACCCAATTTTTAGCCATTGACTTCGGAATATGTGAGGAGCAGGGTCAGGTATTGCCCAAACTGATCGAGGTACAGGGATTTCCTACCATCTTCAATTTCCAGTTCAATCTCTACAGGAAGTTTTTAAACCAGTATCCCTTTTTGAGCAACTACTCTCCCTATCCCGGTGCGGCCGATGAGGATTCTTATTTTAAATTGTTGACAAAAGTGGTGCTGGGCAAGTATACTTCTGAGGAGGTTGTTTTGCTGGAGATTGAGCCCGAAAAGCAGAATACAAAGATCGATTTTTATTACGCCAGTAGGGATTTGGGTATTCCTTTGGTCTGTGTCACTGAGGTGAGCAAAGAGGGTAAACAGCTGTTTTATCAAAATCCGCGCGGTGAGAAAACTCGAATCCGAAGGATTTACAATCGGGTGATCTTTGACGAGCTGAATGCGAGAACAGACCTGAAACTGGATTTCAGCTTCGAAGAAGACCTTGATGTAGAATGGGCTGGTCATCCGAACTGGTACACCCGGATTTCGAAATTCATTTTGCCATATCTCTATGGTCCGTATTTTATCGAAACTACGTTGCTAAGTGAGTTGGAAGAAATACCTGAGGACTTGGAGAACTATGTGCTCAAGCCGCTTTTTTCATTTTCCGGGGCAGGAGTGATCTTCAATGTCACCAGGAAAGATGTGGAGGCCGTGCAAGACAAGGATCTTTTTATCCTTCAAAAAAAAGTCCACTACGCCCCGGTCATCCAATCTCCGGATGGTAAGGTAAAAGTGGAAGTGCGGGTTTTTTGCCTGTGGCCTGAGGAAGATGAAAGTCCCACGATTGTGGGCAACCTGGCCAGATTGAGCAGGGGAGAGATGATCGGTGTGAAGTTCAATCGTGACAAAGACTGGGTCGGCGGATCGATTGGATTGTTTGAAGGATGAAGTATAGAACCATACACTTGTTGGCCAGTTGTGATTTTGTACTAATCGGAAGTTCAATCACCTGTATTGACAACGCTACTTCGGTCACTTGTAATAAGCGAATCCGAATTATCGGTATTCGGTCATCCATTCCGACTTCTTTGGCAAATTGGTCAATTGACGACATTTCGTTTAGAGAGAATTTTGAATGATTACTATAGAACACCTCCCTATCATCTTTTTTGTCATCGCATTATTTTATAGTTCAGTTGGGTTCGGTGGCGGCTCAAGTTACCTGGCTATCTTGAGCCTTTTTCTGACTGATTTTCATGAAATACGCGCTACTGCGCTGATTCTCAATATTTGTGTGGTTTCGATTGGGACGGTCATTTTTATCCGAAACAGGGTGTTTGACATGAAGCTCTTTTGGCCGTTTCTGGTTTCCAGTATTCCACTGGCTTATCTCGGGGCTCGGTTGCAGCTTTCGCAGCAAGTATTCTTTCTGATTCTGGGCTCATCGCTAATCCTGTCCGGAATTGCGATGATGGTTCGCTACGTAAACGCCAAGCTGGAGTCTCAACAATTTAGCTTGGTAAAACAATTGGGCTTGGGAAGTAGTGTGGGGCTTTTGGCGGGTGTTTCGGGAATCGGCGGAGGGATTTTTTTAAGTCCAATGCTGAATCTCCTCAACTGGGCCAATCCGAGAAAAGTGGCCGCATTAGCTTCTGTTTTTATCCTTGTCAACTCAATATCAGGGCTAATCGGCTTGACCGTTGCAGATACGTTTCACCTAGATCCCGACTTGATTTGGAGGTTGATCATAGCCGTCGTACTTGGGGGAAGCCTCGGGTCCTATCTTTCCAGTGCCAAGTTTAACCTAAGAATACTTGGTAGTCTGACGGCGGTGTTGGTGATCTATGTGGGCTTGAGACTGGTGTTGATGCACGGGTTTGGAATTAATATTTGACCGGGATTCCCTCTAATCACTCAGGATTTCCTGAATTGGGTCGGACTGAGGTTCACGTGTTTTTTGAAGAAATTGTTGAAGTGGGTGACCTCTGTGAAGCCCAGCGAATAGGCAATCTCGGAGACATTCCACCGGCTTTGGGATAGCAGGACTTTGGCTTCCTGTAGCAGGCGCTCCGCGACGAGCGAGGAAGTGGTCTTGCCCGTCATCGCCTTCACCGCTCGATTGAGGTGGTTCACATGGACATTCAGCTGCTCGGCAAAGTCCGAGGGCGTCCTGAGCTGAATCGCCGAGTGGGACTCATCTATGGGAAACTGTCGCTCCAGCAACTCCAGAAATATGGAAGCAATCCGCAGCGCGGCATTGCCCCGCTGGTTAACCTGAAGCTCCGCAGGCTGAATTTTCATCCCGAAGTGAATCAGCTCAAGTACCAGATTTCTCAGGCGATCATACTTGTATTTGTATTCCGAGCTAAACTCCTCTTGCATCTTCTCAAAGATTGCCTCCACCTCATGGGTCTCCTCATCGCTCAGTTCAAAGATGTGAGTTCCATTTGGGTGAAAGACCTCATACTGGTGGATCTGCCCAAAATTGCTGAAGAAATGAGGGTTGAAAATGCAATAGACGCCTCCATTATGGGCATTGAGGTGATCCCATTTGTAGGGAACGAGGGGATTGGAGAAGGACAAGGCCTGCTTTTTGACCATATAGACCCGATCCGCATAATGAACCGTACTTGCACCAGTCACCAGCATCACTTTGTAAAAGTCCCTTCTCCGATAAGGCACGCTCTTGACCGCTCCTTCCAAGTACGGCTTTAGGCAGAAAATATTGAAATGACCCAGATCGTTTTTCAGGTTTTCCGGAATCCACTGGAACTTCCTGCTATAAAACTCTTCTAGTGTCTCAGCCTTTTCCATAGCTTCACTTTTTGTCTTTTCGATAGTCATTGGCAAAACTGTAAAGCACGCTGACATTCCAGACCATATCATCTCCCGGAACCGTAGAATCGATCTTCTGATTGAAGAGCGTCTGGAATCCAATCGGGAAATCAACCTTGGACAGCGTGAAACTGGAATTCACATAAAAGCCGGAATTCTCATCCACGCTTAGAAAATACAGCTGAGGATTGACCTTTAGCTTGATATCCTTGATTATCCTCAGATCTGACAACACCGTGTTCCAAGACAGAAAATCGGAGTTTTTTGGCCCAGTAGGATTGAAGCCTGTCCCATGTAGGTAGTAGAGTCCGGTACTGATATGCTCCGAAATCTTATACAGGGGCGAAAGCTCTCCTGCCAGGTAGCGATTGGCTATGAACATTTTCTGCGGTTTTCCATCTACGATCACTTCCATGTCCTGAAAGATAAAAGCCGGATGAGCCCCCGCTGTCAGGGTAAACCGACTATCTTTTAGCACCTTGTACCTCCACCAAAAGACAAAGGACCAAGGTTTTCCATTCATTCCAAATCGAAACATCGGATCAAAGGATAGACGGTCTCCGCCCACACTCAAATCAAAAAACACCGCCGGCTTACCCAGAGTAAAGGCTGGAATAATTGAAATACCGTTGCTGGTTGCTGCGATGGTTCCATTGAAATGTTTGATTCCTTGAGCCCTTAGCTGATTGGGCGGCGAAAAGACCAGCCAAAAAGCCAGAACCCCGAAAAAGGTCAATTGAAATACTTTCATGTAAGGTCATTTGGGTGTAAACGCAAAACAAGTCCTGCATTCCTGACAAATCTCGAGTTTTGCCTAAGTCTGCAAAAATGAAATTCAAATTAAAACTTACACATTTCAAACATCGAATGCTAAAAAACCAACAGCCTAAATGGGATTGTCTTTTGACATCTACTCGAAATTCCGAAAGCTGAAAATCGTGCGATGTTTGAATCTGATAAGTATTGGTTTGATCAGAGTTAACATATCCTACTGAAAATAAGAAACTTTGAAAACCCAAAATCAAAGGGGCTTTTGCAGTATTCTTTCCCCACCTCAATAAAGATCATTGTAACTTCGGTTGAGAGCCTCACTTACCTACCTAGTATCACACTTATAGAAAAGAAAGACATGGAAAAGCGAATCTTAGGAACCAGTGGACTCGAAGTCTCAGCTATCGGTTTCGGCTGTATGGGCATGAGCTTCGGCTACGGCCCTGCCAAAAGTGAATCCGAAATGATCTCTGTGATCCGAGCGGCAGTAGACATGGGCGTGACATTTTTTGACACGGCTGAAGTTTACGGGCCTTTTGTCAATGAGGAATTGGTCGGCAAAGCACTCGAACCCTTCAAAGGCCAACTGAAAATTGCGACCAAATTTGGCTTCGCAGCGGATGAAACAGGCCGATGGAGCCAACTCGACAGCAGTCCAGCCAACATCAAAAAAGTCGCCGAAGCTTCCCTCAAAAGGCTAAGGGTTGATCGGATCGACCTTTTTTACCAGCATCGGGTAGATCCCAAAGTCCCCATCGAGGAAGTAGCCGGGGCGGTGAAAGAACTGGTTCAGGAAGGAAAAGTGGCCCATTTTGGTCTTTCCGAGGCTGGAGTCAAAACGATTCGAAGGGCGCACGCGGTTCATCCGGTCACCGCGCTTCAAAGCGAATATTCACTCTGGTGGCGAGAGCCGGAGCAGGAAATTTTTCCTACACTGGAAGAATTGGGAATAGGCTTTGTCCCTTTCAGTCCTTTGGGAAAAGGGTTTTTGACCGGAAAAATCGACGCCTCCAGTTCCTTCGAGGCGGGAGATTTCAGAAATGTGGTTCCGAGATTCGCCGAGGAAAACCGAAAAGCAAATCAAGCGCTGATTGACCAGCTCCAAGTCATATCCGATGCACACCAATCCAGTCCTGCTCAGATCGCCTTGGCTTGGCTTTTGGCCCAAAAGCCTTGGATCGTTCCCATTCCTGGCACGACCAAGCTCCATCGCTTGGAAGAAAATCTAGGCGGAGCCAGCGTCAAACTTTCTGCGCTGGATTTGATGAATATCGACCAAGCCCTAGAAAACCTGAAAATCCTAGGAGAACGATATCCCGAGGCTTCGCAAAAGATGATTGACAGGTAAGCGTGTAGGGAAGTAAGGAGGTCGAAGGTTGGAAGTCACCCTGAGCGACGGGAGTCGCGAAGTCGAAGGGTGAAGTCTAGCCATTCGGATTAAGGGACTTCGACGTCCTGCCTACCGGCAAGGAACGCACTCATCCTGATCCAAACAACTGCTCATAATTGCCATAAGCAAAAGAAAAATAGATTGGGCAACACCAAAAACAAGCCGCCGCTATGGTAGTTTTTTTTTGCAAATGGATATCGGTGAAACTTGTTCTCTATAGATAACATTCCCTGCTTTTGTTTTCCGGAGAAAACAATTTGGGTCCGACTCCGGAGTTTTGAGCGGACTTTCCCTATTTTTCCTCCCATGCCCACCAACGCGATCATCCGTTTTCTCGAAAACTACATCCCCGTTTCTGAGGAGGAGAAAAGCCTCATCCAAGCCCCTTTCGAAGAGCTTGTGCTGAAGCGAAGGCAAAAACTGCTTCGCTCGGGTGAGGTCTGCAAGGCCTATACCTTTGTGGTCTCGGGCTGTTTTCGCATGTACGGCGTCGATGACCGTGGATTTGAACACAACATCCAGTTTGTGGCTGAAAACGACTGGATCGCCGATATGGCAAGCTTCTACACCGGAAAAGCCAGCCTCCTGAATATCGAAGCCCTGGAGGCGTCCCGAGTCCTGCAGATCGGACAGGCCGACCTCTACAGGCTCTATGAGGAGGTGCCCAAACTCAACCGGATCTTCAAGGTCATGATCGAGCACAAGTACATCGAGCTCCAAAACCGAGTCCTCCAAAACTTCAGCTCCACCGCAGAGATTCTGTGTTTAAGATCAAGAAGAAATAAGGATTTTCTTAAATTTCGTTAGTCAAGTCGGCATCAGCCAGACT
>NZ_BAAAFI010000026.1:0-4854 GCF_039523455.1 Algoriphagus jejuensis | reverse complement strand
TTAATAAACTGAAAATTCAAAACATTTAATAATCAACTACTTATATCAAAATGGGACTGACGACTGTCGAAGTCAGGAAAAAATTATCCTGATATCCAAAATCTCAATGTGGCTTATCCTGCTCTACGCGGCAAAATTTGCTTTTATATCGTCGGTCTTTTTCGTTGCTGTGATCTCGCTTTGAAAATTCGGGAAATGCATTAAAAATCACACCTCGAAGGGACAAACCACATGGTGAGAATTGCTGGAATCCACACAAATTTCTGACGCACAATCATTCTCGAAAACCCAGCTATTGAAAACATCTTGTGCAATTCGTTCTTAAAGCTGGACAGCCTAGAGACGTAAAAACTACCGACAGGAGAGGTTATTTAGTCCTCTAAAGAGTAGACCAAGCATCCACTGTGGATTTCCCATCCAAACTCAAAATGTATTTACAAGCTGGCAGTTGAACCGGAAATATAAATTCAAAAAAGTCTACTGCAACTTCGAACCACCTCATAATCAAATGTTGTGCTTCGACTTTCGATCCAACCATAGCGGTGTTGCGATTCATTCTACAAAGTGACTGATGTTCTTAATGTTTAACTTCTCGCTATGAATCCCAATGACATAATCGCTGTTGAACAAAAAACCTAGTAAAGAGGGTCTCAAAAACCTAGGGCAATACGAGTGAAACAAAAAAAGGGCTCCGATAAATCGAAGCCCCCAAATCCGCTTGGCTGGTTGTATTGAGGCAAACTACTCCTCAACAACACCTACATCCTTCTGACTTGATATGAATATTGGTGATTTTCATTCAGTTATCACCAATAATCTTTAACCAAATCGCCTTAGCTAATACAATTAAGTACACATGTCACGATTAATCGTTCCCTGACGACCTAACTACAGTCACTTTGCCTCCGTTTGACGGAGACGCAGGTGCAGTTATGGAATAGGTCGCAGCTTCCTCCACGTTTTGATCCAGCGGAGTTACAAGCTTGTGGCTAGCCGAATGAAGCTTTAATCCTCTAGCCACTGATGGATTATTATTTAAGTATGTCGGATTATATTTCCAGGTAAAAAAATCATCCATGTACATGGACTGATTCCTTCTGACCGGAACATCCCAATCCATACAAGTAATCATAACTTGTTGATTCAGATCTTGAACGCTCGTTTTCGTTCTTAATAATACATTCGTAGCTGTATTCTTCAACTCCCCATTAATCCAAACTTGTAGGATCCCATTGGATTCCCCGGGAGTATTCAACACAATCCGATAGGTTACGTCTACCCATTCGCCAGTTTTAATGGTATAAAAATTTATAGGAGTTCCCATCCTTTCTCCAGAGTTGGATGTCATTTTATGATGATAAACATTCCAATTCATGCGACCAAACGCGTCTATTTGTAGATAAACTACTCCTCCACCATTACCAGGATTTCTACCAGATCCTGCAGGGATTGAAGGCCACATCCGAAAACCTGGTAATTTGTTTGAAATGTAAAAATCGAATCCAGGCTCATGGTACATTCTAAAACTATAATAAACTTCTTCAGATGGATTTTTGATTACGGCTCCGAAGTCGGATCCGTTTCGCCCATCTAAACTTCCTTTCGGAAAATAGTGTTTAGCTCTCTTTCCACCATCGAAGTTCACTATTTGCGGATATCCTGGACGATTATCATAATCGAGAACCCCCCAATCTCTTCTTTTTTCCTCGTTATTATAGCTTCCTAAAGTATTATTTTCAAAATTATGACTATGGATAATATCAAACTTATCCAAATTAGCTTTAAGCACAATTTTATTCAATTCTCCGTTTTCTTCTAATCCATAAAGAGTCTTAATAGCTCCTTCTGGCAAATATTTCAAGATTCCACCATCCTTAGCGTCTCCTGTGGTTGAAGCCACAGATGAGGTATTAACGCAAAGGAGACATACCCAAAACAAACTAAATATCGAAAAACAAGACCCTAGCCCTAACGTCTTCCTATTTCGCCGGAAATCCTTTTTATTCTCTATTAATTTCATGATAACTTATAAATAAATATTGATTTTTATTTTCAAACTTTTTGGATGTACTAGGTAATTCCCATTTCGATTCCAAGGTTAGAATCAAAAAGAATACCGTACGTCTAATTGATCGTATTCTCCTATTCTAGCAAATATAGTTTAACGTCGTTGAAATCTGTAAATAATCATATTTAAGCTGCTAATTGGTCTTGAGAGCCACATGACAAATCATATGGTTTTAGCACGGCAAAGCTGATTTAAAATAGATCGTATTTACAAACTTAAGCTCACACGTTACTTCTTTATAAACCTTTTACTTCCAAGACTATTCCCTTCACCTACCAGATGAAGAACATAAACGCCATTTGTCAAATCAGAAACATCAATAGTAAGTTTTGATCCTGATGGTCTTGTCTTGAAAACCTTCTTAACCATCCCGCTCATTGAGACCACTCTAAACTCAAAATCATAAACACCATCCAAATTGGCAAAGATTACATTAAGATAATCTGACGTTGGATTCGGACCGATAGCATAATCCAAGAGCACATTTGAAATTTCTACAGAGTCAGTTTTTATTGACTTTAGCACCACTGGATCAGAGAAATGGGTTTTACCTCTTGTGTCCGTTGCCACAGCCGTAAGCTGATGATCACCCTGAGGCACATCTTTCCAGACAAATCCACCTAGGAAGTCTCGTGTGATTTCCCCTACAATTTCCTCTCTGTTGAACAGTTCAATTTTCTCGATTTCTGCATCGTTGTTTTTTATTTCAAAATCAATATGAATGTCAGAAAACGCTTCTACTTCGGAATTTCGATTTGGCAAAGCTACGCTTATTTCAGGATCGACAAAAGTCCTAACATGTTTGGCTAGCTTGACGTCTTTACCTGGCATATTCAGTTCGTAAATTGCCTGATCACTTACCCTTTCACCGTCCATGCTCCAGTGGTCGAATACTATATTTTCTTCGTCTTCCGCCAAGAATATCAATGTTTCACCTGCTTCAGCTTTGGTGGAGCTGATTTCATCTACACTACTGCTGGGAATTTCGTCAACAATGGTCGACATAGAAATTCTAAACGACTGATTTCCAACGAAATCAGGATAGGTTATCTTGTTTGATATCAGCGCAGAGATCTCGTCCTTGGACAGCTGTCTGTTCCAGATCCCGACGTTGTCCAATACTCCTTCAACCCTTCTTGCGTAGGCTGCATTCCTGAGCAGGGAAGCCGACCCGACTGTCAATTCCATATCCGAATCTCTAATAGACCCAGAGAACGATGGAGATTTCTCAGGACTTACCTTGTCCAGGTACAAACTGAAGCCCTCACCTGATTTGTAGGTTGCGATTACCCTTACCCATTTGCCCAGTGGTACTGTTTGTGTTGACACCCAGTCTTTCAGATTCGGGATGTTTGCCCGGATTCTAATCTTGTTGTCTTTCGTTATCGCGAGAGAGTATGTCTGGTTTTCCGGCCAAGACGAAGAAAACGTCTTCCCGACTATAACAGCCCCGTCTTCCTTGCCATCTCCCACTCGGAAGACATCTGCCATCAGGGTAAATTCGGTATCGAGGTTAAGGCCGCTGCTATGGGGAACGCTGGAGATCGAGGAATTCCCGTCATACTTGTTGCCCTTCTCGGTGAATCCGGACACGTGGTCAATCGCACTGTTTTTCCCGTGGTTCTGGCCATGAGAATCCCTCAGGGTACCTGACACGTTGCTGTCCATCTCGTAAAATGCAACAAGTCCGTTCAATAGGCCAGATACAGGCGCGGAAATCGAAGGTAATTTCCCGACAACATTGATGGTTACTGGGGCTGATTCGACGATCACCCCATTACGATAATAGGCTTTCGCCTTTATGCTGGATTGGCCTATGGGGGCTCCAATCCACGTATAGTTGAAAATACCAGCATTCAATGTGGCTATTAACGTGGTACCGCGGAAGAGCTCGATTTTGTCGATAGTTCCCTCTGATGCCAAATTAATCTGAACTGCGCTAAGCACGTCGAATTGGGAATTTTGAGCGGGCGAAACTATACTGATTTTTGAAGTTTCCTGCTTACCAGCAAAATCGGGATAGGTGATCTTGTTTGTTATCAGAGTCGAAATCTCTTCCCTAGACAGCTGCCTGTTCCAGATCCCGACGTTGTCCAAGACTCCTTCGATCCTTCTTGCATAGGCTGCGTTCCGAAGTAGTGATGCCGACCCGACTGTCAGTTCCATCTCCGAATCTCTAATAGACCCAGAGAACGATTGGGATTTCTCCGGACTTACCTTGTCCAGGTACAAACTGAATCCCTCGCCTGACTTGTAGGTCGCAATAACCCTTACCCATTTGCCCGCTGGGACTGTCTGGGTTGATACCCAGTCTCTCAGATTGGGAATGTTTGCACGGAGCCTAATCTTGTTGTCCTTGGTGATAGCCATGGCGTACGTCTGGTTTTCTGGCCAAGATGACGAAAACGTCTTCCCGACTATTACAGCCCCGTCTTCCTTGCCATCTCCCTCGCGGAAGATATCAGCCATAAGGGTAAACTCGGTGTCGAGGTTCAGGCTGCTGCTGTGGGGAACACTAGAGATCGTGGTTTTCCCGTCATATTTGTTTCCCTTCTCGGTGAAACCGGACACGTGGTCAATTGCACTGTTTTTCCCGTGGTTCTGGCCATGGGAATCCCTAAGGGCACCTGACACGTTGCTGTCCATCTCGTAAAATGCCACCAATCCCCCAAGTAAACCTGTACTTGTGCCTGGATTAGAAACCTCTGGTTCTTTACCGACGACATTGATGGTGACTGGGGTTGACTCAACGATCACCCCACTACGATAATATGCTTTCGCCTTTA
>NZ_BAAAFI010000025.1:0-3569 GCF_039523455.1 Algoriphagus jejuensis | reverse complement strand
GGGATCATTTAACAAATCCTCAATTGTCTGTCTTTTTTTCATTTGATGTGAATTTAGCAGACACACTTAATTGAACACTCTCGACGGATGTGACTGCCAGCCGTTTCAACGGCTGGTAAAAAGTTTAACACCTGATTTTAGAGTCCCATCGGGACGGACCATATTTCATTTTCTCCGCACCGGACTGTGTCTCCCCCCTTGCTTGAAGAACATGAAATTGAATTTGATCCGAAGTATCTTTTATAAGTTCAACCCTTTCAGGGTTGCCGGAACTCCTTCCGCACACTCATACCCCCGGTTTTACCGGGGGCTATTGAAAGGTTAGACCCCTTCAGGGTCATTTTTCGACAACACTCAATGCCCCGGTCGGTGTCCTCACAGACCGGAAACCATTTAATTGATTTTTTTACCGCATAGGGATCATAGAAAACATAGGATAAAAGTCCCATCGAGACGACCGATGTGATTGCCAGCCGTTTCAACGGCTGGTCTTGATAGCACTTAAATGTTGTAGGTAATGATCCCGAAGGGATCAAACCTTGAATAGCCATGGGCGGAACCCATGGATATCGAAACAACCTTTCCATCCCCACGACCCTATCGGGGTCGAACTTGTTTCTTGATACCCCCGGTTTTACCAGGGGCTATTGAAAGGTTAGACTCTTTCAGGATCATTTTTCGACAATACCCAACCCCTTTCCGGTCTGTGTCCTCACAGACCGGAAACCATTTAATTGATTTTTTTTCTGTCTCGGGATCATAGAAAGCATAGGATAAAAGTCCCATCGGGAAGTCCGATGTGATTGCCAGCCGTTTCAACGGCTGGTCTTGATAGTGCTTAAATGTTGTAGGTAATGATCCCGAAGGGATCAAACCTTGAGTAGCCATGGGTGCAATCCATGGAAAAAGATGAAGCCATGACCATTCCCTTGACCCCGCTTCCACAGGCAGACCCGATGGTGGTCGATCTGGTTGTTCTCATCCATCCCGGAGAACCTAAATCTCTTCTCCCAATTTAAAACATGCTTTTCGTTTTCAGGGTAAATGATATCTTTAGGGAGTTCTTGCCCACCAACCCATTTTCATGACCACTGCCGAATACGTCCAAAGCATCAACTCCCGATATCGCCTGGGCCACGCCACCGAACACACCTTTCGCGGCGACCTCCAAAACCTCCTCGAAAGCCTGGTCCCCCATATCTCCGCTACCAACGAACCCAAGCGGCAGGCCTGCGGGGCACCGGACTACATCCTGACGAACAAAAAGGAAATCCCCGTCGGCTACATCGAGGCCAAGGATATCGGAGACTCGGATCTGATTGGGGCCAAAAAGAACGGCAACAAAGAGCAATTTGATCGGTACAAGGGTTCGCTGGACAACCTCATCTTCACCGACTACCTCGACTTCTACTATTACAAAAACGGCGAACTCGCCACCTCCGTCCGCATCGGCGTGATCGATCAGGGAAAGATCCTTGCCCTTCCCCACAACTTCCCGGCCTTCGAACTCCTGATTCGGGAGTTTACCACCCACATCGGACAGACGATCAAGAGCTCCAAAAAGCTCGCCGAGATGATGGCCGGAAAGGCCCGACTGCTCGCCAACGTGATCCAAGCCGCACTCGAAAGCGACGAAGAGCATCAGGACAATTCCACGCTGAAGGATCAGATGAATGCCTTCAAAGAGATCCTCATCCACGACATCACACCCAAGCAATTCTCCGACGTCTACGCCCAAACCATCGCCTACGGCATGTTTGCGGCGCGGCTTTACGACACCTCCCTGGACACCTTCAGCCGACAGGAAGCTGCCGAACTGATCCCCAAGTCCAATCCCTTCCTGCGAAAGCTCTTCCAATACATCGCCGGATACGATCTGGACGGACGTATCACTTGGATCGTGGATGCGCTGGCCGATATCTTCCGGGCGGCTGACGTGGATGCCATCCTGAAAAACTTCGGCAAATCCACCAAGATGGAGGATCCCATCATCCACTTTTACGAGGACTTCCTGAGCCAATACGATCCCAAGCTTCGCAAGCAGCGCGGGGTCTGGTACACGCCCCATCCCGTGGTGAACTTTATCATCCGGGCCGTGGATGAGATTCTGGTCACCGAGTTCGACTTGCCGATGGGTCTGGCCGATACCTCCAAGACCAAGATCAAAGTACCTATCCCTACCCATGACAAGCGATTCTCCGGCGGGATGAGGGAGGTGGAGCAGGAAGTGCATCGGGTGCAGTTCCTCGATCCGGCTACCGGGACAGGCACCTTTGTGGCCGAAGCCATCCAGCAGATCTATGACAAGATGAAAGGGCAGCAGGGCCTCTGGAATTCCTATGTGGAGAATCACCTGCTGCCGCGCATCAATGGCTTCGAACTCCTGATGGCTTCCTATGCCATGGCGCACCTCAAGCTGGACCTGCTTCTGAAGCAAACTGGCTACACCGGAACCAAAAACCAGAGATTCCGCATCTACCTGACCAATTCCCTGGAAGAGTACCACAAGGACACCGGAACCCTCTTTGCCAACTGGCTCTCTGCCGAAGCTTCCGAAGCCAACCAGATCAAACGGGATGCGCCTGTGATGATTGTGGCTGGGAATCCGCCTTATTCAGGCGAAAGCTCCAACAAAGGAGACTGGATTATGGATCTGATGGAGGATTATAAAAAAGAGCCCGGAGGAAAGGAAAAACTCAATGAGCGAAATCCAAAATGGATCAATGACGACTATGTCAAATTTATCCGCTATGGACAGCATTTTATTGAAAAAAATGGAAGCGGAATTTTGGCTTATATTAATCCTCATGGATTTTTGGATAATCCTACCTTTCGGGGAATGCGATGGAACTTGCTAAAGACTTTTGATAAAATCTATACGATTGATTTGCATGGAAATAGCAAGAAAAAAGAAACCGCTCCTGATGGAAGTCCGGATGTGAATGTGTTTGATATCATGCAGGGTGTCTCAATTAATTTCTTTATCAAAACAGGGCAGAAAAAAGAATTTGATTTAGGGAAAGTCTTTCATTTTGATTTATATGGAAAAAGAGAAGGAAAATATTCTTTCCTAATAGAGAATAAAATGAGCCAAGTTAATTTCAGCGAGGTAAACTTGAAGGATCCTATGTATTTCTTTGTCAGAAAGGATTCGAATCTTCAAGGTATTTATCAAAATGGTTTTCCCCTAAATGAAATACTGAAAATAACACTATTGGGGCCGAATTCTCATAGAGATGATTTTGCAATTAGTTTTGATCAGTTAGTAGCCAATGAAAGAATATTTGATCTTCTAAATAGTAATGTATCCGATGATCAAATTAGGTCAAAGTACCAACTGAAAGACAATAGAGATTGGTCTTTATCTAAATCTAGAACAATAGTAAAAAACTCAGATCGAGCAATAAAGTGCTTGTATAGACCTTTCGATTTTCGATTTATGCTGTATGGAGGCTATGCTTTCGACTATCATAGGCCTCAATTAAATGTATCCATCCGACCAACCCCGTCTCGTAGGAAAAGGGATTTTTATTTAAGTCGGTATTCTTGCCAGTTTGAGGGAAGCAGTT
>NZ_BAAAFI010000024.1:0-2580 GCF_039523455.1 Algoriphagus jejuensis | reverse complement strand
GTGTGGAAATATGGAAAACTCACGCCCTTCCTGTATACTTGGCCTTAAACCAATCCTGTCCTAACTTTTGGGGGATGCTCATTAATTTAGTTTGGAATATAAATGAACGGATGTTTTTTGTAAGCCAGGTTGCTTGGAGGTACTAGGAAAAATGAATATCATTTTACAGCAATAACAGCAAGGCTGTAAAGCATTTAAGGTTCTGAATATTTTTTTTATTTTTATTTTGTGGATTAAAATAAATAACGCTTCTTGGCTTAGAAGAAGATTATTTCGGAATAACATTTTGCCTCATTTAAAGAGCAAAATATTTTATTTCAAAATATAAAGTTCAAATTTCAGTTCTTTTGCAACATTAAATTGGAAGTGAAATAGGAGGTAAGTTTAAATGTATTCGTCCCAATTTGGTGTTGTTTATGTTTCTCTTGTTTAGATTTCTATAAGTTTATTCGAGTAGCTAATTATTGTAAAATTTAGCGATCGTTTGGGATGAATTACATTTATCTTTCGTTGAAAAGTATAATAACGTGCTTATCATGGTGTTGATAAATTTGTTACTTCACCTCTATGTTAGATTTAAAGATGGATATTGAAATGAAAAAGAATTCAGGTTATGTTGGGTTTTGAACTGGCTATGGGCTCAAACGAAGTTGTGGGAAAGCCCCGCAAAGTGTTTCAAAAGTCATCAGTTTTAATCAGCACATGGTTGGCGTGTCTTGTTCAGCTTGATATTAGGAATCAATTTCTTCGAATTTTCTTTAAAAATCTGATGTGTAATATTCCGTTCGAATGTGGGCCTCCCTAGCCGAAAATGATTAAATTGCATTAAACTATTACGAGTAAACCCGGAATCACCCACCGGACTCACCCAAAAAAGAGCATGAAGGTTGTGTTCACCCCACAAAATATTGCTTGAACCCCCAGTAAAAATCCTTGTCAATATTTGATTGGGTTTCGAGGCGTTTTGTTGCCCAGTACTGAATCAACGGGTAGAAGTCATCAGATAGCGTTTAGAACTATTGATACATTTCTACGAAATTGATTTGGTATGATGATTGGAAATTTCGCGCGCAGTGAACCAAAATCATTTTTGGTAAGGTATGCCTACAGCTAAGAGTACCCTGTCTTTGCTTGTGGCATAGTTCAACAATACACCCAAAAGGCCCCTAGGCTAAATTTGTCCATCACCCTTGTCAGGCATAAACCTGCGAAATGATTACTTATGAAAAACAAATTCACTTTAGCACTAATGCTAAACCTTTTTTTGACTTTGATTCTTGAGAATTACTGTCATGGAAATGAGCACCTGAAACTTTCATCCGACAAGAAATCATACCCTTTTGAACGTGTCGAAAAGGAATATGTTGCCGAATATTCTAATAATAATCTATCGATGTTGAGTAAATCGAATGGATATGATGACACAGAAGCGATCCATTTGACATCAAAAAAACGTGAGTCGTCCGGAGAATATTTGGCAGATGACAATGAGGTTGGATATTATCCCGGGGAGAAAATAAGTTTGACGGCTGAAGCAAATCCAGGCTACAGGTTTTTGAACTGGACAATCAATGGTAAAGAGGTAAGCAGATCCGCGAAATATGAGATTGTGATGCCTTCTTACAATGTGGTCATTCAGGCAAACTTCGAAATCGAACCAGATCAACCATCCCAACCATCTACACCAGAGGTTTCCAATCCCGGTACAGGTTTACTTGGGGGACTTGTAGCGTTTTACGAGATGGACAGCAATGTGTCCGGAACGCTCAGAGATTCCCATGGCCAGAATCACGGGAAAAACAGTGCAATCGACCACGTATCCGGTTTTAATGAGAAAGGAAACAAGTATGACGGGAGTTCCTCGATCTCCAGCGTTCCCCATAGTAGCGCCCTGAACCTCGATACCGAATTTACTTTGATGGCTGACATCTTCAGGGAAGGAAATGGCATGGAAGACGGGGCTGTTATAGTCGGGAAGACGTTTTCCTCATCCTGGCCAGAAAACCAGACGTATGCCATGGCAATTACGAAGGACAACAAAATTAGGCTCCGTGCAAATACTCCCAATCTGAAAGACTGGGTGTCCACCCAGACTGTCCCAGCGGGCAAATGGGTAAGAGTTATAGCGACTTACAAGTCAGGCGAGGGATTCAGTTTGTACTTGGACAAGGTAAGTCCGGAGAAATCTCCATCGTTCTCTGGGTCTATTAGAGATTCGGATATGGAACTGACAGTCGGGTCGGCTTCACTACTTAGGAATGCAGCTTACGCAAGAAGATTGGAAGGGGTCTTGGACAATGTCGGAATCTGGAACAGGCAGCTTTCTAAGGAAGAGATCTCTGGGCTGATTTACAACAAGACCACCTATCCCGATTTTGCGGGCAAGCAAGAAACTTCTAAAATCAGTATAGTTTCGCCCGCTCAAAATTCCCAATTCGACGTGCTTAGCGCTGTTCAGATTAATTTGGCATCAGAGGGGACTGTTGACAAAATTGAACTTTTCGGAGGTACAACGTTAATTGCTACCCTGAATTCAGGCACTCTAAACTATACCTGGAAAGGAGCCCCCATAGGCCAAAC
>NZ_BAAAFI010000023.1:0-2328 GCF_039523455.1 Algoriphagus jejuensis | reverse complement strand
GTATCCCTCCGATGAACTGCATCTTGATAGGCCGTGATTTAAGAGCTAAAGTTGCGGGATGAAAAAGTGGAGTGTCGAAACCTATTATGAGCTGTTTTATAGATGGCAGCGATCAGGATTGAGTAAAGCAGCTTTTGCAGCTAGAGAAGGGATTTCCAAAGTGAGCTTTTATTCTTGGTGCAAAAAGTTTGAAACCAATACCGATTCCCAGGATGCTTCTACTGGATTTACCCGAATCGAACTGGCTGAAGCTACTTTTCAGGTGGCTGTGGCCAGAATCAACTATCCAAGCGGAATCAGTGTGGAGCTTTTTGGATCCTTGGATCCCGATCGGATCAAGGCGTTGGTTTTCTGATGCTGGCTCTGTCGAGTTCGACCCGGTATTTTATTTACGGTGAACCTACCGACATGCGGTTTGGCATCAACTCTCTGGCAGGCCTAGTGCGCAACAGACTGGGCTTCGATCCCATGAACGGGGACGTTTTTTTGTTTTTGGGTAAGCGATCCAATCAGGTCCGATTACTCCAATGGGACAGAGACGGTTTTGCCATGTATGTCAAGAAGCTGGAGCAAGGTACTTTTGAGCGTCCCAAACTGACTGGAAGTGCCATTACAAGCAGTCAGCTGACCCTGCTTTTACAGGGGGTAAAGCTCGAATCGGTGAGCTACAGAAAGCGCTATGAACCCTTAAAAGGGACGTAATAAAAGCGTGCTTTTCAGTGTAAAAAGTGCCTCAATATCCTCAAAAAGGCCATTTTTTAGCTATCTTTGGTTCATGAAAAACAGGGAGGCAGACTACAAAAAACTGTATGAACAGACCCTGTTGACCCTATCGGAAAAAGAGGAAAAACTAACCCAAAAGGAAGAGCTCATCTCCGACCTGAAGTTTGAGCTGGACAAGCTCCGCAGACATCTTTTTGGATCCAAAAGCGAAAAGCGGGACAACCAGGCAGGGGAAAACCAGCTGGGACTTTTCGAACTCGGTGTTACCAAGGCAGTACAAGAAGAGCTTTCAGAATCCGTGACGGCAAAACCTGTCCCCAGAAAACGGGCCAAAGGCACCGGACGGATGACCCTTCCCGAGGAGCTCAGAAGAGAAGACATCGTGATTCAGCCGTCCGAATCTACCGAAAACTGTGTTCAGATCGGCCAGGAAGTCACCGAGGTGCTGGAAGTGATCCCCTCATCCTTCTATGTCAAGCGTTATATCCGTCCCAAGTATGCCAAACCAAACGGAGAAGGCATCCTCATCGGAACACTTCCTGACCGCGTGATTGAGAAAGGCATTCCCTCCGAATCGGTCATCGCCCAGCTGACCGTCGACAAATACGTATACGGCATGCCATTGCACAGGCAGCTGGACAAGTACTCCAAAATGGGAGTTCGGATTCCCGCTTCAAGTGCCTCAGATTGGATACTGGAAGGCTGGGAGCAACTCAAACCGCTCTGGGAGCTCCTCCGGTTGATGGTTCTAAACCAAAAATACCTTCAGGTGGACGAAACTCCGATCAAAGTTCTGGACAGAGATCATAAAAACGGAATCCATCAGGGGTACATGTGGCTCTACCATACTCCGGTGGACCGGCTGGTCCTGTTTGACTACCGAAGAGGGCGGGATCAATCGGGTCCGAAAGCCATGCTGGCCGACTTCAAAGGGATCATCCAGACCGATGGCTATAGTGTCTATGATGCCCTGTTTGAAAACCATCCTGATATCCATCTCACGTTTTGTATGGCGCACGCCAGGCGCAAGTTCGTGGACGCAGTCAAAGACGATGAAAAGTGCGCCAACTATGTGCTGGACGAAATCCAGAAGCTCTATCTGGTAGAAGCAAAGATGAGAGAAGAAAATCTGAACTGGGAACTGCGGACAGCAGCACGAAAAAAGTATGCTGATCCGATTCTAGAGAGTCTGGGCAAGTGGCTGGGGGACAACCAATACAGCTACCGGCCGGTGAGCCCCATGGGTAAAGCCATCGCTTACGCCCATAAAAGATGGGCCGGCCTGAGTGCCTATGTACTCCATGGACAGATGGAAATCGACAACAACCTGGTCGAAAACGCCGTCCGGCCATTAGCCATCGGAAGAAAAAACTACCTGTTTGCAGGATCGCATAACGCCGCCGAGATGACCGCAGCGATGTACTCATTCATGGCCAGCTGCAAAAAGAATAACCTCAATGAATTTGACTGGCTCAAAGATGTCTTTGAAAGAATCCAGAGCCACAAACAAAAAGACCTCTACCAACTGCTTCCCTCAAACTGGCAAGAATACCGACTTAAATAAAAATCCCTTTTCCTACGAGACGGGGTTGGTCGGATGGATAC
>NZ_BAAAFI010000022.1:0-1655 GCF_039523455.1 Algoriphagus jejuensis | reverse complement strand
CCTGACTTCGACAGTCGTCAGTCCCATTTTGATATAAGTAGTTGATTATTAAATGTTTTGAATTTTCAGTTTATTAATTTGGGTGTCCCAGAGGCGTTTTTGAGTACTTTTAGTCATGTTTGTTCGCAGGAAGCCCAACAAAAGCGGCAAGGTCAGTGTTCAGGTAATTGAGAAGACTAAGGGTAAATACAAGGTTTTCAAAACTCTTGGAAGCAGTTCTGTTGAATCAGAAGTTGAACAGTTGGTTTGCCTTGGAGAAGAATGGATCAAAAACTACAAAGGCACGCTTGATATCCCGTTCAGTGAGGAGGAGCGGATTGCAGATGCTGTCCTGGAAAGTGTTGAAAGCATTACCGTTTCAGGTACAGAACTGCTTTTGGATAGGCTTTTCAACGATATTGGATTCGGGGTTGTCAAAGATGATATTTTTAAATGGCTGGTCTATTCCAGGCTCTGTTTTCCTGCCAGTAAGCTGAAAACCTGTGATTACCTGCTCACCTATCATGGTCTTGAATTCCAGGTTCAGGACCTGTACAGGTACATGGATAAGCTTTACAACAATCACAAGGAGATTATTCAGTTGATCAGTTTTGAGCACACAAAGAAACTACTTGGTGGAAGCATCAACATCGTCTTTTACGACGTCACCACCCTGTATTTTGAGGTGGATCAGGAGGATGAGCTGCGAAAGACAGGCTTTTCCAAGGAGGGGAAACACCAAAATCCCCAGATCGTTTTGGGCCTTCTGGTGGGATTGGAAGGATATCCTCTCGCATACGAGATTTTTGAGGGCAACAAGTTTGAGGGTCACACCATGATTCCGGTCATCGAAGCGTTCAGAAACAAGTACAGTTTACCGGCACCTATTGTGGTTGCTGATTCAGGCTTGCTTTCCAAAAGCAATATTCAAGAATTACGCGATAACCGATACGAGTTTATTCTGGGAGCAAGGCTAAAGGCTTCCGCTGATAAGAAAAAAGAACAGGTATTGGCCCTCAAACTTGAAAACGGCGAGAGTAGATTGCTGGACTGGGAGGATGCGCTCAGGATGGTTGTCAGTTATTCGGAAAAGAGAGCCAAAAAGGACAGGATCAACCGTGAAAAAGGCCTCAAAAAGCTCGAGAAGCAACTAAAAACAGGAAAACTCAACAAAACCCATATCAACAACAGGGGCTACAACAAATACCTTAAAATGGAGGGGGAGGTAAGGATCGCCCTAGATAGGGAAAAGTATGAGCAGGATGGGAAGTGGGATGGCCTCAAAGGGTATATTACCAATACAAACCTTGACAAAGACCAAGTTATTGAGAACTACAACAACCTGTGGAAAATTGAAAAGGCTTTCAGGATAACAAAAAATGAAATCAAAGTCAGGCCAGTTTTCCATTTTAGACAACGCAGGATCGAAGCCCATATCAGCATCGCATTCGTGGCATACAAAGTATACAAAGAGCTGGAAAGACAATTGATAGAGAAGGGATCGAAATTATCTCCACAGAAGGCAATTGAGATTGCAAAAGGAATTTATACCGTTGAAATGCGGCTCAAATCGTCCGGAAAAAAGCTTAGAAAAACCTTGATTTTGAACGAAAGTCAACAAAAACTAGCAAAAATGTTCAATTTTTGATTTTGGGTGTCCCAGCGTCGAAGTCAGG
>NZ_BAAAFI010000021.1:0-1281 GCF_039523455.1 Algoriphagus jejuensis | reverse complement strand
CTCCTATGTTAGCTTCAGATTAAAAAATCACCTTTCGAGCGATTAATTTTATTGAAAAGTGGTAAGGGATGAGAGCCAATTTGCGTCTAAATAATCAGAAGATATATTCACGCAGAGAAACCGCCTCATCCCTTTCTTTCTCTTAGAGTTTAAACAGAATGTAAGACGTAGCCGATTCGGATACAGTCAGAATATCCAACCAGGAGACAAAACGAAGGGAGACATCCACTTTGATTGATTACTTCACTTTAACCCTTTTACTCTATGAAAGCGATCAAGCAAACCATCGGCGTGGATGTGGCTCAGGATGAACTGGTCTGCTCCTTTGGAACTCTTTTTGAAGATTTGAGCTGGCAGATTAAAGCCCGAAAAACCTTTGGCAATCACTCTTCCGGATTCAAGGCCTGTCTCAAGTGGGCTGAATCAATGAGAGATGCTAATTCCGAAGTTCTTTTTGTGATGGAAGCTACCGGAGTATACCATGAGAAGTTTGCCCACTGGCTGGTTGATCAGGGACAAAAGCTGTCTATTGTCCTTCCCAACAAGATCAGCAATTACATGAGAACCCTGTCGATCAAAACGGTGACAGACAGTACCTGTGCCGATGCGATCACCCAGTTTGGGCTGGAACGCAAACTGGACCTCTGGGCTCCTCCCAAACCCATTTTCAGAACCCTCAGACAGCTGACCAGGGAAAGAGATCAGATTGTAGCCGAACGGGTAACCGTTGACAATCAGATCCATGCCGAAAAAACCGAAGCCTTTCCCAATGCAAACAGCCTGAAGCGATTGAATACGCGACGAAAGCTACTTTGCAAGCAGGAACAGGAAATCAAAAACGAGATCCATCACTTAGTCAAGTCTGATCAGGAACTAGACCAGGATGTCAAGCGAATCACTTCCATTCCTGGAGTAGGAGAATTGACAGCCGTTATTGTTTTGGCAGAGACCAACGGATTCGAACTGGTAAGAAACAAGCGCCAGCTCAGCAGTTATGCAGGGCTGGATGTGAGAGAAAAGCAATCGGGAACCTCTGTAAAAGGCAAACCCAGAATCTCAAAAAAAGGAAACCGAAGTCTGAGAAAAGCCATGCACCTGCCCGCCTTGGCAGCGATTCGACATTGTGATATTTACAAAGGAACCTTTGCTAGACTGGTCGGAAGACATGGCGTGAAAATGAAAGCAGCTGTAGCCGTACAGCGAAAGCTTCTGGAACTGATCTATATCCTTTTCAAAAACAAAACGACCTTTGATCCAGCTTATGAAGAAAAAAGGGAAGAC
>NZ_BAAAFI010000020.1:0-1178 GCF_039523455.1 Algoriphagus jejuensis | reverse complement strand
TGAGCATCCCCCAAAAGTTAGGACAGGATTGGTTTAAGGCCAAGTATACAGGAAGGGCGTGAGTTTTCCATATTTCCACACCTGAAAATCCCTTCAAAGATTTTCAGGAAGTGTGGGAATGTGGGAAACTCGTTTTCATGCCACCTGTTCGACCAAGGAATAGACTTCGGCCGGGATGCTGTGATCGAGACTGGAGTGCCTTCTTCGATGGTTGTAGTAATCCATGTATTCGGCTACCTGTGCGTAGAGATCCAGTCCGTCCTGGGGCGGATTGAGGTAGATCTTTTCGTATTTGATGGTTCGCCAGAACCGTTCGATAAACACATTGTCAATCGCTCTACCCTTGCCATCCATACTCAGGCATATTCCGCTGGACTTTACCGTCGCAGTGAAGACTTCCGAGGTAAACTGGCTTCCCTGATCGGTGTTGAGGATCTCGGGGCAGCCATACTGGCCGATGGCCTCTTGGAGCACTTCTTTGCACCATTCCGCATCCATGTTGTTGGAGATGGACCAGCCGACGATATACCGGCTGTACAGGTCGATGATTGCGGTCAGGTACATGAAGCCTTTTTTCATCGGGATGTAGGTGATGTCCATGGCCCAGACTTGGTTGGGACGGGTGACCTCCATATTCCGGAGCAGGTAAGGGTACACTTTGTGGGCCTTGTGCCGTCGGGAAGTGTGCCTACCGGGCATGACGGCCTGCAGTCCCATGCAGCGGTAGTACAGGCGTTCGACCCGATTTTTGCTGACGGTGTACCCTTTGTCCCGGGTCAGCCAGGTGTGCATGCCCGGAGCCCCTTTGTGGGGATGATGGAGATAGTGCTCGTCCATCAATCTCATGAGTTCCAGGTTCAGCTCCGACTCCGGCTTGGGCTGGTAATAGATCCCTGAGCGGTGAACACCCAGGATGTTGTATTGAGCTTTCAGGCTCAGTTCGGTATGACCCTTGCGTATCATGCTGCGTCGTTTTGCCAGAGGTTCTAGCGCAAGGCGTCTTTTAAAAAATCATTCTCGACTTTGAGCCTTCCGATGGTCTTGAGCAGCTGGTCTTTCTCTTCATCGGCAGGGTCTTTTTTGTTTTTGCCGCCTTTTTCAAAGACCTCCTCGGCACCGTTGAGAAACTCCCGCTTCCAGTTGCTGAGCTGCTGCGGGGCCAGCTCGTACTTCTGGGC
>NZ_BAAAFI010000019.1:0-1042 GCF_039523455.1 Algoriphagus jejuensis | reverse complement strand
TTCGATCAGGTTTGTTTTGAGATAGTTGTTGCCCTGGGTGACCCGGGAAGACATGTTTTTGCCTGCGCTTTGGTTGTTTCCCGGACAGACTCCGGCCCAGGAGGCCAGGTGCCTGTCAGAATGGAATTTGTCCATCTCCGTACCGATTTCGGCCAGGATTCCCATGGCGGCCATCTGGGATATCCCCGGGATGGTTTGCAGCAGGTTTAGCTGACGATGAAACGGCTTCATGCAGCTCTCAAGTTCTGCCTCCAGTTTGGCGATGGCTTGGTTATGGGATTCGATGGTGTCCATGATGAACCGGACCATGTATCGGTGATGGTCGGTAAAGCGGCCATGGAGTGCCAGTTGGAGTTGCTCTTTTTTGCTTACCAAGGAGCCTTTGGCCTGGTTGGCCAGCTCCACGGGATCGGTTACCCCTTCCAGTAGTTTTTGGATAATGGCCAGTCCTGACTTGGAAAACACGTCGCTGACTACCGAAGAGAGTTTGATGTTGGCATCCTGGAGGATGTTTTGCAGCCGGTTTTTGGCCCGGGAGCGCTGGTTGACGATCTTTTTGCGATGCCGGTACAATACCCTGATAAACCGCATCTCCTCCTTGGGGACGAAACTGGGCTTTAGCAACCCGCTGAGCAACAGCTTGGCAATCCATTCGGAGTCCTTCTTGTCGGTCTTGTGCCCAGGGACGTTTTTGATATGCCGGGCATTGACGACCAAGAGTTCAAAATACCCTTCCAGTACGTAGTAAACCGGCTTCCAATAGACGCCAGTGCTCTCCATGGCCACATGGGTGACTCCCTGGTTTTGCAGCCAGCAGATCAGCTTCTCCAGGTCAGGGGTGTGGGTGGCAAAGGTAACCGTCTGCTCTGGCAGGTCTTTTCCTGAAACGGTTGCCACTACGGTGTCGCGATGAACATCAAGGCCGCAGCCTCGTTCAATGAGTTGGGGAAATTCTATCGTGTCCATGTCGTAAATAAGTTGTGGTAACTCCTTTTACGACTTTCATGGCTGCGGGTGAATTTCCCCTATTCATGAATGTTTT
>NZ_BAAAFI010000018.1:0-979 GCF_039523455.1 Algoriphagus jejuensis | reverse complement strand
GTTTGGCCTATGGGGGCTCCTTTCCAGGTATAGTTTAGAGTGCCTGAATTCAGGGTAGCAATTAACGTTGTACCTCCGAAAAGCTCGATTTTGTCGATAGTTCCCTCTGATGCCAAATTAATCTGAACAGCACTAAGCACTTCGAATTGAGAATTTTGAGCGGGCGAAACTATACTGACTTTTGAAGTTTCCTGCTTGCCAGCAAAATCGGGATAGGTGATCTTGTTGGATATTAGCGTTGAGATCTCTTCTCTAGACAGCTGCCTGTTCCAGATTCCCACGTTGTCCAAGACTCCATCGATCCTTCTTGCATAGGCTGCATCCCTGAGCAGGGAAGCCGAGCCGACTGTCAGTTCCATCTCAGAGTCTCTAATTGACCCTGAGTACGATGGGGATTTCTCCGGACTTACCTTGTCCAGGTACAAACTGAATCCCTCGCCTGACTTGTAGGTCGCAATAACCCTTACCCATTTGCCTGCTGGGACTGTTTGGGTTGACACCCAGTCTCTCAAATACGGAATGTTTGCCCGGAGCCTAATCTTATTGTCTTTAGTGATGGCCATGGCGTACGTCTGGTTTTCAGGCCAGGATGATGAAAACGTCTTCCCGACTATAACAGCCCCGTCTTCCTTGCCATCTCCCTCTCGGAAGATATCTGCCATCAGGGTAAACTCGGTATCGAGGTTCAAGCTGCTGCTGTGGGGAACGCTAGAGATCGAGGTTTTCCCGTCATATTTGTTTCCCTTCCCATTAAAACCGGATACGTGGTCGATTGCACTGTTTTTCCCGTGGTTCTGGCCATGAGAATCCCTGAGGGCACCTGACACGTTGCTGTCCATCTCGTAAAATGCCACAAGTCCCTCAAGTAAACCTGTACTTGCGCCTGGATTAGAAATCTCTGGTTCTTTACCGACGACATTGATGGTGACTGGGGTTGACTCAACGATCACCCCACTACGATAATATGCTTTCGCCTTTA
>NZ_BAAAFI010000017.1:0-722 GCF_039523455.1 Algoriphagus jejuensis | reverse complement strand
TACCTCCTGTTTTAACTGCGACTTGAATTTTGCCAAATCCCTAACAATCAGGTCTCTTTCAGCCGAAAGGCGTTTTAACAGCTCGATACTTTTGGGTGTAGGAGTCAGCAGCGTCACTTTATCCTGATATCTCCTGGCATATTCCATAATTCGCAGGGCATCTGTTCGATCATTTTTCCCTCTAATCAGCCCCTGGGAATGAATGATTTTATAAGCAGACTCCATCCATAATTTGAGTCCAAGTTTGACTGATACATCAATTAACTTGTTTCCAAAATGTCCGGTATGTTCTGCACAAATCAGTGTCCTTTCCCATTCTATCTGACTTTCCTTTCTCAACTTATTCAATGCTCTCTCAATAATCTGACGGTCATTCTTAAGATTCAACTCGATCAGTACACCATCCTTAGTAGCTAATGCAAGATCAAGAGTGTCTTTACTGATGTCGATTCCAATGAAGTTTTCAAATTCCATGATGTTTTGTAATTTTAAAATGGACAATAAAACTGGAGGTTAAGAATCTGAACCGGAACCTAATAACCTTAACGTTGACAAGCTCTTATACAGGCCTTGGGTTCAGAGGGGAAGCAAGCTTCGAGCAGAGGGACGAATCTTATTCCTGGGCGTAGATGAGTCGCTTGTTTCCCTCTTAACCAAAAGAATTTACTGACTTTTTGAATACTCCAAAAACTTGGAATAGTCCAGTGCATAAATCTAAGGTG
>NZ_BAAAFI010000016.1:0-605 GCF_039523455.1 Algoriphagus jejuensis | reverse complement strand
GACCTGATTGTTAGGGATTTGGCAAAATTCAAGTCGCAGTTAAAACAGGAGGTAGGTTTCTTTGAAAAAGAATACTTTTCGGAGAAAAAGAAAAGGATCGAAAAACTGATGAAAGCCAATGAAAAAGTCCTGAAAGAGGTGGAATATCAAATTGATCAAATTTTAGATTCAGATTCTGATCTCAAGAAAAATCTGGATCGAATTACAGCCATCGAAGGAGTGGGAAGACAAACGGCAGTAGCTACTCTGGTGGCAACTGAAAATTTTACCAAATTCACTGACCCCAAAAAGTTCGCCTGTCATTCTGGATGCGCCCCATTCCGATATGAATCAGGGACCAGCCGGAGATCAGCCCATAGAGTCTCCCATAAGGCTGACAAAAACCTCAAACGGATTTTCCATATGGCAGCAGTATCAACATTAACCCAAAAAGGAGAACTAAGGCAATATTACGACCGAAAAGTAGCCGAAGGGAAGAATAAAATGTCAGTAATCAATGCAATAAGAGCCAAACTCATTGGGCGAATTTTCGCAATCATCAATCAAGGTCGAGAATATGAGAAAAATTATATCCATCCCCTTGCTTAAACCATAAGAGTAGTTGG
>NZ_BAAAFI010000015.1:0-581 GCF_039523455.1 Algoriphagus jejuensis | reverse complement strand
TGCTGTGATTTCCCTAGGAAAGTACTGATTTGAAAGCAATTCACAACTATTACAATGGGGTTAAACTTATTTGTTTTGCTGTGATTTCCCTAGGAAAGTACTGATTTGAAAGCAATTCACAACTAAACCGGGCAATACCCGAAAATGTCGATAGCTGTGATTTCCCTAGGAAAGTACTGATTTGAAAGCAATTCACAACACCCGTCTCACATTCTGATGAACCACAGAGGCTGTGATTTCCCTAGGAAAGTACTGATTTGAAAGCAATTCACAACAAGTGTAGGTGATTCGCTCTTGGGATTCTTGCTGTGATTTCCCTAGGAAAGTACTGATTTGAAAGCAATTCACAACTATTCGTTTTAACTATGGTTGGGAGTGGATGCTGTGATTTCCCTAGGAAAGTACTGATTTGAAAGCAATTCACAACTGGTACGGTATATTTCCTCTTTGATCCATTGCTGTGATTTCCCTAGGAAAGTACTGATTTGAAAGCAATTCACAACACCGTCATTGATCACCGTGTTACCCTCCGAGCTGTGATTTCCCTAGGAAAGTACTGATTTGAAAGCAATTCACAACGA
>NZ_BAAAFI010000014.1:0-77731 GCF_039523455.1 Algoriphagus jejuensis | reverse complement strand
ATTTTCTTCGTGTGGTCATCACAGTAAATTTAAGGGGTTAATCATAACTTAATTTACTGTCCCGTTTTTGGGGGAATGCTCACTATTCTTCCTTCGTCCTAATCCCACCTCGGCTAGTCTATTGTCTTGCTGGGTTGAGGTTCCGTGGACGCTGGGTGTAATTTGCAATTACACCCTAATATTTTTTGAATCCAGTACAGCTGTCGGGAGTAATTCTTTTTCCCTATGAGTTCAACCCTTTTAGGGTTGTCGTCCACCGCTTGACCCTCATTTCCCTAGCCCGCGATAGCTATCGGGGTCACCTAGGGTTATTGAAAGGTTCGACCACTCCGTGGTCATTATCCCCAATAGTCGATTATACATATCCCGACCCCTGATAAGGGGTCAAACTTCTCAATAGCCGCGGGTTGGTGGGTGAGATTGTCGAACCCCAACCCGTGGATGTATCGATTAACATCAAATTCCCGACCCCGAAGGGTGTCGAACCTTATCACTTGAAAGATATACCTTCCGAAGGTACTCCACTACCTTTTTTACCTACAGGTGTACCTTCTGAAGCTAGTCTTTTCACCTTTTTGCGGACAGCTGTATCTTCTTAGAAGAAGTAGTTTGCCTTTTAGCTGACAGAGTTTACCTTTTTACAGACAGTTCTCTCTTTTTTGGGAACAGCTGTCCGCTATTTACAGACAACTGTACCTTTTTTGATGAAGCAGTTTACCTTTTTGGGAACAGTTGTTTCCTTTTTACTGACAGGGTTTACTTATTTGGGAACAGGTTGAGGCTGTTTACACAAGCGATTAGGTTTAGAAGGTAGTCGCTTAGCTTCAGGAGGTAGCTAGGTAAGCAGGGGAGGGCAAAAAAAAATCAGGCCGATTGGTTCGGCCTGATAGGTAACAACTTTTACCAGGTCAGGATACGACAGGAGTCTTCTTTCTCTTGCCTTGCCCTGCAAAGCGCTTGGCCAGATCTTCCTCGATTGGCTTGGCATCAGGGTAGTTCATCTTGACCCCAAACTGCGTCCCTCCGTAGTAGCCCAAACAGTCGGCGTACAATTCGGACCCTGCTTCCATGATGGTATCACTGAGATTACTCTGCAGCTGATCCACTAGGCGAAGGATTGGAACGAGTTGGTTCCACGTTTTCCAGTCCTTTTTCATTTCCTTCGGATCGATAATCGCCGGGAGAAATTGTGGGTTGGAATCGATGTAATCCAGGACCTTGTCTACAAAGGGCCCAGAACCGTCACCCATCTTGAGCATCGTACGACGTTCCTCTGGGGTCAATGCAATCAAGTGAGAACCCAAAAGATCCATGATTTCCTTCAGGAGGTCCTTCACTTTTGTGATATCCGCATCCGGGATATCGACCGAAACTAGGTTTCTTGTACTCATAGCTAAAAGTGTTTAAATGTGAAAAATGAATTGATTACTAGTAAGTTAATGATAACTTAAAATGAAAGATAATATTTAGGTGCATTTTTAAATAAAAATTAGTGGCCACAATTATTCTATTGTGCAATAGATAATTCTGTATATCCAATCCATTTTTGTGCACACAAAAATTGCCCTCGTGGTTTGTTTTTTTTTTCCACAAGTGCGGAAGGCTGCAAACTATGTTTCGTCGCCGAAGTATCAATTGAAAAAAAATAGCTACTTTTTCACCACCATAACACTAAATCCTACAGCTATGAAATTACTATTTACCAGCCTCACCCTGATGATGACCCTGATCGGGTCTTCTTTATTGTCCCTCAATGAAACGCTCAGAGATTCCTATTTCGACGGCAAATGGGAAGTCCTGATCAAAGAGACCCCGCAGGGAGACGCGGTCATCCCGATGCGCTTTGAGACGGTGGATGACAAGACCGTGGGCTACTTCATGGAAGATGCATCCGGTGCTGAGGTCAAGATGAGCTCGGTAACGGTGACGGGAGATATCCTCAATGCCGCGTTTACGATCTCCGGATACGACGTCACCCTGGATCTGAAAAAGGTCGATGAAGATTTCTCCTCCGGAAGTCTCATGGGCATGTTTACCGCGGAAGCAAAAAGAGTGAAGGCCTCCAGCTAATTTCGGTTGGCATAGACTCCCCAGCAAAAGAAAGGCTAGCCGAGGAACCGGCTAGCCTTTGTGTTTTTGGACTTTTTCGGATAGCACATGCTGGTCTTTTTCTCCCAGCAGACACCCAGGTTCTCGGTAGGCCGGAGGAGGCTAGTAGCCGACGGCCTTGTCGTCACCCCTTGGATCCGCTCCGCCTTCCAGCTTGCCGTCAGACAGAACCAGGATCGCGTCCACTTTGCCTATGATAGGGCTGTTCGCTTCATTGATCAGATAGTCCTTCGCTTTGAGGGCTTGGATCAAGGTGGAGTCAAAAGAACCCGGTTCGAAATTGATCAAGTCCGGCAGCCATTGGTGATGGAATCGGGGAGACTCTACGGCCTGCTGCATCCCCATGTCAAACTCGGCGACGTTAAGGATGATCTGCAATACCGAGGTGATGATGGTCGATCCACCAGGGGTGCCGACGACCATCCAAAGTTTACCCTCCTTTTCCACGATGGTGGGCGTCATGGAGCTCAGCATGCGTTTGCCGGGGGCAATGCTGTTGGCTTCGGCACCGATCAGGCCAAACATATTGGGTACACCGGCCTTGGCGCTGAAGTCATCCATTTCATTGTTCATGAAAAAGCCCAACTCATCGATGTAGAGCTTGGATCCATAGCCTCCGTTGAGTGTGGTGGTGACCGAGACGGCATTGCCTTCTGCATCCACGATGGAGTAGTGAGTGGTCTCCATGCTCTCTGCAAACTCAAGGCTTCCGTGGGCGATCTCCTCTGATTTGGTGGCTTTGTCAAGGCTGAAAGATTCCATCCTTGACTTGAGGTAGGACTTGTCGAGCAGCTGCTCGACGGGGATCTCTGTGAAGTCGGGGTCTCCGAGGTAATAGTTGCGGTCGGCGTAGGCGCGACGCTCCGCTTCCACCAAGAGCTGCACATACTCCGGAGAATGATGCCCCAGCTCCTGCAGGTCATAGTCTTCGATCATTTTGAGGATTTGTGCCAAAGTCATCCCTCCGGAGCTTGGCGGTGCCATGGAGATCACCTTCAGGTCCCGGTACGGAAATACCAAGGGCTCTCTCCACTTGGCCTCGTATGCAGCCAAATCGTCCTCGGTGATGATGCCGCCTTTTTGCTGCATGTGCGCCGCGAGGATTTGGGCAGTTTTTCCCTTGTAGAATTCATCCCGACCGTTTTTGGCAATTCTCTCCAAGGTGGCCGCTAGGGTTGGTATCCTCAGCGTATCCCCGGACTTGATGTCTTGGTCAAAAAAGGTTCCTGCGCCGTTGGCTTCCACAAATTGGCTCCTTGACCGCTGGAACCGTTCAGCCTGCCGCTCCGTGACCACAAATCCGCGCTTAGCCAAGTCAATGACCGGCTGCAGAATCTCCTCGGGACTCAGCTTCCCAAATTTTGCCTGGGCTTCAAATATCCCGGCGATCGTGCCGGGAACTCCCGATGCCAAGGCTCCTTTGGTGCTTAGATTGGGCAAAACCTCCCCGTTTTCGTCCAGGTACATGTCTTTGGTCGCTGCTCCGGGGGCTTTCTCCCGATAGTCAATGGAGCCTACAGACCCGTCGGCCATGCGATACACCATGAATCCGCCACCTCCCAGATTTCCTGCGAAAGGGTAGGTCACCGCCAAAGCCATTTCGGTGGCCATCATGGCATCAAAGGCATTGCCTCCTTTTCGGAGTACCTCCAGTCCAATCAGGGAAGCTTCCTCCCTTGCTGAAACGACCATGGCCTTTTCCGCGATCAGCCCTCTGCTTACCTCGGGTGTTGATCCTTTTTCCCCGCAGGAAAAAAGGACCAAAACCGCAAAAATCAGGGCTATTGGTGTCGTCTTTTTCATCACTCCTTATCCAAAAGCGTACTGTTGAATAGCTTCAGGATGCGCTTGTATTCGTCTGTCCAGCTGCTTGGCTCCACAAATCCGTGGTCTTCTACCGGATAGACGGCCATTTCCCAGTTGTCTTTGCCCAGCTCGATCAAGCGCTGTGAGAGTCGCACGACATCCTGAAAGTGCACGTTGACATCCACCATTCCGTGGGCGATCAGGAGATTTCCCTGTAGGCCTTCGGCAAAATAGATAGGAGAGGACCGGCGGTAGGCGATGGGATCTTCTTCCGGCGTATTGAGGATATTGGCGGTGTAGCCGTGGTTATAGTGCGCCCAATCGGTCACCGAGCGCAGTGCCGCACCTGAGGTGAAGACATCGCCGTGGTTAAACAAGGCCATCAAGGTGATGAATCCGCCATAGCTTCCGCCGTAGATCCCGATCTTGCCGGGAGTGACTCCGTGCTCAGCCAGAAGGAATTTGGCGCCGTCCACTTGATCGGAGAGGTCTTTTCCGCCCATATGACGGTAGATGCCCGTTCTCCAGTCACGTCCATAGCCCGCCGACGCGCGATAGTCGATGTCCAAGACGGTATAGCCGAGATCGGTCAGCAGGTTGTGAAACATGTATTCACGGAAGTAGCTGCTCCACCATTTGTGGACATTTTGCAGGTAGCCTGCGCCATGGACGAAGATCACGGCAGCTCCGTTTTTCTTGGAGGCTTCCGGCAGATAGAGTCTTGCCGGAACTTGTGCCCCATCCTGAGCGGCGAACTTTACGAGTTGGGGATCTCTCCAGTTGTAGGCTTTAAATTCTTCACTTTGACCTGCGGTTAATTTTTGGGCTTTCGTACCAACCTTATTGTCTTGAAGATATAGCTCAGCCGGGATATTGCTGTAGGAATAAATGATCGCTAGTTTTTTCTCATCGGGAGAAAGTGTGACGTCGTTGTTGCCAGTCATGGAAGTAAGTTTTTCCATCGCTCCACCTAGCACAGGCATTCTGTAGAAATGTCTTTCTCCTGGATCGACTTCAGACGTGGTCAGGTACCAAGACTTTTTGTCTTTAGACAGAAAAGGGCTGAATACCTCGAATTTACCCGATGTGAGCGCTTTTTTAACACCAGTCGTCACATTCAACAAGTACAGATGAGAATAACCACTCTCTTCTGATTGGAAGTAGATGTGCTGATTGTCAGGTAGCCAACCCAAGGTACCTCCACCAAATCCGCCGCCAACTCCCGGTCCGCCTACCCAGGCTTCATCGCGCTGCCTGTCTAGGGTTTTAAGTTCTCCGGTTTCCAGATTCACTTCCGTGATCCAGCGATCCTTGTTGTCAAATGATCTCGCTTGTATGATTGCGTGTTTTCCATCTGGAGAAAAAACAGGACTGGAAAGTGTCACTGAGCGTTCTTTTTCCTCCCAGGTTTTCTCTGGATAATCTTTGACGTAGTCAGGTAAATCCTTGATGCCGGGCAGATCGGTCACCGAAACAAAATAGACGGTGTCTCTGGTGAGATCATAGATGCCGATTTCTATCTTGCTTGGACTGTTTCCGACTTTTGACCGAGTATTTAGATCCTCGGTGTATCCGGACGCATCCACGTAGTTGGGTACTGCCGTGTTTTTGTTGGTGGCAGGAGTGAAAATGGAAAATGTAGCAAATTTCTCATCCGGAGAAAGTTGCAGATTAGACAGGTTTTTTCCTCCAGTGTAGTAGGTGAACTCCCCGGCATTTTCACGGATAGATTCCCGATACGCTTTGGACTTATCCTGAGCTTCTTTCCGCTCTCGTACTACACCAAGTAGTGCGAGATTTTCAGTTTCTACAAAACCAGTTTTTGCATCTTTGGCCGTGTCTCCCCCAGCCGGCTTTGAGCCGGTCGAGATGTTGGTGACTTTGTTGATGCTTTTGGTAGTGCGATCGAAGACGTAGATATTTCCGCCAGAACTGAATGCAATGCGGTTTTCATCGGCAAGAAAACTGAGATTGGAAACTGGTTCAAACCAATCAAAAAGTGTTGCACTGGCCTTTTTCTTTTGGTCATCCATCAGGATCGAATTGTCCTTGCGGTAGATTCTCAGGCTATAGTCTGAGTTGAACGTGGACTGAGGTTTGGAGAGGGATTTTTCCTCCGTCCAATGAACTTTGGAGATCTGCGCCGGATTGGCCAACTCAATCTTGTAGAGGGAATCGGCCGGGTCAGCGTTCAGATTGTATTGGAAATAGATCTGCTTGCTGTCGTCGCTCCACTTGGGAGAAGAAGGAAAGGTGCCCATCCACTTGGGGTCACGCATGATGTAGTCGACACTGAGGTTGGATTGAGCCGATGCTTCTGCGAGTAGTAAAAGAAGAATCGGCAGAAGAAGTAGTTTTCTCTGCATGGGAAAGGGTGAAAGGTTTCTAAATTTTAGACAATTGACGAAACAAACTTGGTTAGCTCAGCTTCAATGATCTTGATTTGAGCTTGGAGAGATTCATTCAATGGGGCGGAGGACTCTAGATTCGCTTCGATTTCTTCCAGAGTTTTCCTGGTTTTGATCGCTCCGATGTAGCTCATACTAGGCTTGGCTTTATGGCATCTCTTTTTGATGGAGGCAAAGTCGCCGCTGGTGTAGAATGATTCCAGTGCTTTCAAATCTTTAATATTGGTATCAAGAATGATTTGGATCATTTCCCGGATCATACCCGGATCATCGTCACCAAAATACTGATAAATAGACTGCTCACTGATGAGTTGGTACATGTGCGGAAAAAGAAGGAAATAAATTGATAAAAATTAGGGTTGATCCTAGAGAGTAAATTAAAAAACATTTTTCAAATCGGAGTAATTCTTTTACATGAGTTGCGATTTTGGGAGGAGCAAAAGTCCACATTTTGTAATTTCACCTTTTGTTAAGACTGCCCTACGAATTCATGACCAAAAACAAGAAAATATTCCTTGCTGTATTCGTCGTCTTCATGCTGATCATGTTTTGGATCGGATATGACATCTCCCGACGTACAACGTTCCCAGGTTCCAAAGGAAACCTCGAAGAGCGGATATCTGAGACGCCTGAGACCGAAAATAAGTGAATCAAATGGAGCGGTTAGAAACTTCATGGCGCTGGCCTATACGGGTGGGTACAAACAGCTGAAATTCTCTCCGGCAAAAAGACACCAAGATGGAAAACCTGATGACCAGGCAACTCGACCTTATTTTGAAAGAAGGGGGAGCAGCATACGATTGGCAAACTGAGTTGGAATTGAATCCAAAATTCCTGGATACGAAAGGGAAAAGCTGGCTAGGCGAGCTTGTTGACGACTTGGGTGGGAGAACTAGTCTACCGCTGCTGCAGAAACTTAAGTTTGATTTTAAGCTGGGGAGAACCCTGATCACTTGGGACGATGAGTTGCATTTCAACCGATATAGATTAGCGACCTTCCGTTCGGAAATGTACTCCGAATGGACGTTTTCATTTGTCGAGGGACACAAAAGGCTTTGTCGTGCATTCGAAAAAGAGTGTCTGAAAGCAGGAATGCAGTATCGAATCTGGACCGGGCCACCAGTTGCCAAAGCTGTCTTTGGTGAAGCTTCAGATTCTGGAGACCTTACCGGAAATGGAGCGATTGGCTGGAAGTTATTGGCCTATAACGATGCGCAGTACGACCTTCAAACCCGGATCCACGGCTATAAATTGATTCGGCTCTCTCCCTACGAAACGCTCATGACTGGCGGCTCGCTGAAGCGGCTGGATCAGCTTCTAGTAAACCCCAAAGAAGAGCAGCGAGCTATGTTGTTCAACTGGTTGAAAAGGAAGATAAGTAGCTAAATATTAGTATCAAGACGAGAGTATCAAGTATCAAGACGGGAGTATCGAGATTTTAGACGGGGAGAGACCAGCAAAATTGATGTCGCCTCGCCTTTGCGAGTGAGGCACGAGCGAAGCAATCTTTTTTACAAAGAAGTCACAGTTTCTTAATGAGCAGGGAATAGCAAGGCTGCCCCGGAATCAGGAAAACAGCCCAAATATCTCCCTTTCGATCTTTTCGACGATTGACGAAAAATCCTCGGGTCTCTCCACAAAGTCCAGTTCATTCACATCCACGATCAAAAGCTTACCTTCCTTATAGCCTCCAATCCACTCTTCGTAGTGGGAGTTCAGATTTTTGAGATAGTCGATCCGCATTGCGGTCTCATAGGATCGGCCACGTTTTTCGATTTGTCCGACGAGTTTTGGGATGTCAGCTTTCAGGTAAATCAGCAAGTCAGGTGCTTTCACATGCGTGATCATCGAATCAAACAGGCTTCTATAATTCAAGTAGTCCCGCTCTGTCATCAGTTTACTTTTGTAGAGATTGGCTGCGAAGATGTATGCGTCCTCGTAGATTGTCCGATCCTGAATCGTGGAGATGGGACTTTCCTGGATTTTCCGGATTTGATTGTAGCGGGAATTGAGAAAATATACCTGCAGGTGAAAGGCCCAGCGCTTCATGTCCTCGTAGAAGTCTGGCAGGTAGGGGTTTTGATCGACGGATTCAAATTCCGCCATCCAACCATAGTGCTTTGCCAATTTTTCAGTAAGCGTGGTTTTCCCGCTGCCGATGTTTCCGGATACTGCTAAATGCATGTTTGCTTAAGTTATTACTTTGAAAACCTCGGTGACACGACTAAATCCTTGCTTCCGGAGGTATACTTGTAAAAGCCTTCGCCGGTTTTCACGCCTTTGAAACCGGCTTCGACCATGTTTACCAGGAGCGGACAGGGCGCATATTTTGGATTCCCGAATCCATCCTGAAGAACCCTCAGAATCGACAAACACACATCCAGCCCAATAAAGTCAGCGAGTAGCAAAGGCCCCATCGGATGCGCCATGCCTAGTTTCATCACTGTATCGATCTCCTCAACTCCAGCTACGCCCTCGTAAAGACTGTAGATTGCTTCGTTGATCATAGGCATCAGGATTCTGTTTGCCACAAAACCTGGATAGTCGTTGACTTCCACCGGATCTTTGCCCAGCCTGCGGGAAAGCTCCATCACGGAATGAGTGACTTCATCGGAGGTCGCATATCCGCGGATCACTTCTACCAGCTTCATGATGGGTACGGGATTCATGAAATGCATTCCGACGACATTAGCAGGACGCCGGGTTACAGCAGCTATTTTGGTGATCGATATGGAGGAGGTATTGCTTGCTAGAATCGCACTTTTTGGTGAAAATTGATCCAGTTGACGGAAAATATCCAATTTCAGATCGAGGTTTTCAGTAGCCGCTTCGACGACCAAATCTGCATTTTTCACGCCTTCTTCCAAGCTTGAAAACGTGGAGATCCTGGCTAGTGACGCTTCTTTATCCTCTTGAGCAAGTGTTCCTTTAGCCACTTGGCGATCCATGTTATTGGAGATCTTTACCAGGGCTTTTTCTAACAATTCGACTTTAATATCGATCAACGACACATTATAGCCATTTTGAGCAAATACGTGGGCAATGCCGTTTCCCATGGTGCCGGATCCGATGACTGAGATGGATTTCATAATGCGGTGATTGCGAGTGAAAAGTGTTATGATTTGGGTTTTCTCTGGCCTGTGAGCCATTTTGATTGTTTCAAAACTAAGTTTAAGCCGGTCCAATTCCAATATATCCTGGTCGTTTCCCGACTGGGAATGTCATAAAAAAGGCGATGTCTCAAATCGATTAATCCCTACCTTTGATTTATGAAAGAACTTGGTCTAATCAGCAACCTTACAATTAATCGATTTACGGACTACGGAGCTTATTTGGCACTTAGCGATGGGGGAGAAGTCCTTTTGCCGAAAGGCTACCTGAAAGACGAAAAGGAAGGAGATAGTGTAGAGGTGTTTGTCTACACTGACAGCGAAGACCGACCGGTAGCAGTGACTCAAAAGCCCTTAATTTTTTTGGATGAATTTGCGGTTTTGGAGGCTAAGGAGGTTACCAAGTTTGGTGCTTTCATGGATTGGGGCTTGCCGAAGGATCTTTTTGTTCCCAATTCCGAGATGGCCAAACCGATGATCGCTGGTCAGAAATACCTGGTTCGGCTATGTGTGGATTTCAGGTCTAACCGCCTAATCGGGGTGACTAAATACCGGGAATTTATGTATCCTGCCCCAAAGGATTACGAGCCGGGAAGCGAAGCGAAAGGGATGATCTTTGAAAAAACGGAGTTGGGCTATAAAGTCCTCCTTGAAGACAGGTATGAAGGACTGCTTTACTCCAATGAGGTTTTTCAGCCTTTGGAAATAGGCTCGATTCGGAAACTCTGGGTGAAAAAGCGACGCGAAGATGGCAAACTGGATCTTCAACTCTTGCCGGCAGGACGGGTAAAATACGACGAAGGGTCAGAGAAAATTCTGGCTGTCTTGGAAGGTACAGGCTTTTTGCCACTCCACGACAAATCAGACCCCGCTGCCATTCAGGCCTCACTCGGCATGTCCAAGAAGCATTTCAAGCAGTGCATCGGACAGCTATTCAGAGCTAGGCTGATTACCATCGGAGAAGATGGGGTCTATCTTAACAGGGAAGATTAATCCAGCTTAAGTATATCACTCGGTGTACGGCAAAGTATCGCTTTGTTTCTGAAGATCGCAATGGGGCCTTTGATCAAATGGGGAAACTTCACCAGAATATTTAACCATCCCTCATCGTCCCAGTCTTTGCCCGCGATTTGATTCTGATAATCGGGATGCGATCTGTTCAATAAGTCTTTGGCTCTCAATTGTAGTTTCTGAAGAATTTGATCCCATTGTGTGGCAGTGATCGGCTCTTTGATGACATCTATCTCGTTGACGAATTTAGTCAGAGATTTGGCGTAGGCCTTGGTTTGCTTGTCGATAGACTGGGATGAACTGTGATAGAAATACAGTTCGGATGGATGAAGTCTCATAGCGCTAGGGTTTAGTGTACAATAAGATAGTAAATATTCTAATCAATTGAACTTCAATATTTTGTAATGTTGAAAATTGACCTTAATAATTTTTCAAAAGAAAGTCAATCTGATTTTCCGGCTAACAGGAAACTGAAGGAAAAACTCAAGAAGACTAAACCTAAAGACCTTGATGCAAAATTTCATCGAGCGAACGAGGAAGCTTTTGCTACAATTGATTGCTTAGATTGTGCCAATTGCTGCAAAACGACCAGTCCGATTTTTATTCAAACGGATATCGATCGCCTTGCTAGGTCTTTTAGGATGAAAAGCAGCGAGTTTATTGATAAGTACCTGCATAGGGATTCAGATGGGGATTACGTACTGAACTTTGCCCCCTGTCCATTTCTAAGTGTTGACAATAAGTGTTTTGTCTATGAAGACCGACCAAAGGCCTGTCGGGAATATCCACATACCGACCGGAAAAATATGCTCGGAATTCTCGACCTGTCGTTGAAGAATACCTTGGTCTGTCCGGCGGTGCTCAAAATATTTTATGAGATCGGCAAAGAATATAGGAAGTAAACCATTTCTTTTGCTTTTTTGATAATCAAACCTATAAATAACGCTATGAGCAAGCAGGAGTCTCTTTTTCTGGGAGTGGATGTCGGAGGAACACACCTAAAAATCGGATTGGTAGATCGGGAAGGGAAAATGTTGGACTTCCAAAAGGAAGATACGAGACCCTATAGAGATCACCCCGATGGATTTGGAAAGTGTTTCATCGATGGATTGGGCAAATACCTTACCAAATACCCCGAGGTCGATAAAGTCGGGATCGGCTTGCCGGGGATGATCACCAAGGATAGGGCAACACCCTTGGAAATCCCTGCTATTCCTGATCTCAATGGATTTCCGCTCAAAGCTGGGCTTTTGGAAAAATATCCCAACCACGAGTTTTATATGGAAAACGATGCTGCTGCTGCTGCCATCGGTGAATTTTACTATGGAAAATGCGACACCGTCGAGAATTTTTTGTTTATCACGATGGGAACCGGCATAGGAAGCGCCATGGTCCTGGATGGCATGGTGTTCAAAGGTTCACGAGGTAATGCTCTCGAAATGGGGCACATGCTCTCTAGAGGAAATGCGGGCTTGGAAAACTTAATCGGCAGAAATGGAATTCTCAGGATCATGGAAAACCTGATTTCCTCTTATCCCGAAAAAGCCGGTGAACTGGTGGGGAAAGAGCTGGGTACGCACTTGCTCGTCGATACAGCAAAAAGCGGAAACGAGGTCTCTCTGATGGTTTTCAAAGAAGTAGCTGAAATCTTGAGCGAGGCGATAGTGTCAACGGTCAGAATCCTGGACGTAACGGACGTTTATTTTGGAGGTGGAATCTCAGCTGGATTGGAATTCATGATGCCGACGATCGAGTACAACACCCGAAAGTATCTCACTCATTACTATGTAAAAGATTTGAAGTTGAAGAAGGCAACGTTGGAAAACAACGCCGGAACACTTGGGGCAGCGGCCCTGTGCTTTATGGGTTCAGGGTTGTAATTGTCACCTCAGACACTTTACTTATTGCATTCATTCGAAAAAGGACTCTTAGGGGTTCTTTTTCCGATTCTACCCCGATGCAATCACCACTTGGCTCGAGAAAATAGAAGAAGAAGCTTTGGCTTTTGTCCACCAATTCAACCCGATCTGGTCGTCCAAGAGTTTTGATCAGTGCTTGATTGTCTTCTCCCAAAAAGTTGTTTTTTGCGGCTTTGAAAGCTTCTAGGTCCTGTAGTCTGAGGCCTTTGCATCCATCACGGTCAGACTTCCAGTTTTTCAGGTTTACCTCACCTACGTTTACGGGCCCACTGCAGGAGGTCATCGAGTAGATTGCCAGCACTGAAAAAAAGAAACTGATCTGTCGCATAGTCTTCAATTTTGACTGCAAAGATGGGCGCAAAAATTGAAGCTTTCGCAAAAATCGGGAACTGAATAAATTTTAGAGGAGGGAGAAGTGGCAGTTCTCTGAATTTCATCCCGTTGAAAATACTACGAAGCTAGCTGTCAGAATTATCGCCGATCGGATCAGATTCGTATCTCTTTCAGTTAATCCAAATCGTTTATATTAGCGCGTTCAATCAATCAATCACATGTATAATCGGTTTGGAAAAGTATTCTACTACACCAGTATTTTATTTTTCGTTTTCTTTCTTCTTTATTTCTATTCATCACTTGCTGAGACAGTTGGACTAGGTATCGACGAAAATGGATTGGTCACCAGGTTAGTAGACAAAGGGACATTCTTTTATGGAATGGCTGCAGCTTTCTTAGGCTTGAATGCTGTCACCATTTTTACTCCAAAGTCTCTTGAAACCAAATCGAACAAGAAACTCCACCGGATCTTTCCGATCGGAGATCCCTACCGGGATTACATTTTGGCCTGGTTTTATTCCTTTGGCGGGATCATCAACCTCAGCCTTTCCCTGCTGGTGTTTTTTGTTCATTCTATCAATAACCAAGAGGTCATTGCTTCCAGTCAGTTCAACTTTTTCTTTTATCTCATGCCAGCCTTGTTGGCACTTTGGGCTGTCGGATTAATTGCCCTGCTGATGGGAAAATTCAAACAAGTACAAAAAGGAGTATAATCGAGTACTATGGCAGAACCAGTTAAGTATACCGAAGACAGTATCAAGTCCCTGGATTGGAGAGAGCATATCCGACTTCGCCCGGGAATGTATATCGGAAAGTTGGGAGATGGAAGTGCCCAGGATGATGGGATCTATGTGCTGGTCAAAGAAATTCTCGACAACTCCATCGATGAACACATGATGGGCTATGGTCGAAATATCGAAGTGAAAATCTCTGAGCATCGGGTGGAAGTCCGGGATTATGGGCGAGGCATTCCCTTGGGAAAAGTCATCGATTGTGTATCGAAGATCAACACCGGAGGAAAATACGATTCAGGCGCTTTTCAAAAATCCGTCGGTCTAAACGGGGTGGGTACCAAAGCGGTGAACGCACTTTCGGATTATTTCAAAGTTCAGTCGTTTCGGGAAGGAGAGACCAAGATGGCAGAGTTTGATAAGGGAATTCTGACCAACGACGCACCGATTGGTAAAAGCTCTGAGAGAAATGGAACTCGGACGACTTTTTCTCCCGATGCTTCAATCTTCAAAAACTATCACTTTATCCCGGAATATCTCGAAAATCAGATCTGGAATTATGCCTATTTGAATGCTGGGCTGACGATCAATTTCAACGGAAAGAAGTTTTTCTCTGACAAGGGGCTCTTCGATCTGCTTTCGAATAAGGTGGACGAGGAAAGCATAAGGTATCCAATTATCCACATCAAGGGGAATGATATCGAAGTGGCGATCACGCACTCGGGTTCCTATGGTGAAGAATACTATTCTTTTGTCAACGGACAGTACACGACGCAAGGCGGGACGCACTTGGCAGCTTTTCGCGAAGCAATTGTGAAGACCATTCGGGAGTTTTACAAAAAGGATTTTGACGCGTCTGATGTGCGGCAATCGGTCGTTGCAGCGATTGCCGTTCGGGTGCAGGAACCGGTGTTTGAATCTCAGACCAAGACTAAGCTCGGGTCGCAGAGTGTCGGGCCAGATGGACCTACACTCCGGACTTTTGTCAATGATTTCATCAAGACAGAACTCGACAACTACCTACACAAAAATCCAGCGACTGCTGATGCTTTGCTGAAACGAATTTTGCAATCAGAGCGAGAAAGAAAAGAGATTTCCGGTATCAAAAAACTGGCAAATGAGCGGGCCAAAAAGGCAAACCTCCACAACAAAAAACTGAGGGATTGTAGGGTTCACTATGATGATCCCAAAGCAAACGAGGATTTGAAAAACAACTCGATGCTTTTCATTACCGAGGGGGATTCCGCATCGGGCTCGATCACCAAATCCCGCGACGTGCAGACTCAGGCCGTGTTTTCACTGCGAGGCAAGCCGCTCAATTGCTTCGGCATGACGAAAAAAGTGGTGTATGAAAATGAGGAATTTAATCTCCTGCAGCATGCACTGAACATCGAAGACGGAATTGAAAGCCTTCGCTATCGGAAGATTGTGATCGCTACGGATGCCGACGTAGATGGAATGCACATTCGTCTTTTGATCATGACCTACTTTCTTCAGTTTTTTCCCGATTTGGTGAAAAACGGGCACCTGTTTATTTTGGAAACCCCACTCTTTCGGGTGAGAAATAAGAAAGAGACGATCTATTGCTATTCAGACGAGGAGCGGCAACGTGCCATCCACAAACTTGGAAGTAAGCCTGAAATCACGCGTTTTAAGGGATTGGGCGAGATTTCTCCGGAGGAATTTGGCGGATTTATCGGAGAGGATATTCGATTGGAACCGATAATTCTGAATAAGGAAACGAAGATTTCTGATTTGTTGACTTTCTACATGGGAAAGAATACGCCAGATCGACAGAACTTCATTATAGCCAATCTGAAGATAGAAAAGGATCTCGCTTTGGAAGATCCCAAAAAGGCGGAAGAAGAGGAAAGCGAGGCAGCTTGATTATGCCCTAAAATCGCGAATACTAAGGTTTTCGCATGAATTGAGCAAAAATTTATCGGGAAGAGAAATAGGATCTTAACACGGGATTTCCACCCAGAATGAAATCTCCGTTTGTGATCACCTTAGGGGATGAATTATGGCATCGCCGGTTCGGTCCAAGACATTGCGAGACCATAATGGTGCTAGAGAAATACCGCTTGGGTTTGTTGGTAGAGATCTGTTTGAAAATATGATTTCGGTGAGCTTGGCTTTAGTGACCACTTACCTTTATCAAAACTTGATGTAGTAAATGAGTGATGAGAATAACATAGCAGACGGGGCAGACGAAAGTCTCCACACGACCGTTCCGGTGACCGGAATGTATAAAGACTGGTTTTTGGACTATGCGTCCTACGTGATCTTGGAGCGTGCTGTGCCGGCCATTGAGGATGGTTTGAAGCCGGTACAGCGCCGGATCATGCATGCCATGAAGGAGATGGATGACGGACGATTCAACAAGGTCGCCAACATCATCGGTCAATCGATGCAGTATCACCCACACGGTGACCGATCTATCGGGGATGCGATTGTCAATCTTGGCCAAAAAGAACTTCTCATCGAAACCCAGGGAAATTGGGGAGATGTGAGGACCGGTGATGGTGCTGCCGCAGCCAGATACATTGAGGCACGCCTGTCCAAATTTGCGCTTGAAGTTGTGTTCAATCCTCAGACTACCGAATGGCAGCTATCCTACGACGGACGCAAGCGTGAACCGGTAACACTTCCGGTCAAGTTCCCGCTTTTGCTGGCGCAGGGCGTGGAAGGCATTGCGGTGGGGCTTTCGACCAAGATCCTCCCGCACAACTTTATCGAACTGATCGAAGCCTCGATCGAAATCTTGAAAGGCAATAAAACCAACGTACTTCCTGATTTCATCACGGGTGGCTTGGCGGACTTTTCCGAATACAACGAAGGCTACCGAGGCAGTAAAGTGAAGGTTAGAGCCCGAATTGAAGAGGAGGATAGTAAGACGCTTGTAATTAAAGAAATACCGTACGGAGTCACGACCGATACGTTGATTGATTCGATCTTGAAAGCCAATGAGAAAGGCAAGATCAAAATCAAAAAAGTCGTAGATAATACGGCCAAAGATGTCGAAATCCAGATCCAATTGACTCCGGGAGTGTCGCCGGATGTGACCATCGATGCACTGTATGCTTTCACGGATTGCGAAGTGTCGATCTCTCCCAATGCCTGCGTGATTATTCAGGACAAGCCAGTTTTTCTCACGGTCAATCAGATCCTAGAATACAACACCAAGCAAACCAAAGAGCTTCTCCGTCGGGAACTGGAAATCCGCAAAGCGGAGTTGATGGAGAAGTTGCTCTTTTCCTCTCTTGAGAAAATATTCATCGAAAACCGCATCTACCGAGACATTGAAGAGTGTACGACTTGGGATGGTGTGTTGGAAGCGATTGACAAGGGGCTAGATCCCTACAAGCCGGATTTTTACCGGGAAATCACCCAAGATGATCTCGTCCGACTGACCGAAATCAAGATTAAGCGGATTTCCAAATTCGATGCGTTTAAGGCGGATGAACTGATGAGACGTCTACAGGAAGAGCTGAAAGAAGTCAACTACAACCTGAAGCATCTCACGAATTATTCCGTTAAATACTACCAAAACCTCCTAGATAAATTCGGTAAAGGACGGGAGCGAAAGACTGAGATCCGGGAGTTGGATGCCATTGAAGCCACGGTCGTCGCTGCCAATAACGCCAAGCTGTATGTGAATCGAGTGGATGGATTCGTCGGCTCAGGACTCAAAAAAGATGAGTTTGTCTGCGACTGCTCCGACATGGATGACGTGATTGTCATCCGTCGAGATGGGAAGTTTATGGTTTCTAGAATCCAGGACAAAGGCTTCATGGGCAAAGATATCCTGCACGTGGGCATATTTCGGAAAAACGACGACCGGATGACTTATAACCTGATCTATCTGGAAGGCGCCTCAGGAAGATCGATGGTCAAGCGCTTTCAGGTGGGCGGCATTACCCGTGACAAGGAGTACGACTTGACCAAGGGAACGAAAGGAACCAAAGTCACCTATCTTACAGCCAATCCAAATGCTGAAGCGGAGCTGGTGACTATATTTCTGACTCAGGGAGCAAAGGCTCGCGTCAAGGTCTTCGATTTCGACTTTGCTGACATCGAGATCAAGGGGAGAGGGGCCGGAGGGAATATCTTGACCAGATATCCGGTGCGTAAGATTCAGCTCAAGATGGAAGGAAAGTCCACGTTGGGTGGGTTGAATATCTTCTACGACCCAGTCGTGGGAAGATTGAATACGGATCAACGAGGCAAGCTCATCGGCAACTTCCTTGGGGATGACAAGATCTTGGTTTGCTATCGAAACGGCGATTACGAGCTCACCAGCTTTGAACTGACCAACCGATACGAGCCGGCTGATGTAGTCTTGATCGAGAAGTTTGACATAAAGAAAGTTATCTCGGCGATTTACTATGACGGAGGAACTAAGACGTATTTTGTAAAACGCTTCTTGATCGAAACGACTACGGTCAACAAGCGATTTAACTTCATCACAGATCACAAGCAATCGGCATTGAAGATCATTTCGACTGCAAGTCAACCGCAGATTTCGGTGACGTTGATCAAAGGCAAAGAAGAAGAAGTGATGGAATATGACTTGGATATGCTCATCGACGTGAAAGGTTGGAAGGCGCTCGGGAACAAGCTGAGCACTTATCAGGTGAAAGAAATTTCCCTCCTTCAATCCGAGAAAGACGCCGAAGCGGAACCTGCTGAGGACGAGATCGAAGAGACTGATTCAAGCCAACAGCTAGACGTAGGAACCAAGATTGACTTGAGTCCGAAGAAAGACGACGAAGATCAACTGGGGCTATTCTGATAGCCCCTTTTTTTGCTATGAGTGAAGAACAAAACACCTTTGATCCCGGCCTCCTAGACTATCTCGGCCAGTATATCACCAAACATAAAAAGGCCGTGATAGAGCGGGTTTTAGCCAAACGAACGCGTCATTTCACAGTCGTGCTGGAGGATATTTTCAAGCCCCATAATGCCAGTGCGGTGATCCGAACCTGTGATTGTTTTGGGCTTCAGGACATTCATGTGATAGAGAAAACGGACCAATACAAGGTGAATCCTTTTGTCACCCGGGGTGCATCCCAATGGGTGGATTTGCACAAATACTACCAAGTCGGTGGCAACTCCGTGGACGCCTGTTTTTATTCCCTCCGGAAAAAGGGCTACAAGATCTACGGTACGAGCCCAAGTGCTGACTCGATTTCATTGTACGACCTCCGGCCTGATCACAAGTTGGCCTTAGTGTTTGGTAACGAACACGAGGGGATTTCCGAAGAAGTCAAGTCTAAGTCTGACGGATTGGTTCATGTGCCGATGCAGGGTTTTACCGACAGTTTTAATATCTCAGTGGCTGCGTCGATCTTTCTTTTTGACCTGGTGAGAAAAGCAGAGAAGTTGGACATCGAAAACTTTCATCTTTCTGATCCTGAAAAGAACGAGCTGCGGATGAAGTGGTATCGGGCAATTGTGAAGAACTCGGACATCCACGAGAAGGTATATCGGAAGAATTTCGAAAATAAGATCTGATCAGTTTTTTTTGAACAAGCCGGAAAAAGGCTTTTTGGGAGGATTTCTCGAAGATTTTTTAGCTTTCTGGCGTTCTTTCTGCCGACGCTTTTGCTCCTTGCTTTTCACCAAAACGGCACGAGCCGAGATCCCGACCTGTCCTCTGTAAAACTCTTCCCGGCCGCTTATATTGATATTCGGCTTGTAGTCCACGGCGATGACGGCATTGGCGACGGTCAGCTCGATGCCCGCCACCAGATCCACCCCAACTGTCGCATTGCCATAGGTATGGATGATTTCCTTGGTTCCCGGATTCTTCACAAAGCTTTCCTCGTTTCCAAGTCCAATTCCCCCTCCTAAATAATAATTGAAACGCTTCGAGATGATGGGTTTGTGTTTTTGCGCAAGGAGCGAAAAGTAGGTATTCCGATCAAAGTCCGACTGGATAATTCCCTCCAAAGTCACATGTTCAAAGACACGCTGTTGCATCGTCAATCCGACGGTGCGGTTGAGCTGAGAGTTACCAAACCTGAGTCCAAGTGCGGTGCCGTACCGTTGTGAAAAGGCGGCGTTGGGGAGGTGGACAATCAGGAAGAGTAGGAGGAGACTGTAGGTTTTGGACATGGATTTCGAGATAGAACTCGCTATCAATCAATTACCATTCCAATGCAGAAAAGTCGCTTAATCTATTCTAGAGTCAAATTCAAGTCACTCCGGGAATACATTTGAAAAAAGAAGAATCTCCAAGGTGTTGCAGGCGCTGGGAGAGTGAAAGGCAAAAAAAATCCCTCGGGAGAGGGATTTTTGACTAAGCTTCTGTTTCGCTGACTACAATCTTTTCGATCTTGTCGCCCGCCTTGATCGCGTCGATGACATCCAGGCCTTCTACCACTTTGCCAAAGCAAGTGTGGTTTCTGTCCAGATGAGCCGTGTTGTCGCGGCTGTGGCAGATGAAAAACTGGGAGCCTCCGGTATTTCTGCCTGCATGCGCCATGGAGAGGACGCCTCGGTCGTGGTATTGGTTTTCACCGTCCAGCTCACATTTGATCTTGTATCCAGGTCCTCCGGCGCCGTTGCCAATCGGGCATCCGCCTTGGATTACGAAATTGGGGATCACACGGTGAAAGGTAAGCCCATCGTAAAAGCCTTTCTTTGAAAGGTCAATAAAATTTTGAACAGCAATGGGAGCGTCTTTTTCATAGAACTCCACTTTCATGGTTCCTTTTACAGTAATAATTTCTGCAGTTTTCATCAGTTTAAAATTTCTGGTTTGTCCGACCCTGGGGTCAAAAGAATTTGGAACGCAAAAATAGGACTTAGCAACCGTACTTTGACTATCAAAATTAAAAACCAAGAAAATCGCATGTAAAAGTCTTTCTCGACCTCAGGCTGGGAGCTTGCCCACGGAGAACTCTGTTTAGAGGTTCTTCTGCCAAATTTCGATTCCACGATACGATGGCAAGAGTAGTTCAAAGTCCAGTCTATAACTCAACAAATGCCCAAATCCCATCTTTTGGTAGAATTTCTTGGCTTGGGGCTGTGAGGCCATGACTTCCAGCCAGATCGTCTTGAGCCCATTTTCACGCGCTATGGATTCACAGTGTTGTAGGAGGGTGGGAGCGATGCCCTTTCCGTGGAATTCTGGGTGAAGGTAGAGCCGATGCAGTTTCATTGCCTCCGGAATCTCTATCTGCCGGGGTGAAAAAGGGTATTCGTACTTGAGGATTCCAATTTTTCGGCCCGCAAGCTCTACAAAAAAATAGTGGCTCCGTGCCCGATTGAGTTCCTTTTCCAGGGTCAGCGGATTGTAGCTCAGATCCACATACCAATCACCCTGATCCAACCAAAAGTCCCGGTAGCCAGCTCGATAGATTTCGTCCATCATCTGAAACAAAGTGGGCTGATCTTCAAGGTGAACGCGGTTCAAAATCAGTTCTGAGACTGAAGAGATTTTCATTTTTGAAATTAGATAAACGTGTTACGATAATCCGCTATTTTTCCAAAGCCATCTCTAACCTTGTGCTCCGAAATACTAGGCGGAATTGTCTAGCGCCGAGAAGCTAAAGCGTTTGAGGCAGTTCCTATCGGCGATTGTATCTTAAATAGCGATGCCCCACTTACCAGGCAATGCCATAGTCGTCTCCGTAGTTGCTGGCGCCGCCCCAGAGCGTGCTATGCTTCCAATCCAGCCCGATCGCGGTGATCGGTCCGGAGGTTTTCGTCCAAAAATCCATGTTATAACCCCGCTTGAGCAGGTCTCTCCGTACCCAGTCCGGTGTGTCCAGCCGCAGGGTGATCCCGCCCGGCTTAATCTCGTGGGCACCAAAGGAACTCTGCATCTGATAGGAATTGAAGTTGGCGGCCTCGACGGCCTCCTGTACATTCATGTCAAACTCGACGATGTTGAGGAAAAACTGCAACAGGTTTTGGTCTTGGGAATCTCCTCCCTGTACGGAAAATGCCAAGAGCGGCTTGCCGTCCTTCAGAGCCAAGCTTGGGGTCAAGGTTACCCTTGGTCGCTTGCCGGGTTCGGGTAGATTGTAGGGATTGAGGTTTTCGTCCAGGACAAAGCTCTGCATGCGCTGGGAAAGCCCCACCCCGGTATTGCCGGCGATGACGGCTGGAATCCATCCGCCGCTGGGTGTCACAGAGACGACCCAACCCTCGGCATCGGCTGTCTGTACAGAGGTGGTCCCACTTTGGAATTCGCTGATGAATTTCTCATCGGCATGCGAGTCTATTTCAGCGGGATCCAACGAGGCGAGGGCGAGTTGTTGCTTTTTCAAAAGATCCAGATGGGGGTTGGTTTCCCCTTGGAAAGGGTAGGGGTCGCCTGCGCTTATCTTGGGATCATTTTGGGCACCGATCAGCTTGGCGCGTTCTTTTGCGTAGTCTTTGGACAGTAGCCCCTCCATCGGAGACTTGACAAAAGCCGGATCACCATAGTAGAAATCCCGGTCGGCAAAGGCCAGGTTCATCGCCTGATAGACCGTGTGGATGTAGTTGGCGGAGTTGTAGCCCATGCTTTTTAGGTCAAAGTTCTCGAGGATGTTCAGAGACTGGAGCAACGCCGGGCCCTGCGTCCATTCCTGCAGCTTATAGACGTCGACCCCTTTGTAGTTCACGTGAAGCGGTTCCTCGATTTTCACCTTCCAATTAGCTAGGTCTGCTTCGGTGAAAAGCCCACCTTGTTCTCTTGTTCCCCGAACGATCTCCTTGGCGATGTCACCCTTGTAGAAGCGGTCATAGGCAGCGTAGATGGCTTCCTTTCGGCTTTTTCCCGCTTTGAGCGCCTCTTGCTCGGTAGCTACTAGTTTGGATAACATTTGGAAAAGATCGTCCTGCACGAAGATTTCACCCGGCTCGGGCGCTTCCCTTTTTTCACCCAGGTGAGTCAGGAAAACCTTTTTGGAATACGGCCATTGCTTGATCCTGTCCTTTTGTGCTTCGATCGCATTGGCGGTTTGTGCCTCGATTGGGTAGCCTTTGGCGAGCTCCATGGCAGGCTGCAAAATTTCTTCCAGACTCATGGTCCCGTATTCGGCCAGCATGGTCATGATACCTCCTGGTGTTCCGGGAGTGGTGGCCGCCAAGGGGCCATATTCGGGAGGATAAGGCATGCCCTGACCTTTGTAAAAGTCCACTGTCGCACCGCTGGGTGCATATCCCAGGGCGTTGATTGCAATGACTTTTTTTTCTACCGGGTGGTAGATCAGGGCTTGGGTTTCACCACCCCAGGAGAGTACGTCCCACATGGTGGAAGTGGCCGCAATCATCGCACAGGCGGCGTCGACGGCGTTCCCTCCCTGCTGGAAGATCTGAGCTCCAGCAGTGGCTCCGAGGGGTTTGCCGGTGATGGCGACCCAGTTTTTGCCGTGAAGGATGGGCTTGTTGGTGCCGATGGTGCCTGCTCCAAGACCGGGAAGGCCTTGTGCCACTGATTCCAGAGCGCTAAAAAGGAAAACGATGAAGTAGAGATTTCTCATAGTAAGGTAGTCGGTCAATTAGTTGTTGTCATCAAGCAGCTGCTCCATAATGGGGACAAAGCCTGGGAATTGGGAATTATAGTAGGTGAAAAGCTGGAAGATTGCGCCTGTTTCTTTTAGATCAATTTCATTTTCGTGGGCGAAGGCCTTCATCTCTTCCGCTTTTTCGTCAAAGATCGGAAACAGCTTTTTCCGGCGCTTAGGTACCTCAAAAAGGTCTTTTCCTCGCAGATAGTAATAGACATTCCGCTTGATGATCTGATCATTTCGGTTGCCGACCATCAGGGCGGTGTTGTAGTTGGACTCTTTGAATACGGCTATCGTCCTTCGCATCAATGGAAGCTCTCCTTCGACAATCACTTCGAAGAAGCCTGATATCGGTACACCATCCTCTTTGAAATCCATGCCATTGACGAAATAACGGGGAACATTGTATGCGCTGTCCATCCAGACGATGTTTTGAATCCGCAAGCCCGGCATTACTGAGACGAGCTGTTTTTCGGGTTCCATGAGTTCAAACATATTGGAGTTGATGTTATAGCGGACCCGGAATCCTTCCAATACCGTCTGCTCGCGATAGAGTAGGATCGAGGCGACATTCCACTGATTGTCCAAGTAGAAGTTGCCTTCTACTTTTTTTGGCTCGGGAGAAATCCCATAGATTGTGTTACCCATCAGGTTGGGCCGTTCAACTAACTGCCGGCTGACGTTGGTTGCCCGAATTGTTTTCTGCAATGCGGCACCTGTTCCCTCACTTCCGTATTTAACCAGGTAGATGGTACCCAGCTCAAGATCTGCTTCGAGTCGGATTACTTTTTCATGCCTATTATATCCAGGGGCAGTGATCGCTAGGGTGTATTTTTCTGAAAGGATATTATCGATTTGGAAATTTCCGGCACCATTGCTGAAAGTACCAAAAGCGGTGTTGTGTAGCGTGACAGCGGCTCCCTCGATATGTTCCTTGGAATCAAAGTCCATGATCCGGCCTTGCAGGCTAAAATTCTGCGCTGGGGAAATCAACGAAAATCCGAGGAAAAGGCTGGAGAAAAAACCGAATAGTCTTATTTGAAAGATCATTTGGATACACATTGGACGGTAAACTAATATAGGGCAAACCTTGGAATGTTGCTAAATGAATTGATTTGGGCTTAGGAGAACGTCATCAGACGGCTATCGATTGGCTTTCTATGCATTAAGGGCTTATATTTGAGAGGGTCTTAAGTTTTGGAGGCCAATTTTCCCCAATAAATCATCACTAGTTTGAGTTTTACAGCATTCAATTTTGAGCCCTCGCTACAGGAAGGGCTCGACGCCATGGGCTTTGATCGCCCTACACCTATCCAGGAGATGGCAATTCCGGTTATTTTAGAAGGGAGGGATTTGATCGCCTGCGCACAGACCGGAACAGGAAAAACTGCCGCTTTTGTACTACCTATTCTCAATAAAATTTCGAAATCAGGATCCGGTACACTTAACACCCTGATTTTGGCACCAACTCGCGAATTGGCGATTCAGATTGACCAGCAGATTCAGGGATTTTCCTATTTCCTCGGAATCAGTTCTGTTCCGATCTATGGAGGTGGAGACGGTATCGTGTGGGAGCAACAGAAGAAAGCACTTGAAACCGGCGCTGAAATCGTCGTTGCCACGCCTGGTCGCTTGATCGCATTGCTTGCTGGCGGCAAAATTGACCTTAGCTCTTTGGAACATCTGATCCTAGATGAAGCCGACCGAATGATGGACATGGGGTTTTCGGATGACATTTTGAAAATTGTCAACTACCTCCCTCAAAACCGCCAAACAATTCTATTTTCGGCGACTATGCCTCCAAAGATCCGTCAGTTCAGTATGAAATTTCTGAATAGACCGGAGGAAATCTCCTTGGCGATCGGTAAGACTGCCGAGGGCGTGACGCAATCCATGTACTCGGTTTACGATACCCAAAAGGAGGATTTGGTTCGATATATTCTTTCTAAGAAAGCCTACGAAGCGGTGATCATCTTTGCGTCGACCAAAGACAAAGTGAAAGCGTTGTACAAAGTGCTCAGAAAACAGTTTGATATTGAGGCTTTCCATTCTGACCTGGAGCAGGTCGAGCGGGAAAAGATCATGTCTAATTTCAAAAATAAAGCAGTCAAGATCTTGATTGGAACCGACATCATTTCGCGTGGGATCGACGTGGTTGGTATTGAATTGATTATCAATTTTGATACACCAAGTGATCCCGAAGACTATGTACATCGCGTAGGACGAACGGCCAGAGCAGATAAAGAAGGCGAAGCGATCACTTTTGTCAATCCAAAAGATCAATACAAGTTCGTCAGAATTGAAAAGTTGATCGGGATGAATATCACTCAAAATTCTCTTCCAGAGGGTTTTGAAAGCGGTCCTGAATATGCGGGAGAAAAGTCAAAACCATCGGGTGCACTTTCATCGGGATCTAAACCTAAAAACAAGAAAAAGAAGAAACCAAATAATAAGCAAGCAGGAGAAGGTAGAAGTCCTGCGCATGATTCCAAGCCACGTTCAAATGCTCCAAAGCCTCAGGCAGCTCCGAGGCCAGAAACTCCTAAATCTGCTCCAGTTGCAAATGAAACAACCGAGACATTCAGCAAATTCGGACAACGAAAGAATGTAATTGAATCTTGATATTCAGAGGTTTGTTTTGGTTTATATAGTACTTCAGGTATCTTGAAGTACTTTTTATTTTTAAACCCAAACCCCAGCACTCCATGCAAACCATCAAATTGAAATCAAGAGGACCATCGGTCTCTTACCTTCAGGAACTTCTCATAAATCTAGGATACCAGAATCCGGCCACAGGCTATTTTGGAGATTTGACTGCTGTGGCGGTCAAGGATTTCCAGTTGAAAAACGGCCTGGTATCTGACGGGGAAGTGGGAGTGAAAACCTGGACCATCCTCATTGATAAAGCCAAACCTGCCCAAGTGCTTGGAGATAAATTTTTGTCGGAGCAGGATTTAAAGAATTTTGCAAGTAAAAACAATCTTGAACTCGCTGCGGTTAAGGCTGTCAATGAAGTAGAGAGCAGCGGCAAAGGCTTTTTTGTAGACGGCAGGACAAAGATCCTTTTCGAAGGCCATGTTTTTTGGGGACTGTTGGAGAAAGCCGGAATCAATCCGTCTACTCTTGCCAATGCATCCAACGCAGATGTGCTTTACTCCCGCTGGACCAGAGCACACTATGTAGGTGGCCCGAAAGAATATGACCGCATGGAGAAAGCTGCCGGTATTCACACCAATCCTAAAGTGAGAGCCGCGGCCTTGGGTTCGGCATCTTGGGGCAGCTATCAAATCATGGGTTATCACGCTTCCAAACTCGGTTATAGCTCAGTGCAGGATTTTGTCGATCAGATGGAAGTTCATGAGCGAAATCACCTCGATGCATTCGGAAGATATATCACGGCATTTGGATGCATCAACCATCTTAGACAAAAAAACTGGGCTGCGTTTGCAAAATGCTATAATGGGCCTGCCTATGCGCAAAACAAATACGATATTAAAATGGCCAACGCCTACAAAAAATTCCTAAGTCATTCTTAATGAACACAAAAGAACTAAATCAGCTTTTTCAGAGAGATTTAGAAAAGCTGGGTGCGGAGCTATCTGCCTATACCGACGAGACTAAACTTTGGATCGTCGATCGGGAAATCGCGAATTCTGCTGGCAATTTGGCGCTGCATCTGCTGGGAAATCTTCGGACATTCATCGGATTGGATCTCGGCAATATTCCCTATGTGAGAAACAGAGATCATGAATTTGGCGGCAAGGGGGTGTCGCGCGAGGAGTTGTTGAGGGAACTGGAGGAAGTAAAATCGATTGTGGAAAGTTCTCTTTTAGGGTTGGCACCGGATAGAATTCGCGATATGTCCGTGCAGACTTTTTTCGGCTATCAGATGACCATAGGCTTTTTTCTGATTCATCTTTATGGACATTTCAATTACCACCTGGGGCAGGTTAACTATCATCGGAGACTGCTGGGCTAGGCGTGCTGAATTAGACTTTGGCAACGCTAAGGTGAGAGAGATCGAAAGTTTAGTGATGAGGTACCTTTTTGTCGAAACAATAAATAATTGCGCCCAAGAGCACGATCCCCAGTCCCGCGAAACTTTCCCCCGGTCGATCCCAAAAAAGATAAACCAGCACACTGCTGCTGAAACTCAGGTAGAGGTATTGCAGCCAGGGTTTCAATGGACTCCTAAATCCGCTTTCTTTTGAGATCCTTAGGGAGGAATAGACTGTGATCGTCCCCATCAGTTGGAGTACAAATCCGGCGTAGAGCATGATCTGCTCAAAAGATCCCGAAAGAAAGAGGATAAGACTCAGAGCGGTATTGAGAAATATGGCCCTCACTGGCACTCCCTGGGAGTTGACTGCTGCGAGAGGCCTCCAAAGTCGAAAATCCCTAGCCATGGCATAGGTAATTCTGGGGCCCACCCATGCGTAGCCGGAGATCGTCGCGATCAGTTGAATACCGATGAATAGACTAACCCACAGTGCTCCATTGCTCCCGAGCAGGTTGCCAAAAGCAATGTCGGCGACCTCGACCTCCCCGGCAAGTTGCTGGACCGTCGCATGCTTGAGCAAGGCAAGCTGCAGCAGGATATACAAGATCATTACTGAGACCGTCGCCCAAATCAACGCTTTGGGCAGGTTTTTTTCGGGCTGATCGATTTCCTCGATGATGTACGCTGCGGAATTCCAACCGGTGTAGGCGTAGAACACATAGATTAAAGACACCGCAAATCCCGGCACCAATACTTCCTTTTGCCAAGTAGAAGAAAAATCAACAGCGGAAAATTCCACGGTGGATGGAAGCGAAAAGCCGAGTCCAATCAAGATCACAATGAAAGTGATTTTGATCAGGGTGAAAAAGTTTTGTACACCGGCAGATCGCCGAATTGAAAAGACATGTGCTATAGGAACAAAAAGAAGCAAAAAGAGTCCCGGCAAAATGCTGTCCCCGAGTATAGGACTCAAGTAGCCGTTAATGGCCATAGCGGCGATAGCAATGGGTGCGGAAAAGCCCACAGTCAGTGACACCCACGCATAGCAGTAACCAACAGCCGGATGGATAGTCTCGGAAAGAAAGACATAATCGCCTCCGGTTTTCCGGAAGTGAGTGCCCAACTCTGCATAGACAAGTGCTCCGATCAAGGACAACATACCACCAAGTGTCCATAGCAACAGTATAGACCAAGTGTTTTGTATTTCTGCCAATTGGAATCCCAAACTGGTGAAAACTCCAGTTCCGATCATATTAGCCACGACCAAAGCCGCAGCAGACTTCCAGGAAATTTTGGACGAAGTGCTCAATGACGGCCGGTTTTAGCGAAAACAGTAAGAAATGACAAGGTGCGGTTAATAGATTTATGAACGGCTGGCAAGCACTTCATCAAAATAGTGCATGTGCGGTTTACAGGCAATTTAGGCTGGATAGAAATTTTTTGGACAGGAGACTAAGTTGATTTTCAACGTAACTGGCCACATCGATAAATTATTTTTCTGCATTTACGCGAATCTGCCAGTTTACGAATTTTCTTGGTCAATGGGGCTCGAAGACCGTTGACCAATTTTGCGTTTTGCTGTTGTTGAAAGTTGCGATGAATAGTTTATGCGGATACTGGCAAAGTACCGTATGTCTAAATTATTTTAAGTTAAAAAACCTATAAATGACGGTGATTAGGCCCTGTTTCTGCCATTGGGTGTTTTTTCGATTGGGATCAAAAGATTCACGTCCTATATTTAATGATTGTATTTTAGGTATACAGTTAAACTAACAGACTAGAAATCTAACTTCTATGACGAAGTATCTTTCTCCTCAATATGAAGATGTTAAGCCCATGCTGACAGCAGTGGATTGCATTATTTTTGGTATCCAGGAGACCAAGCTTAAGTTGCTGGTTTTTAAGCGAGAGGTGGAGCCGTTCGCAGGATGTCTGTCTCTGCTGGGCCGCTTTGTGAAAGTAGAGGAGTCCGTAAGCGAAGCCGCCGAGCGAATTCTTTTTGAGTTGACAGGGCTGGAAAACATCTACATGGAGCAACTTCATTGCTTTGGTCGGTTTGATAGGGATCCTGGAGGCCGAGTCGTTGCGATTGCATATTGGAGCTTGATACGCGTTGACCAAAACCACCTGGAATTCAATGTCAGGTCTCACGAAACCAAGTGGATTTCCATTGATCGAATTTCCGAACTGGTTTTGGATCACGGTGAAATGGCAGAACTGGCAATTGCCAATTTGCGGGAAAAGGCAAGATTTAGGCCGATCGGTTTTGAGCTTTTGCCGGAGGAATTTACACTTCGCCAATTACTTATGGTGTACGAGGCTATTCTTGATCATCCGATCGATAGTCGGAACTTCAGGAAAAAACTACTCAACTCCGGTCTCTTGATTCCTCTCACTAAAAAAGACAAGTCAACTTCCAAAAAGGGCTCGTTCCTGTATAAGTTCAATCAGGAAACCTACCAAAAACTCTCTCAGGAGGGGTATAGCTTTGGTTTTTAAAAGTCTGCTTATCCTTTTCTGTTTTTTCGGAGGAAAAAAGCACCGATGCTTTTTAAGATCTAAGAATTGCTGGGATTGAATGGCGTGAATCTTCGTTTCGGCCAATTTTTCGCCTGAAAAAACAAAGAAAAATCATTCTCAAAATTGAATTTTCCTGGTTTACAGAAAATCGATCGTTGCGATTTGACATTCTGATCTCTTTTGCTAGCTTTATAAATGTATGAAATACATTTAATTTTTCATTTTCATTTTTAAAGTTCACTATCAGGATATTATGAATAGAGATTTTGGAAGGATTGGTAGATCAAAGGAGCACGGAAAAAAGGGGAGTATGCAGACTTGGTTGGATGAAGGATACACGATATTTTCTGCAGAGGGTCCGTCTTCCATTCAGATTGAACGGGTCGCCAGAAACCTCGGCAAAAACAAATCAGGTTTCTACTACTTCTTTAAAGACCGAGAAAGTTTTGTCGAATGCCTGATGAACGAGCACCGGGGAAGATTGGATTCCTTAACCCAACAGATTCGAGAAATTCGAAATTTCAACCCCGAATACTTTGAATTTTTGATTGAACATAAGGAGTCGTTTTTTTTTCAGATTCAATTGGCGAAAAATAGAGAGACCGAGCTATTCCACGAGACTTTAAACTATTTCAATTCACGGATTGCCGCTGCGGCGATTCCGTGCTGGAGTGACTATTTGGAATCTTCCATTGAGGTCGCCGAGAAGCTTTGGGGCCTGACCAGAGATGCGATGGTTTGCAGGGTGACTTCAGAGCAATTTACCTATAGCTGGCTTGCAGATCTGGCGAGCGAAGCGAAGATGATCGCCTGCCAACAGCGCCCTCGGTCCTTGGCTTACCTACAGAATTAAAAAGGAGCTGGTTCAATTACAGTAGATATTGCATAATTATAAGATAGATCAAATTAAGGGTTAAAGTATAACAGAGAGGCTGCCTTTACTGGGGACGGCCTCTTTCGTTTTTACGCAGCTAGGATTAGTTTGGTAAGCGGCCGTTTTTAAAACATCCGCAGTTGATTTTTATACCGCTGGTTTGGGCGAAGTTGGGCTATTGGTTTTCTTTGCAGAAAAATCAACCATTCCTATGCTCATCAATACGATAAAGCCTTTTCTGGGGCTTTTTCTTTTTGCGACAACTTTTGCGGTTTCCGCACAGACTGGACGTTTCCAGCAGGCTGTTGACTACAAGATAGACGTCCAGATGGATGTCCAAACTAACCAATACAAAGGGACTCAAAAACTGGAGTACACCAACAACTCACCGGATACGCTGACTCGGGTTTTTTATCATATGTATTACAATGCCTTCCAACCGGGCAGCATGATGGATGTAAGGTCACGCACCATTTCTGATCCTGATCGGAGAGTAGGAGATCGGATTTCCAAATTGCAGCCCGACGAGATTGGATTTATCCACGCTAAAAACTTGAAAATGAACGGTAAGTCTGTCAGGTTCAAGGAAGTGGAAACCATTCTTGAGGTCGATTTGGCAGAGCCGATTTTACCAAGCGCTACAGTGACCTTTGAGATGGAATTCGAAGGTCAGGTGCCGCAACAAATACGTAGATCAGGAAGAGACAATTCCGAAGGTGTGCGACTCTCTATGTCTCAATGGTATCCAAAGATGGCCAATTACGACGAACAGGGCTGGCATGCAAATCCCTATATCGGGCGGGAGTTCTATGGAATTTTCGGAGATTTTGATGTCAAAATTACCATCGACAAAAGCTATGTTTTAGGAGGTACTGGCTATCTGAAGAATCCTAATGAGATCGGCTATGGCTATGAAGAAGGGGGGGATAAGGTTGCAGAACAAAAAGGAAATACACTAACCTGGCATTTTGTTGCGCCCAAGGTCCATGACTTTATGTGGGCTGCAGATCCCAACTACAAGCATGACAAGATTAAAATGTCGAATGGTATCACGGTTCATCATCTGTATATTCCCGGTGAAAAGACCTCTGAATCCTGGGAGAAGCTAAAGGAATACACTCCAAAGGCGATTGAGTTTCTTTCCAAAAACTTCGGTCAATATCCTTATAAGCAATTCTCGGTAATCCAAGGAGGAGACGGAGGAATGGAGTACGCGATGGCCACCTTGATCACCGGTGAGCGTTCCCTGAACAGCTTGGTAGGAGTGATGGTTCACGAACTGGCACACAGCTGGTTTCATGGTGTATTGGCATCGAATGAAGCACTTTATCCCTGGATGGATGAGGGGTTTACCAGCTACGCCAGTGCACTGACGATGTCAGCAATATTCCAGCCAAGCAAAGATCCTCTACGCGCTGCCTATGCCGGATATTATAAGCTGGCGAAATCGGGTACGGAAGAACCCCTGTCGACTCACGCAGATCACTTTCAACTCAACTCTTCCTACAGTACTTCATCCTACTCCAAAGGAGCTGTATTCCTGGCCCAATTGGGCTATATTATGGGTGAGGACGTAAGGGATAGAGCAATGTTGCGCTATTTCCGTACTTGGAAATTTCGCCATCCAAATGTGAACGATTTTATCCGAGTTATGGAAATGGAAAGCGGCATGGAGCTGGATTGGTATAAGGAGTATTTTGCAAATACTACCAAGACAATCAACTACAGTATCAAAGAAGTAAGATCAAGCGGGGAGAATACCGAAATTACGCTGGAGCGGATCGGACTGATGCCGATGCCTATAGATCTGGTAATTACCTATAAAGATGGTACTGCCGAGTCGATTTATCTGCCCTTGGTAATCATGAGAGGGGAAAAGGAAGCGCAAACTGACATGCCAACACGTATTCATACCGAAGCATGGCCATGGACAAATGTATCCAAAACGCTGGTGCTCACCAGGGACTTCAAGACTATCAAATCTGTGGAAATAGATCCGAGCAAAAGAATGGCGGATATAGAGCAGGATAAAAATAAAGTGGAGTTTTAGGCTCCACTTTAAACAGTATACAAAAACAAAAAGGTGGCCTTTGACCACCTTTTTGTTTTTAAGATCACTCAGCGTTCTTCTTGTCTTGAACTTCAGTGCGAATTTCTTGTGCAAGATTTTTCAAATCCTGCATACCTTTTCGCACCCGAGTACCAGCTGCCTGATTTCCCTTGTCATAGAACTTTTCGAAATCACCTTCAAGGCTCATTACAAGATTTTTGACTTCACTAAATCTGCTCATAGTAAAAGTTTATTTTATAGGTTGATGATAAGTTTATTTTGATCCAATATAGCCCAAATACTTACCAATTCAATCCAGAGGCCTTTTTTTTTGATTTTTTTTTTACTCCCCAAATGAAAGTGCGAGTTCCGAATTTTTGTAAATCCCAGAAGCCAACTTGTCCTTCACAGCAGCAAATGCGGTGACTGTTTCTTCGACATCTTCCAACGTGTGAACCGCCGTAGGAATTAATCGCAAGATTATCATTCCTTTAGGTATTACCGGGTAAATGACCACTGAACAGAAAATTCCGTAATTTTCACGCAGATCCATGGAAAGCGCTGCCGCCTCGCCTACAGTCCCGTTGAGGACTACAGGAGTCACAGGAGAATTTGCCTTTCCGGTGCTGAATCCATGTTCATGGAGTCCTTTGCGCAGCGCGTGTACGATCTTCCATAGATTATCTTTCAACTCTGGCTTTGTTCTGAGCAATTCCAGTCTTTTTAGTGCACCTTCCACCAACAGCATTGGTAGTGATTTTGCGAAAATCTGGGATCTCATATTGTATCTCAGGAACAGGATGACATCTGCATCACCTGCGATAAAAGCTCCGATGGAAGCCATTGATTTTGCAAAAGTGGAGAAGTAAAGGTCAATCTGATCTTGTACGCCCTGTTCTTCATCCGTGCCAGCTCCGGTTTTTCCCATGGTACCAAAGCCGTGTGCGTCGTCCACCAGAATTCTGAAATCAAATTTCTTTTTGAGTTCGACTATTTCTTTCAACTTGCCCTGGTCTCCAGTCATTCCGAATACACCCTCGGTGATTACAAGAATTCCTCCGCCAGTTTCGGCAGCGAGTTTGGTCGCTCTTTCCAGTTGTTTCTCGCAGTTTTCGATGTCGTTGTGCGGGAATACGTAACGTTTGCCCAGATGCATTCTCAACGCATCGATGATGCAGGCGTGACACTCGGAATCATAGACAACGACGTCTTTACGATCCAGAATCGCATCGATCACCGACATGATGCCCTGGTAGCCGAAGTTCAACAAAAAGGATTTTTCCTTGCCGACGAACGCCGCCAGTTCATCTTCCAATTGTTCGTGAAGGTCAGTCTGTCCAGACATCATCCGGGCACCCATCGGGTAAGCAGCACCCCACTTGGCAGCTCCGTCCGCATCAGCTTTTCTTACTTCGGGATGGTTTGCAAGTCCCAGGTAGTTGTTTAGACTCCAGGTCAGAACGTCCTTTCCTTTGAATTTCATCCGGGGAGCGATCTCTCCTTCGAGTTTTGGAAATGACCAATAACCATCCGCAAACTCAGAGTGTTTGCCCAGAGGGCCCATATTCGTTTTTAATTTTGCAAATAGATCCAAAGCAGTTTGAATTTAGTGTTTAGGCGAATTGTTGATTTTTCTCTAAAATCCGCCAAAAATAAGATTATTATGCCTTGGATGCAAAAAACACTTTTTATCAAAAACCTAGTCCCAAAACCTCAGAATAATTTCCTTATTTCGCTGGAACCCAAAATCCTGAATTAAGAAACTAACACCCGCATGCCGAAAATTAAGAAGCTATTGGTTGCCAACCGTGGAGAGATTGCCTTGAGAATCATGAGGACAGCGCGTGAGATGGGGATCGAGACAGTAGCGGTATATTCCGAAGCAGATCGTCTTTCTCCTCATGTGAACTATGCAGATGAAGCCGTGTGTCTTGGTCCTCCACCGTCCAAACAGTCCTATTTATTGGGAGAGAAAATCGTTAATGTTTGCAAAGAACTTGGTGTGGATGCGATCCACCCAGGTTATGGCTTCCTGTCTGAGAATGCGAATTTTGCCAGAATGGTAGGAGAGGCTGGGCTGATCTTTGTCGGACCGTCGCCTGAATCCATCGAAGTTATGGGGTCAAAATTGGCTGCCAAGCAAGCGGTCGCTGCCTACGATATTCCTTTGGTTCCCGGTACTGAAGAAGCTATTTCTGATATTTCTATCGCAAAATCCAGAGCAGTAGAGATCGGCTATCCCATCCTGATCAAAGCTTCGGCCGGTGGAGGTGGCAAGGGGATGCGCATCGTAGATTCGGAGGAAGAGTTTGAAGAGCAGATGCAGCGTGCGGTATCAGAGGCGCAATCGGCGTTTGGGGACGGAGCGGTATTTATAGAAAAGTACATTGGTTCACCGCGACATATAGAGATACAGGTGCTGGGCGATCAGCATGGTAATACCGTGTACCTTTTTGAGCGGGAATGCTCTATACAGCGGCGCCATCAAAAGGTGATCGAGGAGGCGCCTTCTGCGGTAGTAAGCCCAACGATGCGCAAAGCGATGGGCGAAGCAGCGGTCGGAGTGGCCAAAGCCTGCAATTACTACGGAGCAGGCACGGTCGAATTTATCGTAGATGAGAAGCTGGACTTTTATTTTTTGGAAATGAATACAAGACTTCAAGTTGAGCATCCCGTCACAGAGATGATCACTGGGAAAGATCTGGTGCGGGAGCAAATCCTGATTGCGGAGGGAAATCCACTTTCTTTTTCCCAAGAAGACCTTAGAATAAACGGACACTCGGTTGAGATCCGTGTCTACGCCGAAGATCCAAAAAACAATTTCTTACCCGATATCGGAAGATTGGAAACCTACCGAAGACCTCAGGGACCGGGGGTAAGGGTAGATGATGGCTTTGAAGAGGGAATGGACATCCCGATCTATTACGATCCGATGATTGCCAAGCTGATCACTCACGGGGAAAATCGTCAGGATGCGATAAACCGGATGATCCGGGCAATCGATGACTATCGAATTACCGGTATTCAGACGACTTTGGACTTTTGCCGCTTTGCGCTGGGGCATCAGGCTTTTGTTTCTGGGGACTTCAATACCAAGTTTGTCGAGCTTCATTTTTCTCCCGAAAAACTCGAACCCATTTTCAGTCCTGAAGAGCAAGAGCTGCTGGCGGCGCTGGCTGTGGAGTTTTTTCAAAAGGAAGAAAGTCGACTCAGCCCGACTCAGCCGATGAAAAAGGCTCCGACCACAAACTGGACCAACCGCCTGATTTGATGGCAGAGATCCTACCGCTCAGAGCCTGGCGATACAACGAGCAATTGAGTAAAAACCTGGAAGACCTGACCGCGCCACTTTTTGACGTGGTGTCAGCTAAGCAACGGGAGCGGCTCTATGCGAATCCTCTGAACAGCATTCACCTGTCGGTTCCCCAAGGAGAAAATCCCTCAGAAAATGCCAGTCAAATACTTCAAAAATGGAAGTCGGAGGGGATTATCGAACAAGACTTATTTCCGGGGATTTATGTCTATTACCAGTATTTCCGTCTGCCAGGCGAGCACGAGGAGCGTTGTCGCAAGGGCTTTGTCGCGCAGATCAAGGCTTATGATTGGGACGAAAGAGAAATCCTGAGACATGAAAGTACGATCGTCTCAGCAGTTAACGACCGGATAGATTTGCTCCGTTCGACTGAGATTCAAGCCAGCCCTACCCATGGTTTGTATTCCGACGAAAGCAAGGAACTAGAAACGTATATGGATGCAGCTATGGCAACGCCGATGTACGAGTTGGAAGACTATCAGGGGGTGAGAGAAGTGCTCGCTGTCATCAACGATGCGTCTATTATATCCAGATTTTTAGCGGTGTTAAAGGATAAAAAAGTGATCCTGGCGGATGGACATCATCGTCTGGAAAGTGCGATTGAATTCCGAAAGCTGCGTCAGGATGCCTTTCCAAATGCCAAGTGGAAAGGTTCGGACTACCACCTGATGTACCTGACCAATGCGCACGGCAATCATCTGAAGATCCTCCCTACACATCGGTTATTTTTTGGATTGCAGATCTCGGAATCAGAACTGATGAATAAGATCAGTAGCTGGTTTGACGTGAGGCCGTTTGAAGACGCCGAGGAGTTGGAAACTTATGTCTTTCAGCGGAAATGGACTTTTGGATTGATTCTGTCGGACGAATCCTATGTCATTAAATTCAAGCAAGAACGGTTTTCAGAAGTTCGACCAGAACTACCCGAGACGGTTCGAAATCTCGATTTGGTAGTTTTGCATGATGTTTTATTTGAAAAAATCCTGGGTTTGAATTCCGAACAGCAGCGACAATCAGATCAGTTGGCATTTGAGCGTAACTTCTCCAGGTGCGTACGAGAGGTGCGGAGAGGGGAAGCTAGTTTTGCCGTGATCACGCGGGAAATTGAGTTGGAGCAGGTTTTGGACGTTTGTGGTTCGGGGGCTTTGATGCCTCAAAAATCTACTTACTTTTATCCAAAAGCACTCGGTGGTTTGCTTTTTGGAAGCATAAAACAAGATGAATTTGATTACGAATATGGAGCCTTTTTTGAGCAAACTTAAAGATAAACGCATCATACTGGCTTCAAGTTCTCCGAGGCGGCAGGAACTCCTGAGGGGATTGGAAGTGGAGTTTGAAGTGAATGTCAATCCGGTCGATGAGACCCTGCCGACAGATCTTCCGGTGGAGTATGCAGCGGCCTATCTATCCAAACTCAAGGCCGAAAACTATCCGGATATGCTGGCTGAAAATGAGATTCTGATCACCGCCGACACGGTGGTGATTTTGAAAAATCAAATTTTGGGCAAGCCAAATTCGGAGCATGAAGCCTTTGATATGATCAAAAAGCTGTCCGGGACTACCCATAGGGTGATGACAGCGGTGACTATGAGGGGTTATAAAAAAAGTGTGACGCTGGAGGATGAAACCAAGGTAACCTTCCGATTTTTAGACGAAGAAGAAATCTGGCACTACGTCCGAAAATATAAGCCATTTGACAAGGCCGGAGCTTACGGAATTCAAGAATGGATAGGTTTCATCGGGGTGAGCAGCATCGAAGGTTCCTATTTCACGGTTATGGGTTTTCCGCAGCATTTGGTTTACGAGCAGCTGAAAAAATGGTAGGATCAATGTTCGGATCTGGTTGATGATCGTCTATGTTCGAAAATCGCCGTTCGATTTTTCTTTCTTTGAAAATAGCAGTACAAAGACTGCATTAACGTAGACAAGTCGTGTTAATATGAATCAAAAAGCTTGACCCCCAAGTTTTGCGATATGATTTTCCTTCAGCGCTTCACTCTTCCTTCCGGTAGTCCAGAAGAATTTCCTTTTAGCATTCCTTCGTTTAAAGGGCTGAAATCTTTGGACCTACACCAACCAATTACGGTGTTTGTGGGAGAAAATGGCTCTGGAAAATCCACCTTGCTCAAAGCCTTGGCCTTGAAACTCAATCTGCCGGCCATTGGAAGCTCGGACCTGGAGCAGGACGATACACTTGCCGGTTTTCGCAGTTTCAGTGAAGGAATCGTCACCCAGTGGGGTCGTACACGAACATATCGGGGATTCTTTTTTAGGGCAGAGGACTACTTTGGATTTGTCAAAAGACTTAGAACGATCGATCAGGAACTGAAAGGTGACATTGTGGATTTTGAGAAAAATCTGAGCGGCTATGGCCTCAAAGTAGCCGTTGGTGCAATTCTCGGTCAAAAGGAGGCTTTGCAGCGGAAATACGGTGATCTGACGCAGGTTTCTCATGGTGAGGGTTTCCTAAAAGTCCTCGAAAGCCGCATCCAGCCCGAAGGTATATACCTCATCGATGAACCGGAAGCAGCACTTTCACCCCAGCGACAACTGGCACTTTTTTCACTGATCAAAAATCTAGCTACGCACCAAAATTGCCAGTTTATCATCGCCACTCATTCCCCGATTCTGATGAGTCTGCCGGATGCCCAAATCCTTCAATTCGATGAGCAAGTTCATTCCGTCAGCGTCGAAGAGACGGAGCATTTTATGATTATGAAAAACTTCCTCAACAACCCTGAAGCGTTTCTTCGATTTCTCTGACCAAGTAAAAATCGCTAACAATTGAATAGGCAGAAAAGTAAAAAGCGAAGGCCTTCCTTCGCTTTTCTGTCAATTGTCCTGAGGAATCTGCAGGAGTAGTTCGATGATCTCCCTTGGTGTTGAGGCGTTCCTGAGTTTTTCTTCCTGGATGATCACCTGGAGCTGATACTCCAATTCGAAGATCAACCCGTTGATAAAAACCGGATGCATGTCCAGTTGCAGGATTAGGTGGGCATTTTTTCGGGGGCCAGTCAGATCTATTCCATAGGAATGAAAAACTCCGGCGGCTTTTTTCAGCATTGAGTAGTGTTGGTTCATAGGGTCAAATTTTAGGTGGCAATAACTTATACATCACCGGAGTGACGATTCTAGACAGCAATGTGGAACTAATCAGACCTCCTATCAAAACAATAGCCAAAGGCGAAATCAGCGGATTCGTACTCAGTGCAATTGGGATCAAACCTCCAATGGCTGTAATCGTGGTCAGCACAATCGGTAAAAATCGAATTTCTCCTGCTTCACGGATTGCAGCCTCCAAAGGTTTTCCTTCCAGTCTCAATTGGTTGGTAAAATCCACGAGCAGGATGGATGTTTTTACTTCTATTCCCGCTAACGCAATCAAACCGATGATTGCTACAAACGACAGCGAATTTCCCGTCATCCACAACGCAATCAAGGCTCCGACCATTCCAAGTGGAATGACAGAAAGTACGATGATAGTGCTCTTAAAGGTTTTGAAAAGCAAAATTAAAACTGCAACAAAGAGAAAAACGGTGACAATTATCACGGTGTTAAATCCTGCAAAAGACTCTTGGCGGGTTTCGTATTCTCCGGCCATCTTAAAAGAGTACCCCTCGGGAAGCTTTACCTGATCCATTTTTTGAATCACATCCGAGATCACTCGGTCAGTCAGGAAATTCTGGTCGACAAATGCCGAAATAGACACCGAACGGATCTTGTTGTAGTGGTCGATGGTGAGCGTGCTGCTTTCCAATTCGAGATTGGCGATCTGGGATATGGGAATCCCAGCACCTTGTTGGTTGTTGATGTATAGCCCCTCGAAACTTGTCAAAGTCGCTTTTTCCGGTCTTGGTGCGGTAATGTGGATCGATCGTTCTGATCCCTGAATGTCTGTGAAAGTACCCAGGTTTAATCCTGCAAATGCCAATCTGACTGTTCGATCGACTTCTGCGATATTGACGCCGAGTGTCCGGGCTTTATTCTTTTGGATGGCGACGCGGATATCGGTTTTCAGGTGGGCCACCGGATTGTTGATGTAGATTGTTCCCTCGGTTTCTTTGAGTAGCAGCTCCACCTTCGCTGCCAGGTTACGGAGTGTATCCAGATTTTCTCCGGAAATCCTCACTTCGACGGGAGCGGTTACCGGTGGGCCTTGCTCAAAGTTTTTCACTTCAACTTTTGCTCCCGCAAAGTCGTCGAATCTTGCCTTGAGGTCTTCGATGACTTCCATCTTTCGCGGTGGTGATGTAGTTGGATCAAGCTGGACAAAGATCTGGGAATAGTCCGTCCGTTCGTTTTCTGGGATTTCGTTGTAGTAGATCCTCGGGTTTCCCTTGCCTACATTCGTTGCAAAGTTCATCAATTCTGGAATCAGGCTAAGCTCGGCTTCTACCTTTTTGGCAACTTCATCTGTCGTAGTCAGATTGGACTGAAGCGGTGTGGTGATGTTGATGAGAAACTGGGGTTTTTCAGAAGGGGGAAAAAGGCTGAATCCAATCACAGGAAAGAGCCCCATAGCAGCGATGAAAATGACTCCAGCGATCAGGAGCGTCTGCACCGGCTTTCCAAGAGCCTTTTCTAACAATGGCGCGTAGGTTCGGTGAATCCCTTTTTGAAATAGGTCAAAAATACGGTTAGTATGATCCGTGCCTTTGTCTTTGAGAAACCAAGTAGATAGGAAGGGGATGATGGTGAGTGAAACGAGCATGGACGCCAACACGCTCATGATGACGGCCATCGGCAGACTTCGCACGAAATCGCCAGAGCCTTCCGGTAGAAAAACCAAAGGCAAAAATGCAATAACCAAGGTCACCGTGCAGCCAACGACCGAAAGTGAAATCTGCTTCGTGGCTTTGAGTGCGGCCTCTTTTCTGGAAAAGCCTTCTCTGATCCAGCGCTCAATGTTCTCTACTACTACGATACTATCATCCACCAATAGCCCCAAAGCGACTACCAAGCCAACAATACTCAGCTGGTTAAGACCATACCCCAACGCGTTCAATAGCACCAAACCAATCGCAAGCGAAAGCGGAATAGAGACCATCACGATGATTGAAGCCCGGTTGCCCAGAGGAAGGAGGGTGATGAAAACCAATGAGATCGCGATCAGGAAGTCAAAGCCCAAGCCGCTGAGGCGCTGATTCACATAGTTTGCCTGGTCAAAAGAGACAATGAGATCGATGTTGTCCGGGAGCTCGGTTTTGACTTTTTCAAGGACAGCGACATATTTTTCCTGGACATTGGAGATGTTGTTGCCTTCCTTCAGCGCCGCCGTGACAAAGATCGATCGGTAGCCATTCAACCGGGTGATGTGTTTGGTTTCTTCGAAGTCATTCCTGATAGTAGCCACGTCCTTGAGCTGAATGGTCTTTCCCTGAACAGAATAGACGATCGTCTCACCGATCTCCTCGGCAGAAGTGTAATTTCCGCTGGTTTTGATATTAAAGCTTTTGCTTCCCGCCTCCACTTGGCCGCCGGGAATGTTGCTCAGTTCGCTTTGGATGCTTCCGATAATGGCAGACAAGGGAATGTTCATTTCCGCGATCTTGTCCAGCTTGAGATCTATCCGGACGACCTGCTCCGGCAGTCCAAACAGCTCGACTTTCTTCAGTTCGGTGATTTTCTCCAGTTCATCTTGTAGTCGCTCACTATATTTCTTTAGGTTATCCCTGGAGGCGTTTTCGCTTATCAGAGCGATTTGCAGGATATTCACATCGGAAGGCCGGACTTTGTTGATCTTGATGGAAAAAATGTCCTCAGGCAGCTCGGGTCGGAGTGTATTCACCTCGCGCACCAGCTCCTGGTATTTTTCATTGACGTCTTCATTGTAGTTGTACTCCACGAATAGTACCGCGACGCCGTCCTTGATTTCCGTTTTGATCCGCTTGATGTTTTCCAGCCCATAAATCACTTCCTCCAGTGGATCAACGACCAATTCTTCCATATCCTCGGGACTTGCCCCTGGATAGATGACGATCACGGGAAATTGCGGCGCTTCGATCACCGGATCTTCACTTCGGGGCATGCTGAAAAAAGTCGTCACGCCGACAGCCACCGTCATGAGGAAAATCACCAGCGTGAACTGGTAGTTTTTAACTGCAAAATCAGAGATTTTCATTGATTCTTAACTTCTATGGTGGAACCATCAGTAAGGTATGCGCTCCCTGAGACGATCAGTGTGGCGTGTTTTTCCAGTCCGGAAAGTACCTGAACAGTATTTGGGGAGATCTTACCCAGGCTGACTTTGATCTTTTTTGCCTGTTGGTTGTCGTCGGTGACAAATACAAACCCCTCGCCTCCGCTGGCATCCAACAGGGCCTCATAGGGGATCTCCCAACCTTCAGTCTCTTCGGTCGGATATATCAGCACTTTGCCAAACATGCCGGAGGCCAGCTTTAATCCCAGACTTTCGTCGGGAGAAATCTCCACCCAGTAAGCGCCCGTGACAGGATCGGCGGCCTGGCTCTTGCGAATGACTTCGCCGGGAATGCTATCGGAGGTTGACGGGAAAATTATCGCCGGGTTGCCGATACTGATCACGCTCCAATTCAAATCATTGACGGTAGCCTTGAGCAGCCAATGGCCTTGATTGGCTCCATTGATCTGCAACACTTGAGCGCCGGAGGCGACTTGTTGACCAGCATTTACGAACTTGCGCAAGACAAATCCATTTTGCGTCGCGCGGATCTGGGAAAAGGAGAGGTTGAACTCGGCAGTTTTAAGCTGCTGCTCAGCGATGTCAAGGGCGGTTTTGCTGTTTTGAAATTGTTCCAAAGTAGCGACGCTGTCGCGGTAAAGTCGCTCGGCCCGCTGATGGTCTCGAAGTGCTTTTTCGAACGCTAGTTTTGACTGGTTTAGGCCAGCCTGAATTTCGGTCAGATCGAGGCTTGCAAGTAGTTGACCTTTCTTGACTTCGTCACCCTCCTGCACGAGGATTTGAGACACAATACCGCCGACTTTGAAGGAAAGAAGTGTCTCATCGTTGGTGGAGAAACTTCCACTTGCAGGGATGGAAGACGAAAAACTTCCCTGCTTGAGCTCGACTACCTTGACCGGTATCCTATCACCTTTGCTGACTAGCTGGGTGGTGGTTTCTGTTTTGCTGCAGGCAAAAAATAACGCTGCGAGCAGAAAGAGGAATGGGTTGGAAAGAATTCTCATAGCTTAATAGGTTTGTGAAATGAGTTGACGCTCAAGCTGCGCCATGGACTTGAGGAGGTTGTAGGAATTGATGGTTTTTTGAAGCGAGGCCTGGGTCAGCTGGCTTCTTGCGTCGATGAATTCGATCAGTGAATTGGCTCCTTCTCGAAAACCCCGATCCACCAAGCGAAAATAGGCGGCAGCGGATTCGAGCTTTTTAACAGCGGACTGTAGAGCCGCCTGATTAGCGATAACCTCGTTTTTGGTGAGTTGCAGATCGAGCTCAAGCTTCTCGGTAAGGAGGTCTTTTTGGTTCTGCACGGACTTCAGCCCCAATTCGCTTCGGTAGATCTGGGTTCTGTTTCTTCCACCTTGAAATACGGACATATTGAAATTGACACCCAAAAGCGCATACCTTGAGTCTTGGTCAAAGGCCCAATCAAAGCTCTGGGAACCTAAATCGGCATAGGTACTTATTCTGGGTACCCAAAAATTCTTACTGGCTTTGATCGCTGTTTCTTGGATGAGTTCGGCGGTTTGGACCTGCAGGAGCTCCGGACGGGTGCTGAGGTCCTCCTCGCCCATTAGTAGGGCGAGTTCTGTCTGATTCGCGAGGTGCTCTTCAAAAACCACCTCGCTATAAATCGGTCGGTTGAGCAGAAAATTGACGTAGTGAATTGCATTTTGCTTCCTGCTTTCCGCCTCTATCATCAGCGCATTGATGTTTTCCACTTCGCTTTCAGCCCGGAGCACAGCGGAGGGAAGGCCTTTTCCATTTTTCAAAAGGGATTGGTTGTCTCTCAGATTTTGCTCCACGAGGCCCTTGCTGCTTTTGATGACTTCGATGGCGGTATAAGCTGTGCAGAAATTGTAATAAGCCAACTTAATGTCTTGGATCAGATTCGCTTGATAGATCTTTAGCTCATACTCCGAGAGCAAAACCTGCTTTTCTCTGATTTGCTTCTGATAGATCAGGTCGGTATTGACAATCGGCATCGAAGCGCGGAAGCGGGCATCGTAGAAATTGTCCGGCAAGAGTTGCTCCGAGACGTTTTCTAGCTGGGGGAAAGTAGTCGTTCCCGTCAATTGGTTGAGCGTAGAATAGACTGGGTTTAACAGATCGCCGACGGGAAAGCCAATTGTCCGACCGCCGCTCGCCAGTGTGTAGCTCGCTCCAAAATCAAGGGCAGGGAGGAAAAAACTCTTAGCATCTTTGAGTGCAAGTAAGCTTCGCTCCAGCTCGATATTTTTTTCTTTCAAAACCAGGTTGTTTTGCAATCCGTCCAGGACATATTGATCCAGGATGCCTTGTCCTTTCGCAATCGGAGGGTAGCTTAACAACAGATAGACCAGAAAAATAAGTGTAGTCTTTTTCATTTCATTATTCGATGTTAATTATTTAAACAGTGTTTAATGGACAGGTAAATTTTTTTAGATCCTATCTAGAATCTTGAAAAACTCCTCCAATCCTTCTGTTACGATTTTATCCTTACGGTTTGGGAGTATTACGTCGCAGCGCTTTCTGATGTGGAGGGAAACCATGCCATGGACAATCGACCAAATCATAAAAGACAAGGCCTCCGCTTCATGGCCCTGGAAATGCCCTGCGCTAATACAGTCGTTGATGGTCAATCTCAGGAAATTAAACGTACCTCCTCCTTCTTTCCAACAGTCATCGTCCGTGCTGCAAACATGCTCAATGGGAGCCTCTTTGATGAACATAAGGTCGTACATGTCAGGGTTTTCTGTAGCAAAATTTACATAGATGCTTCCCATTGCTTTCAGTCGCTCCATTGGATTTCTCACGGAGCCTAATACCTGCATTTTTTCGATCAGCTGTTGGAAACCAACTTGGTGGAGTGCGTGAAAAATCTCGTTTTTATCCTTGAAATAGTGGTAGATTATTCCAGGGCTATATTCGATCTGATCCGCGATATTTCGGATGGAAGTCTTTTCGATCCCTCTCTCCAGAAATAGTGATTTGGCCGCGACCAATATTCTTTCTTTCAATTCCTCTTTGTCTCTCTCTTTTCGATCTGCGATTCCCATTACTTTTCTATTGAACGGTTAAATGTAGTTAAACACTGTTTAATATTCCAAATGATTTGCTCGGATCTTGTGAAAAAGATATGCAATCGTCGTCCGGGGAACTGAGCGCTGCGACTGAACACTATTCTAGACTGCTATTGGCTTTCCTCTTTCAACTGCTCACTGTCCCAAGCAGAATCGTTCATGGAAAATTTGCGGGAGAGTTCACCGGAGAGAAGGCTTTCCTGGATTTCGATTTGCTTTCGGATTTTGGAGATGTATTCGGTTTCATTGCTCCGGAATTTGACGAGAACTTTGAGTGAATCTTCATCATATTTTCGAAACTGCGCAGCCAGCCTTTGGACGGTATGCGCCCGGAATCCAAGTTTTTGAAGGGCTTCTTGTCCCATGCGTATCGAGGTGTCCAAATGTTCTCTGAAGATATTTTCCACCCCCATTTCCATTAATTCAAAGGCTTCATATCGATTTTTGGCTCGGATCATGACTTCCAGATGGGGGAAATTCTCCTGGCAGAGCTCCACGAGTTTTTTGTTTGTTTCGGTTGACCTGATTGCGGATATCAAGATTTTGGCGTGATCGGCTCCGGCCGAATGCAGCAAGTCTAAGCGTGTCGCATCTCCGAAGTAGACTTTGAATCCCATCTTTCTCAAAAAATCCACCCGATCCGGGTCGTAGTCCAATACGGTAGCTTCGATACCATTTGCGCGCAAAAATCTCCCCATTGTCGAGCCAAAATGAGAAAATCCCACTAGGATTACCGAATTTTTTTCCTCGATTTCATCGGCTTCACGCTTCGGTTTGGCGCTTTTCTTTTCCAATATAGGAAAGATGATCTTGTCCAAAATGAGGCTGAAGATGGGTGTGAAAGTCATACTGAGTGCTGTAATTGCCATCAAAATCCCCGAGTTAGTAGTCTCTAGGATTCCCAGCTGAAGCGCAAAGGCATAGGTGACAAACGAAAATTCGGAGACCTGGGCCAGTCCGATTGAAAACCTTAGATTATCACCGAGACTCAGTTTCCTGGTTTTGCCGATTATGCCAAGGACGAGGGCTTTGATCAGGATCACGCCAAGAGTGAGCGAAAAAACGCTTAGGGCGTCCGAGAAGATCAAATCGAAATTGATGGTGGCACCCACCGCCATGAAAAACAAGCCCAAAAGCAATCCTTTGAAGGGATCGAGATCAGATTCCAGCGCATGTTTGTAGGGAGAGTTGGCCAATATCACCCCTGCAAGAAAGGTCCCCAAAGCGGGGCTAAGGCCGACTAATTCCATCAGGAAAGCAATTCCGACCACAATCAATAGCGCCGATGCGGTGAACAGTTCTCGAAGTTTGGTCTTAGACACCCAATTCAACAGCGGGCCAAAACCAAAACGTCCCAACAAGACGACAAGTCCAATCGCTGCGAAGATCAGGACGGTCTGCATCCAGCCCGGCTGATTTCCCAGAAAACTGTCGTGGCCGGCACCCGAAGCCTCTGAGCTCACTACTGCCAGTAGGGGTAGTATAGCCAATATGGGAATAACCGCGATATCCTGCAGGAGCAAGACGCCAAATGACATCTTGCCGGTAGGCGAGTCCATCTGATTTTTTTCTTTCAATGATTGGAGCACAATCGCCGTCGAGGAAAGGGCCATCGAAAGTGCGGCCGCAAGACTGATTCTCCAATCAATGCCCAGCATCAATCCCAGTCCAAAAATCAACCCGGACGTCACCAGCACCTGAGAAAGTCCAACCTTCAAGATCAGGTCGCGCATCTTCCAAAGGTTTTTAGGTTCTAGCTCAAGTCCAATCAAAAACAGCATCATCACCACGCCAAATTCCGTGCTGTGCATGATGTCCTGTCCCTGAGATTCATCTTGGATAAACTCAAAGCCGTAGGGTCCGACGAGGATTCCGGCAATCAGGTAGCCCAAGACTGAGCCCATTCCCAAGCGTTTGGCAATCGGGACGCAGACGATCGCTGCCAGGATGTAAACAATTGCATTGAATAGAAAACCGTCCATGGCTTAGGTTTTTTGGGTATAGGGCAGGGAAATCTCGGCTGAGTCACGTAAGCTCAAAATCAGCTCCTGGTACTCCTTGGCTTTTTCCCTGAGCTGATAGTCGGTAATCCTATGCGTCCCACTTAGGTGAAATGGCGGCAGGTAGCGCATGTTGCAGAGGTACGCCGTCTGCTCAAAAGGTCGAAGGAATTCTTCGATCGTAAACCGATTTCGTCCGAGTGAAGAATAGACGTCTTTGGATCCTCCTGATGTGATCGTGTTGAAGATGTATTTGTTTTTGAGGAAAATTCCGCCCTTGCCGTAGGCCCACCCATGCTCCAAAACCAAGTCTATCCATTGCTTCAGCAGCGGCGGGCAGGAATACCAGTAGAATGGGTGCTGCCAGATGATCACTTCGTGTTCGAAGAGCGCTTCTTGTTCCGCCTGAATGTTGATGTTGAAGTCGGGATAAAGCTCATAGAGATCCCGGATTTGAACGTTTTCCAAGCCGCTTACAGCATCGACCAAGGCCTGATTTGCGTCAGAATGCTCGAATTTGGGGTGGGCAAAGAGGACGAGGATTTTGCGCATGGTATTGCTAAGCCTTTTCAGATAGAGGATTGATCTTTGAAATAATAGCCCAGCGCACCAGAAGGACATTTTTTGACTTGCTCGACCAGCTGCTCTGAGCTCGCGTTGTCGATTTCTATCCAAGGCTTTTTTCTGGGATTGAAAACTTTTGGAAGCCCTCGGACGCAATTGCCTGAATGGGCACATTTTTCGGGTTGCCAAGTGATGACAACTTCCCCGTTGTCATATTCTTTAGAGGGTATGGAGCTCATAGAAACGTCGTTTTGGATAAGCTAATAATACCAAAAACTGGCCATTAGTTCTTTGCCCCACCGGGTAAAAAAGAAAAAACCTGCCTTGTTTCCGAAGCAGGCTGTTGTATTTTTCTACTAATGATTATCCGCAATCTTGCCAGCAATCGAATTTCCTCCATCATTCTGGCTGGAAGACCGAAGTATCGCCAATTTCAGAGTTTAGCGTTGTTTTGCTTACGAGCCAACCACTAGTACAAAAACGGAGATACATGTTTTTACTTATCAGCCTCGGGCTTTTTCAAAACCAAATAGAAACAATAGGCCGTCACCACCAAAATCAAGCCTTGAGTTGCAATAGAAAGAATGAGCGCGGAAGTGTTCATGATAGAGCAGTTTTTCGTTTTTTGTGAGAATACCAGACGATTAGAGTGATACCCAAAAACAGGAGTATAAGCTGAGTTCGAGCCAAACTGGAATAGCGCATTTTCTTTTCAATCAGGTCGGCCTTCTCGGGGTTTACTAGCAGTTGAGCTTTGAGATCCGCATGAGACAATTTTGAGATCAGCGAGCTGGACTCCAGCGCGTATCCTTGTCCATCTAGCAAACCGGAAACCGCAGCAGCCCAATCGTTTCCTGCCGGAGTGAACATGGCTCCAATCAACACTAAAAGGAGCAATGTTGGGGTCACATATTTCATGATCCATTTGTAAATGTTCGGGATACGGATATCTGCTCCTCGGTTTAGCTCTTGCCAGCCCTTGTCTATCCCAAAAACCCAAGCGAAAAGAATTGTCTCTAGCAGGGCAAAGATCACCAAGCTAACAGTGCCACCCCAATAGTCATACTCGTCAAAATACCCGTAGCGATAGAATAGCACAGTAGGCAATCCCATGATCAATGCGATCAGACCAAAAGAGACTGCTCCTTTGACCTTGCCCCAACCAAATTCATCCTGCATGAAGCCCATCCAAGGGGTGCCCATAGCTAAGGAGGAGGTGATCCCTGCGAAGAACAAGAGGCCGAACCAGCACACGCCTGCCACTGCTCCAAATACCACTCCCCACTGCTGGAATAGATAGGGCATGGTCTGAAACGCCATTCCAAAGCCGGCGTTTTCGATGACCCAATCTAGTCCCAAAAATCCCGCTGCAATGGGTATCACAATGGCACTCCCCAGCAGTACTTCTACAAATTCGTTAGTAAAACCCGCTGTGACTGAATTGAGCGCAATATCTTCATTCTCTTTGACATAGGAGGCATAGCATTGGATAGAGCCCATGCCTACTGAGAGCGTAAAGAAAATCTGTCCTGCAGCGGCTAACCAAACCTTGGGATCCGCCAATGAGGAATACTGAGGTGTCCAGAGGAAGTTGATCCCATCCCAGGCATTTGCATCAGGAAATTCCCTGGATGCAAAATCAGCGCCCATTGTCCAACCTTGATAGGCTAGCACGCATCCGAATAGAATCAGGAGCGGCATGCCGATTTTGGCTACTTTCTCGATGCCACCGAGTCCCGTAGAAAGGATGTACACATTGACTCCCAAGACCAGTAGGTATACAATCGCAGGGAGATAGCGGATCCCCAGATCAGAGCCTGTCAGATTTACATAATTGTCGAAGAATAGGCTGACTTCCTCCTTACCCATTCCGTTGAACGTACCAAAAACCGTGTGTAGAACATAGATGAAAGTCCAGGATTCGATGTACGTGTAGTAGGCGACCACAGCGATATTGGTGAAAATCCCGAACACACCGATGTACTTCCAGATCGACTTTTTGCTCATCGAATCCAGGATGTATGGGGTACTGTGGTTTCCTAGTTTCCCTCCGAAGCGTCCGATAGACCACTCGGTAAACAGGAGTGGAATCCCCATCAGAAGAAAGCAGATCAAGTAGGGAATGATGAAAGCGCCGCCGCCATTTTGCACGGCTTGTACAGGAAATCGGAGGAAATTGCCTAGCCCTACGGCATTTCCAGCCATGGCGAGAATCAATCCTGTTCGAGATCCCCAGGTTTCTTTCGATGCGTCCATATTGAGTAGAAGAAAAGATAAAAGGCTCCCCCAATGTAGGAGAGCCCTATTCGCTATTTAGTTAACTGTTCATTAATCGTATTTGCCCAGTTCGCAGCGAGAACAGTCTCTCCAAGCAAATCTGAATACTCTTCTGCCGAATATATCAACAGACTCAGCGCCTCTTTTCCGGGTTTCTTAAAGTGTATGTTTAACGCGAGGTGATCAATCAATTTTCTGGTGTTGGTTGTCGGAGCGTTCTCTTGAAAGGTCTCCAAGACCGTTACCTTGCTTACCTCAGCGAGAGGTACGGCGATTTTTTGCTCTGATTCTCCAAAATTGCAGTAGACGAGTGTGTTTTTTTGCTGGTCTATGCCCAATACAAATCGGCGCCTCCAATCCTCTTTTACTTGCGGGTTAAGCTGCAAGCCTGAAACGAATTGATTGAATTTGTCAAGAAATTGCTTTTGAGCTTTCTTGCCTTTGAGAGAATGGTAAACGAAAACGGCGGCTAGAGCGCCAAGCAATATAATGACCACCACAAGAGTGGGCATATCGATGTACAACATGTGATTTGGTAGATAAAATTAAGAATGGGACTGACTGCCTATGGGCAGAAATGAAAAAAAGCGGACGCTACCAAGTATGGAAAAAATAGAAAAATGTGATCAGTACATCGAAAAGGGGCCTTGATTTAGTGAAAAATGAAGGCGAGAAATAATGTGAACCAAGGGATGCAAAAGAGATGCTGGATTGCGATGAGACCAGGTCCGCGAAGTTCAATTCGGCTTTGAAAGCAGGAACTTCCGGCGACTGACCAGCAGATCTGAAGACCAACTCAACAGCCGTGATCTCGCTTAGTTCGGAATGATGAGATTGGCGATGTGACTCCTTCTTAATTGAAGGAGGAAATGAAAAAACAGCAACCATACCAATCAGCCAAGCTAGGCTTAGGAGAACGGCTATTTTTTGTTTTTTCATTTCTTCTACTTTCGAATAAAGACCAAATTTAAGCTTGATTATTCTGATAAATCAAGCTCAAGACGGCTATTATTTTAATTCGTACAATTGACCGCCGCCGATGCCCTGATGAAACTCAATTTGCTTCCAAGGAGAGTTTGGAAACAGGAGAGATGTCATGACAAGTTCTCCTTCATTGACGAATAGCTCTACAGAACTTGCATCGAGGAATATCCGCAGGTTTTCTGCTTTCCAACTCATAGGAGCGGAATGGATGGCGGCAAAATCTGGATGAAAATCTGCTTTGCCTGCCTGGGATCTGTCAATAGATACCAAGCCGGTTTCTTTCGTAATCGTGAGTTTTTCTCCCAATTCGTTGGAAAGAGTCAACGAAAAGGCATCTGATCCGTCCAGCTCAGCGTCAATTTCCACCGCTTGGGAAGGGAGATTGGAGGCAGCCGTGATTTCAATCCCTTCTTGTCGCAGACTTTCCAGTTCCTTCGCAGGAGCAGATTTTAGGAGCAAAACTCCGTTCACGTCGATAAGACTTAATTCCCTCGCGACGGTCATCGCCGATCTCCAGGATTCAGTGGGCACGACCTGACCGTAAAGCCAATTGCTCATCCAACCAATGAACAGGGTTCGATGGTCTGTCGGGGGAAGATTGGCCCATGTCACTCCAGCGTAGTTGTCCGGGCCATAGTCAATCCAGCGGATCATGGTGTCGTCAGGTGTGAAAGTCCCATCTTGGAAGTCTCCGATAAAATACTGGGTAGCTGACCCTTTCTGTGGACCACCTGGATTGATACTTAGCAGTAATACCCACTTGTCTTTTCCATCGGGAGTCTGAAGCTTGATCAAGTCGGGACACTCCCAGACTCCACCATGAGCCCCCGTATCCTGTCCAAATTCACTCCTTAGAGTCCAGGATTTCAAATCCGGCGAGCTGAAAAACTGAACACGATCCTGTACGGCCAGCGTCATCACCCATTCTTTTTTGCCATCCGCATCGACGATTTGAGAGACTTTTGGGTCGCGAAAGTCCCGAATGCCTTGATTGGGCAGGACGGGATTGCCGTCAAATTTTGTCCAAGTTCGTCCTTTGTCGGTGGAGTAGGCGATGCCCTGTGATTGGAAGTCCGTGGCTCCGGACTTTTCTCCAGCCATGTCGTGATAGGTGTAAATGGCGACGATGGGAGGGTTTTCGGGCGACCCCAAACCAGAAGTGTTTTCGAGATCAACTACTGCGCTTCCCGAAAAGATATACCCCAGACTATCCGGATAGATCGCAATCGGCAACTCTTCCCAAGCGACCAGGTCACTGGAAACGGCATGTCCCCAATGCATCGGGCCCCAAACGGTCGAATCTGGATAGTGTTGGTAAAACAGGTGATATTCCCCGTCGAGGTAAAACATCCCGTTCGGATCGTTCATCCATCCCTTAGCAGGAGTGAAATGATAGTCCGGGCGGTATTGCTCATTTTCCGAAGCAATAAATTTCACCTCGGGATTTGATTCGCAGGAGAATAGAAGCGGCAACAATAAAAAAAGCAAAATGCTCAAAATCGGTTTCATGTTAAACTTGGGTTATGAGTTGGATGAGATGTTGACGATCCGCTTCAGGAATCATTTTTTGGGCTATGGACTTTGCGTTGATTTTGTATTCTGGATTGTTCCAAAAATCTCCCAGCGCAGATTCAAACCTGTTGGCGTCAAAGTTATGGATACTGGTGCCATTCGGGCCAAGGCCATGCGCATGAATCAATCGGTTCCAAAAGTACTGATCCATGATATGCGGAACAATCAACTGGACGGCTCCGGATTTGGCCGCAAAATGGCTTGTGCCTGAGCCTCCGTGGTGGATGATTCCGTAAAGCTTCGGCAAGATCCAATCGTATGGAATCTGGTTGACGTAAAATATGGAATTCCCGCTGGAGTCAATTTTTTGCAAGCCACCCCAGGATAGATTGACGATCGCCGGAATTCGGTGCTTTTCCAACGTTTGAATGATTTGCGTAGAAATCTGCAACGGCTTGGGATTGGACATGGAGCCAAAGGTGAGCAAGATCGCTTTGGGATATTTGGCAAGCCACGCTTCAAGCTCAGCGTCCGGCTGGTAGTTCTGGTTTTGATTTCTGGCAAAAAAGCCGGTGATATGGGCGACAGCCGGCCAATTTGCTGGTTTTGGATACAGTGTCGGAGAGATCTGATAGAGGACTTGAAGCTGATTGAGCTCAAAGTTTTTGATTGATTTTGTCGAAAAGTCTACCCCCTGAAAATCTCCGAAATAAGGTTTTACGAATTTATTGAATGCGATATATCTCGCTTTGTTGACCAGATCGTAGGTTCGGAGGTTCCACTTGGCTGAGAACGGCTTCCATTTGGACAGACTCAGATGGGGATACTCGGCATGAGGATGGAGTAGGTTGGGGATGGGGGAAAGCTGAAAATACTTTTTGGGTTCAGCCATCGCCGGAAGCGTGCAATAGAGCGCTTTAGGATGATAGATTACCCGATCTGGCCGCACCGAATCGATCGCGTCTTTTTGCTGCTGAATCAAGACTTTCTGAAGGCTTAGCGAGTTACGCATCAGCTGATAGAAATTTTTGATCATCTCAAACACACTTCCAGCACCACCCATTACCGATTTTCCAATTTTCGAGTCGAGCATTTCTAAAAAACGCCGATCCAGACCCAAGAAACCGTACCCCAACTTTTCGACCGTTTCCCGAAACTGCTCCGGAAAAAGGCAATAAACGACATGGCCGTCGTTATTCAACATTTCCGCCTGCGCCAGAAATGGCTCGATGTCGCCACGGGTTCCGATCGCTACAAGAAGAATTTTCATGGACTATGGGGTAGGGTTTCTCTGGCTTTTGCGAGCATCTTGAGAAATACAGTCGTGATAAAGTTCAGAAATCCTGAGATGGGAAAATGCAATTTAATGTCAAAATAAACATTTAACAGTTAGTTTTGTCTGACCTTTTTTAAAACTAAATAAAATGTGAGATCGAGCATGTCGCAAATGGCACACAAAAGGGTGATTATTTGCCATGCTAGATTCCATTTGGCCGTTAAAAACCTAATCTTACACACATGAAAGGAATTATTTTAGCTGGAGGCTCCGGTACCCGACTTTATCCGTTGACCATTGCCGTCAGTAAGCAACTGATGCCGGTCTACGACAAGCCTATGATCTACTATCCGCTTTCGGTTTTGATGATGGCCCAAATCAACGAGATTTTGATCATTACTACACCGGAGGATTCGGTGGCGTTCCAAAAGCTGCTGGGAGACGGTTCGCAGCTTGGTTGCCGGTTTGAGTATGCGGTGCAGCCAAGTCCGGATGGATTGGCACAGGCCTTCATTATCGGTGAGGAATTCATTGGAGACGACAAAGTTGCGCTGGTGCTCGGAGATAATATTTTCTACGGTTCGGGCCTTCACAAAACTCTCCTTGCCAATACAGATCCTGAAGGTGGAGTTGTATTTGCATACCACGTCAATGATCCTGAGCGCTATGGGGTGGTGGAGTTTGACGAAAATCAGCTGGCGATTTCCATTGAAGAAAAGCCTGCTGAGCCGAAGTCAAATTTTGCGGTGCCCGGTCTTTATTTTTACGACAACGAAGTCGTAGAAATCGCAAAAAACATCAAGCCTAGTCCACGAGGCGAACTGGAGATCACGGACATCAACAACGAATACCTGAAAAGAGGAAAACTCCAGGTTGCGATCCTAAATCGTGGAACAGCCTGGCTGGATACCGGAACTCATCAGTCGCTCTTGCAGGCCGCTCAGTTTGTAGAAGTGATCGAAGAGCGACAGGGATTGAAGATCGGATGTATCGAAGAGATCGCCTATCGCAATGGCTATATAAGCCAGGAACAACTGCTGAAAACCGCAGAGAAGCTTGGTAAAAGTGGCTATGGCGAATATTTGAGGAGATTGATCAAATAGATCGAACCTCTAAAACCGGGTAGAGAAGCAGAGTCCAAACCTGCCTCTACCCGATTTTTAAACTTGTAGAAAGGGTTTTTAAACCCGGTTATACTTCAATTAGACTGTGTTTAGAGAGAAAATCTGTCAGGTGTTTAGCTGAAAGAGGCTTGGATATGTAGTCCACGACGTCCGAACAAGAAAATGCTTTAATCCGGTCGTTGGTATCTATTGAACTGGTTATGATTGAGATGTAAAAGTTCTTTTTAAACTCCTGATCAAGCGTCGAAAATTGATCGAGAAATCCCCAGGCATCCAAGACAGGCATATTGATGTCTAAGAGCAAAAGAATAGGTGGGCCATTTGAATCTATTTTTTCCGAACTGAACCTCCTTCGTATTTCTTCAATAGCCAGCGCCCCATTTTCAAACGCTGAGATAGTCCCGTTGAAGTCAATACTTTTTAAAATTTTCGTCGCTACCATCCTTACGATCAGGTCATCATCAACTAATATTACTTCTCGAAAGTGAAAATTTGCCATTTTAATTTTTAGAATTTACGCTACTCCTGTAATTGATTTGTAAATATATAGGGTTCAAAATAGAATTAGTAGAGTGATTTATAAACATTAATCTTATGTGATTTTTGAAGCAAGACCAATAGCATTAATATGTATTTCAATTTGATAAATGAGGTGGTCAAATTAGAATGAGAGCTTCGGTATTTTTTTTCGACTGGTCTAACCTTAAATAAATCCTCGTTTCATTAGTAGTAATTATCTCCCGGCTAAATTATCCGGGATTTTTTTTTCGGCTGGTGATTTTTTAAAAATTCAAGACCGTGTGCAACCCGCTGCGCACTTATTCAATCTGGGAAATGAATAGAATTTTTAAAAAAAAAACTAAACCAATTAAAAAATGAAAAACTTGAAATCACTTGGACTGATTTTGCTGTTTACGGCGGGACTGCTTGGCGCCTGCGATGACAAAATACCAGAACCCAAAAATCCCCTGGTCGCAGATGCAGGTGCGGAACAGGAACTTACGATGAACTCCGTCACACTTTTGGACGGAAGTCAATCGGTCAATGCGACTGGAAAACCGGTCTCCTATAAATGGGAGCTGATGGAAAAACCAGAGGGAGCGGAAGTGGAAACTTCATCAATGGACAAAGTTGCTGTGGAGTTTTCGGCAAATAAGATAGGCGAATACGTGTTCAAATTAACAGTGACTTATCAAAGCTGGACAGCTACAGATACGGTAAAGCTGAAAGTCATCGCCGGCGGGGCATCCAAACTTGAAGCCAAGGCAGGCAATGACAAGGAAGTTGCCCTGGGAAATAAGGTTCAATTGGACGGTTCTGAATCCGTCAACGAACTGGGTGGTGCGATGCAGTTCACTTGGGAAATACTTCAAAAACCAGAGGGGAGCATCGCGGAGATTCGATTTACTGATGATGCAGTGGCTAACTTTCAGCCCGACAAAGCCGGTAAATATTTGATCAAGCTTACGGTTAAGGCGCAGTCAAGTGTGTCTTTTGACTTAGTTGAAGTCACGGCAAATACTCCAACCGGTGGCGCGCAGGATCCGATTTTGATTTCCGAGGATATCTTAGCCGATAGGATTTTGGAAAACATTCATGTTGAAAAAAGTCAATTGTTTGACTACCTGGTGACCAAGAATGTCAAAGTAGAAGCCAAGCTTACCGTGAAGCCCGGGGTGAGGATTGCATTTGAGGCGGGTTCCAAATTGACAATTGCGACCGACGGCACTTTGATAGCCGACAACAAGCTGGCGGAGACTCCGATCATTTTCCAAGGGAAAACCACCGACAGGGGTTTCTGGGGAGGTATCCTGATCGAATCCGGAAGCGAAAAAAATATGCTTTGGGGAACAGAAATCAGGGATGCTGGTCAGCTGGGAGCAGCACTTAAATTGACTCCAAATGCCAAGGCTACGGTCTTTTCCTCCAAGATCTACCACAATACGAAACTAGGAGTAATCCTGGAGGACAACGCCAATTTCCTTGAATTCAAGCAGAATGAAGTGTATGACAATACCGATGGTCCTTTGGCGATTCCTGCGGAAAAGATTTCGGCCATTTCTTCAATAAACACGCTCAGAGACGGCAACATAAAAGTTTCGCCAGGAAGGATAGACGACGGTCAGGAGCACATCTGGCCAAATTTCACTTCCCAATATGACGTGCTGGAAGAGTTGCTGGTGACAGCCGGATCTACCTGGGCAGCTTCGGATGGAGCGCATATCAACATGGCGAATGACAAAGCAATCCGGATCATTCAGGGATCCAAGATCATCTTGTTTGGGTTGGACGGAAAACCTGTCATCATTGAGGGAATGACCAAAGCGAGAGGAGCCTGGAGAGGAATCTACCTGGACAACTCGAAGGGGAAGGTAAGCAACATTTTCAAAGCGGAAATCCGGCACGCTGGAAGCAATGCGACCAGCGGACAAGAGGCGGCAAGTTTGAAGATAGGGGCAAACGGAAGCTTAACCGTTAGTAAAACACTATTTGATCAAGGGAAAGGCAACGGGCTCGACGCGACCTCCAATGGCATCAGCCTTGTCTTTGACCTCAATACTATTCAAAATCACGACGGCCATCCTATTGTAGTTTCCACTAATTTGGTTGAAAGCTTGGACTACACGACGGCGATGGAAAATAACGGGAAGCCTGAAGTGGCGGTGGATGGCCTTATTCCAATAGCCGTTGATGGGAGAGAAGTGATCTGGAAAGGCTTCTATGGAGGTACATCCTACGTGATCAAAGGGCTGGGCAAAAATCTCCTGATCCACTCCGGGATGAGACTCAAACAAGGCGTAAGGATCAAGATGCAGCCGGGTTCACGGATTGACGTGCAGGATGCGAACGGAAGACTGGGGTATCTCCATCTTGAAGGCGGCAATGGCGCACCGGTTGTGATCCAGGGGACGGATGAAACTGCCGGCTCTTGGTATGGTATCACCTATTCCACCACCCACGCCCAAAACGTGATCCGTAATGCCCGTATTTTCCATGGAGGTAAAACGATGGCTAACAATTTCTCCGCTGCCATCACGGTCGATAATGTTCCGCAGGGTACTCTGACGGTGGAAAAGACTGTAATCGGCAAATCAGGTCAGCATGGAATAGCAGTTGCTAAGTCCTCCAATGGTGCGTTGAAAACCAGCGAATTGACCTTTGAAGGAATCCCTGGAAACAATCTTCATATTTGGTAGATAGTTGAGAGTCAGAATAAAAACCTCTGCCGTAACAGAGGTTTTTTTTGTCCTCATCCGATCGAAGAGTGGCTGTGTGCCAAATTAGGCCCGCAAAAAGTCAATGCTTGGTCAGGAAATCGGTTGGATGTTTGCCCGAAAGGGTTTGCTAACCTAGTCCGTAACATCAGGGTAGGAAAACGCCTTAACCCGCACATTTGTGTCATTGGAGGGTAGTACTTTTTAACAGAAAAAATGTTTTTTATATCCGAACTTACCTCGATGAATTCGTCTAAAAATCCCAGGCGGCAAATACCGGCATATTGATAGCGAGGAGTATTAGTATCTTGTCTACATTGTCCGGATCTCCGTACCGTCACAAAGTTGCGTCATCATCAACCAAAAAAATATTTCTTGAATTCTAAAACTCCTTATTTAATATTTTATATAATAATGATGTAGAAAATAGTTAAAACCTGTCTTGATCTGGAGCGACTTGCAATTATTTGTATATTAATTGAATAAAATAGGCTATTATCCGTTAAATAAGATAAGCTAACAAGACGCTACAACAATAGTTATACAAGCAATTAAATTTGATAATTATCTCTGTTTCAGACATGATGAACCATTTGACCGCAAGCCAAAATCTTGAACAAAAAATAGATAAAAAGCTCCTCATGGTTAATACCCTGATATTAAACTGAAATGCTATTTAAGTCTGAAAAACCCTATGCTATAGCGCAGGTTTTGATCTCAGTAAGCGACATTATAGAATCTCTTCTGCAGTTGAGCGCGGGCCCTGCTAAGTTGGGATTTGGATGTGTTCTCGGAGATGACCAGTTGTTTGGCAATTTCCTCATGGCTTAAGCCTTGCAGAACAAAAAGCTCAAATACTGTCCGATAGCCTTTTGGGAGAAAACGGAGCATTTTAGCAAGATCCTCCCAATCCAAGACATCGCTAGGACTGGCCTGATTGGCTGCCGGATAAACTGTATCAAGCCCTATTTCCTTATGGAGATTCCGTTGCTTCTCCAAGTGCATTAGGCATTCATTAATTACGATGCGTCGGATCCAGCCTTCGAAACTTCCGTTTTGGCGAAACTGTCCAATCCGGTCAAAGATCTTGCGAAAAGCGACAATCAGCACATCCTCGGCAGCAGAAGTTTCCTTGATGTATTTCAAACAAAGCGCCAGCATCTTGGAGGAAAGCCGGTCAAAAAGTTCGCGCTGGGATTTTGGGTTTTGCTCCAGGCAACCAAAAAACAACTGTTCGATACTTTTGATGTGCAGGAGAGGTGCTTCTCCGGAAGTCATCAATGGGGTTTTCATGAGATTTAAAAGAAGTTGGTTTAGCAGTATTCATTTCAAAAAAGGGCTTTTGGTTGATGATTATTTTACGTGGTCGTAGGCGAGTTCGCTGCCTTCAGGACACCACATGTTTGGGTGGTTTTTTCAGAGAAAGCGGCGATTGAACTATTGGATTTTGATGTGATCAAGTGTTCGGACTCGCTGTTGGAGAAAGTAATTCCCCAAAGAATTAAGAGAATTCGGGATGTTATTTTCATGGATTTATCTTTGAACGCTTACTTCACAAAAATGTCCCGAATATCAGACTTTTGAAATCGCATAAATTGGTGAAAAATAGTAGATTAACTTGTGATATATAAGGTAATGATGTGATCGAAAACCGCATCATTGGCTACGAAAAAAAATGAAGTACCAGACTTGCAAATAGGGTCATTTGCGCTTAGAGCAACTTGTCGCGGAATGCCTTTGCCACTGCTTCGCTCTTTGAATTGACGTGCAACTTTTCGTAGATCTTCTTGATGTGACTTCTGACCGTGTCCATCGCGATGAACATCTCCGCGGCGATCATCTTGTAAGAGTAGCCATTGACCAAGAACTGGAGGACTTCTTTTTCCCGATCCGACAGGCCGTAGCTCTTATCAGCAGGGAGATTAATTTGCGAAAACATCTTCAAAACCTGGGCGGCTACCGATGCTGTCATGGGAGCGCCACCGGTGGAGGCCTCCTGAATATATTCGAGCAATTTGGCAGGCGGAGTTTTCTTCAAGATGTATCCATTCGCCCCGTTGAGAAGTGCCTGGAAGATATTTTGATGATCGTCAAATACAGTCAACATCAATACACTCACTGCCGGGTCAGTGGCTTTGACCAGCTTGAGACCATCCAAACCATTCACTCCGGGCATGTCGATATCCATCAGGATCACTTCGGGCCGAAAAGTTTTGACTTCATGCACCACGTTGCTACAGTTTCTGAAGGCAGCCTGTACACTAAAGCCCTCGCTGCCATCGATCAGCATGGTCAGTCCTTCCCGGAGTTGGGTATTGTCTTCGTATATCAGGAGTTTGATCATGGATATTACTCAAATTCAAAAGTAGGAGAATAATCCGAAGCGCTCAATCACATATTGATGTGGAATCACAGTGCAATTCTCAGATTAAGTGTGGTGCCTTCGTTGGGTGTCGATTGGATAGTAAGAATTCCGTTGAGGTTTTTTGCCCTTTTCTTCATGTTTTCAAGCCCATTGCCCTCATCCAGTTTATCGAGGTCAAAGCCAATACCGTAGTCCCTGATCCGGAGGGTGAAGGTGTTTTTTTCCACTGAAAAAGAGATAAATATCCGTTCCGCTTTGGAGTATTTTGCCGCGTTGTTAATTCCTTCCTTGAAGATCAAAAACAAGTCGCGCCTGGCATCCATGCTGAGCTTCATATCGAGGACTTTCTCGCCAATTTCCATGCTGAGCAGGATATCTTTACTTTCGAGCGCCTCGTTTGCAAACTCCCGCATTCGTGCAACGAGCTTTTCCATGGTGTCATTTTGAGGCTTGATGCTCCAGACGATGTCATCCATGGCTTCCATCATGCGTTGGCTGTTTTCGGAGATCTTGGAGATGTATTCGCTTGATTTGGCTGGGTCGATTCCGATCTTGGTCTTGGCCATGGAGCTGAGGATATTGATCGTGCTGAGTGTAGATCCCATGTCGTCGTGCAGATCTCTGGCGAGTTGATTGCGGAGCTTTGCGACTGCCAAAATCCGGTTGATATGAAGGCTGTAGATCACATAAACGACAGCCAAAAATATCAGTGCAAGGAGGGCTTTAAACCACCAAGTCTGCGCTAGGCTCGGCTTGATGATGAAATCATATCTCGCTGGATCTGAGAACTGCCCCGACTCATTGGCGCTTTTCACTTCAAATGAATAATCTCCCGGAGGCAGGAGGGAATACACTGCCTCAAAGCTTTTCTTTGCTTCCCTCCATTCGGGATCGGCGCCTACTAGTCGATAGTGATACGTGAACCGATCCTGAAGGATGAAATTCAGAATGTTGAAAGCGATGGTGAGGCTGTTTTCATGAGCGGAAAATTCAGTCTTGGTCGAAGGTACTGAGCCATCTCCGATATAGGTTCCAAAGAGAGCGATGTTGGTGATCGCAGGTACGATCGGAGGCAGATTTCTCCCAAATTGACTCGGGTCAAATACCATCATCGCATTGCTGCTGATGAAAGCTAGTTCTCCGTGAGACAGTCGGGTACCACCGCGTCCGTCTGCAGGGATAGTGGAAAAGAAGTGGTTTTTACCAAAGGAGTAAAAGGTATTGGTAGCGATGTCAAACCGACTAAGCCCGTTGGGAGTATAGATCCAGGCAAGTCCATTGGGTTCGGACTCCATGTGCAGAATCGTGTTGCTGGCTAGGCCGTCCGAGTGGGAGAAAACCTCGTTTTTGCCGGACTTGGAGTTGTACTTATTGAGCAACTCATGGCCAAAGAGGAAGATGCTGTCATTGACTTGGAGGACTCGTTGAATATTGTTGGAGGCAAGAATCGAGTCATCCAGTTGTCTCAGGATTTTGCCGTCGGATAGATCCAATACATAGACGCCTTCGTTGGTGGTCGTCACCCAGAGATGTTGGTCTTTGCTCACAAGAATCTGCGGAATCCTACCGCTAAACTTTTGGATCCTGCGGAAACTGCCGTCTTCGAAGCCCTCACCCTCGTACTTTATGATGCTACCATTTTGGGTGCCAAACCATAAATTTCCCTGGCCATCCTCCGCGATGGTTCGGATGGTGGATTTGCCAATCGCCTCTGGATATAGAAAGCGGACCTTTTTCGACTGAAGATCCACAATCTGAAGCAAACCACCCTGCAAGCCAACCCAAACCAAATTCCGTTTTTTGTCGTGGTGAATGTCCCAAATCTGCAGCGACTCCGTGGGATTGGGTGCGCCTCTGTAAGCCCATTGCGTGTCTTGTTTCCCCTGTTCGAGTTTGATAATGTTGAGCCCTTTCCCCCAGCTACCTAGCCATAAGCTGGTGTCGCCCCCGAAGATCACTTCCTCGATTGCCTGGTATTCGTTGTTTCCGGCCTTAGAATCCGCGTCCAAAAAATAAATGCTGGGCATGTCAAAATGCAAAAAATACAAACCGGAATCCGTTGCAAGCCAAAGCCCTCCGGTATCATCCCAGATCATCTTGGATACTATGTCAAACCGGAGGTCGCTCTGAACAATGGGGGTGAATTTTTTTGTATTTGGGTCAAAATCTGCCAATGTCTGTACACCATACCGCCAGAGTTCCCCACCGGGAAGCTCAAGGTGACCGAATGCCTCTTGATAGTTGGGGTTGGAGGGAGACAGTTCGGCTTTGTGATCTTTCCACGTCTTGGTTTGGGGATCGTAGGAAACCAGCTTCTCCTCCGGTGCCCAATAGTTAATCCAGGCCACACCGTGCGAATCCTCATTATAGTTGAATACGTAGCCGAAATCGGGATTTTTGAGTATTTCCAGTCCGAGTGGGTTATGCTCGCGGGTATAGATTACTTGGGTTTTCGGGTCGAAAACGCTGAGCCCTTCGACACTGCTCACCCAATAGCGCCCGGATTTATCCTCGAAGACCGCCCTGGGTCTCCAGCCCGGTGGGATCTTAACAGGAAGGTTTTGATCGGTGATGATTCCCCGTTCCTGATCGATCCAGAGTAGCTTGTTGTTGTTTAGAATGACAAAGAGATTGCCCTTGCTGTCCATCCAGAGCGATTCGCCCAGCGCCCGGTCCTCTTTTTTCTCGAAGAAAAACTTGGTGAACAACTGGTTTTCTGGCACGTAGCTCCCATAGTCCTCTCCGACGCGCAGCCACATTTTTCCCCGGGTATCTGTCAGAATTTCTGACACGGGTTTGCTGGGTTGTTCTCCGGGCGTTCGGATTTCGTAGCTCATGAATGCCCGGCCGTCAAAGCGCTGCAACCCGTTGGCGCTACCGACCCAGAGATACTTGTGGCTGTCTTTGTGAATTGCCAGTACCTGGTTGGTGGCCAGTCCTTCTGCAGTTCCAAATCGGGTTACAAAAAACCGCTTCGTCTCCGCAGAGGCTATGGTGACCTGAAAAACAAGCAAAAAGGCGAAAAGGACTTTTTTCATGGAAGGTTCCTAAAAATAATCCATTAGCCATTAATTTGAATTTCTGAATCGAATAAATCACATGTTTATGTGGGGGTATTTTGTGCCATGTTTGGTTAACGAGTTAGACAGCCTTCTGGTCTGTTTGTCTAGATTGCAGGCTCGGTTGAAATTATGTCGCGATTCAGAGCCCACCGGGTAAATTTTTTAGTCGTAGAATCAAATTCTCCGGTTGATGAACAACTTCTGATTTCTCCTTTCAGAAACCAAAAACTGCCAAATCCCTAATCCGATCAAAGACAGACAACTTTCGACCAGCAGCCATTGGTTTCCAAAGTCTCCTAATGGGCCGTCCGAGATTAGGGTAATCAGTCGGGAAAAGGCATAAGCGCCCCAGAAAATGCTCAAGAATGCAGCGCCCTTTTCGGGATAGAAGAGGAGTAGATAGACCAAACTCAGGCAAATCGTAATCCCTACTCCTCCGTAAACTCCCCGGATCGAACTCAATGCGTCTGTATTTTCCAACTTGACTTCGACCAGATCCATCACCGACTGCGGGTCAAAAAGCGCCAGGAGACTGACCGAAAACAGGCTTAGGATCGAAAATCCAATGTATACCCGAGTGAGTGAGATCCACCAGTTTATCTTTTTCATTACGGCTTAATATTGAAATGGGCAGGAAGATGTGTAATGAGCAATGTGCTGGCCTAAGTCGTCAAGCTTTGGATTCTTGATTTGGGAAAGCTCTGGACAGTCTCCAAAGAGCCTCCTAAACGCACGACCGTAGTTGCCTTTTTTGACTTTCAGCAGTGGGCTGCCGGATTTCGAAACGAAGTAGGCGCGGTGCCGGTCTCCTGTCCAAGTGATGTACTCTCCGCCTAACTCCGTGGTCTTACGTGCAAACGGATCAAAAAACACTTCCACGAAATCATCAAAATCCGGATTGAGCAGTTGAAGAAGCAACTCTTTTTTGCCGTCGATGCTGGTATTCCGAAAGATCAAAAAATCAGTCGGCTTGGCGCTCGGTTCCTTTTTCGACAGGAGCTTTTTGACAGAGGATCCCGCCTCATTGGAGTACTGGAGCCTGACCGCTCCATTCATTGCGATGGCAAATTCGTACATGTCCTCCGCGCTGATCTTGTGGCGGGCACCTGATGCATCCTCCAGACTTACCTGAGTGATTCCCCGCGAACTGTTGGTGGTGAGGATCTTTCCCTCGATGACTTCGCCTGACTTGAGCAAGGCGTATCCACGGTTGGACATCGGAACCTCCTCCAGCGGCTGTTGCAGCTCTTGGGAAGAGACGGAACAACAAAACCCAAGCAGGGCGGCAATAGTGATTATAAACTTGTTCATTATGGATAGTAAGTTGGTTTGTCGGATGTTGGGAAATGGGCTTGGTCGTTTGCCTGGCGTCGGGTTTTTTAGGGGTATTGAATGCCGGTGTCAAGTGTCCACTTCCATTCTCCGGCCTGGTTTTTCTTCCAGAAAGTCGTGTAAGTGCCTTTGCTCAGGACTTTTCCATCCGGATCGAGTGTTTGATGATGACCGAGCGTGTAGCCTAAATCTCCCGATTCCGCCACTATTGCAAACTCAGGCTCCCAAACAAGGACAATTCCAGAAGATCCCGGTGCGAAAGATTCCCTGATGGCTTCCAGGCCTCTGATCGGTTCCACCCCATCTCTGAGGAGAATTGCTTGCTGATCTGCAAAGAAAGTGAAGGCAGTTTGGAGTCCCTTTTCCTTACCCATTTGTGCAAAATCCCGATCCGCCTGAAGTAGCGACTCTACGACGGGGTTGGATTGGGCGAAACCGGAGGATTGGAACGATAGGAAAATTAAAGTTGTCAGCATCCAGAAATAGGAGGATGATTTTATCGGGAAAGTGATCGGAGAAATCATAGGCTAGGGATTTTGGTTTTCTTACATGATTGAAAGGAGCGGGGGAGGGTTGCACGGGTAAAGAAAAAATGCTGCAAAAAACCGGTCGCCTGGCTGGTGGATTTCTTGAACGGTTTTTTGGGTTTTGGTCAGAAATCCCTTGGTCCTGCTTTAGGAGACTTGATGAACGCAGATAGCTAGCAACTACAATTCAAGAAAAAATCAGATGAGAGCTCACTTCCGAAGTCCGACAACGCAGTAAAAACAGAAGAAAACTCACCTCGGTAGTCAGCTTAGGGAGTGCAAAGGGGAATGTCTACTACGGGATAGGTTTATGTGATTCAGCAATTCATCCCTAGTGTCTATTCCAAAGATTGAGGTTTAAAAAACATTTATCTAAAGATTCAGTTTTCGAGAAAACGAATCGTCTATTAAATGGCTTTCTCCAAAAAATATACTCTCATCTCCCTACGACGCTTAAAACCAAGTTTCTCATAGAGTCGGATCGCGCCGTAATTATCTCTATTCACGTGTAGGAATGGGATTTTAGACTCAGCCAAGATGCAGCGGATCTGATTGCGGAGGAGTTCGGCTGCCAAGCCTTTCCCCACAAAATCCGGATGGGTGCAGACGGCGCTGACCTCCACGTAGGGGTCCGGGTGTAGGCGCTGACCGGTCATCGCGACGAGTTTTTCTCCTTCAAATATTCCCTCATAATAACCCAACTCGATGGTTTTGGCGAAGAATGGGCCGGGGTTGGTGAGCGCTGTGATCTCCAACATAGCCGGAACATTTGCCTTCGAAAGCGGCACAGCTTTTCCGTGGGCGTCCGGTGGGAGAGCAGTGTCACCCTCAAAAACCATCTGGGCGATCGGTCTTTTGAGTTTTATAATCCATGATTTGGGAATCGCCTGCTCTCCGGTCGTAAATAAAATGATCGAATCTCCCTGGGAAAACCACTTGTCCAGATCACTCCATGCTGCTTCACTGTACGACTGAAATCCAACGAACAAGCCCATACTCCGGTTCATGTATCTCACGCGATCATTTCCCTGCGAGTACTTTTCGGTTCCAGAGGTCAGCGCATTCCAGATGGGATTGTCAAGTACTGAGGTCATGGTAGGCGGCTTTATTGAGTTGATTTTCGATTCTGTCGTCGGGACGTTACAGTCACCTGAAAAAAAGATCGAATCCCCCCGGTACGGAGAGTCGTTGGTCACACGAATTTCTTTCGCTTAAACCAGAAGAAAATAATTATCGAAATGCCGATCATGATGGCCCAAGTCACATAATACCCAAGGTGCCAATCCAGCTCCGGCATGTAGGTGAAGTTCATCCCATAGACCCCGACGATGAAGGTAAGTGGCAGAAAGAACGCGGAGAAAATCGTCAGGAGCTTCATGACATCATTGCTTTTTTGGGCGGTAAGCGAGATGTGGGTGTTGAGAATGGCCTGCGCATCCTCGATCACCTCATCGAGCTGCAGCATGTAGTTGACGACGGATTCCTTGATGTCTTGGAGATCGGAGATGTTTTCAGGTCTCACGGCAAGTTGGTTGAGGACATTGTGAGAAAACTGCAAAAGTTTGCGGCATATTCTGGCTTTGGATTTCTGATAATAAAGCTGCTGTATGGAGACTTCTCCGTGTTTTTTAAGGAAAATCTCCTTTTCGTTCTCATCCATCTTGTCACTCAGCCAGTTCACAGGCTCAGCGAAGGTCTGCAACATATCATAGACGATGGTGAGCATCAATGCCTCAGGATTATCAAATTCCTCTTCTTGCAACTTGTTCAGAAAAGCAAATGGCTTTTGGTGTATCGTGATCAAATGGTCTTCCTTGATCAGAAAAGCGACCTTATTGCTCAGCTTGGCGACCGTGGTATGATTGTGATGCGGTTCGACCGAAAACGCCCTGAAGATGATAAAGGTAAAGTCCCCGTGTTTTTCCAGCTTGGGAAGGTGGCCGTGTTCCAATGCATCATCCAGGAGATTGATGTCGATCGAAAACGGATGTGTCAGACCAATAAGCTCCCGTTGCTTTGGTTTTTCGATATCCAGCCATTGAAATTTTCCAAAGGTTTTTTTGAAATGAGTCATGTGAAGAAGGCCGGTTTGGATGGGTTTTCGATCTTTTTGAAGTCCAATTTCCGAAAGGAAGTGTTAGTCAATATAATAGTTTTTGTTTTTGAATTCGGGTGTTTTTCCCAAAACTCAGCCACTTGAGACTACTTGACTACTTGGGTGAGACTGAGGCGAAGGATTTCGCCCATGTTTTTGCAGCCGAGAAATTCAGGGTTTTTGTAATGCCGGGCCAACTCGGCCTTTAGACTGTTTTCATTTTCCGCAGGGGCAAGATGATCGTGCTCCATACAGCGCAGAATATCCTCGATCTCTGTATGGGAAGATTTCAGTCTGGTGGTGATGAGCGCCCGTTCTTCACGCTGATATTGTCGCATGGACTCCGGCGTGATGTATTTCATCCCCAATTGGATCAGCGCGTTATTTTCCTTGAAATACTGGGGCAGGTAGATCGATTTTTTGCTTTCGTAGCTCTGCTGGTCAAAGTCGATCGCCCGAATGCGATAGTGGGTTTCCTCAAAGTCAGGCGTCACGTCAATCACAAAATTGGAAGAGTGCATGTCTCCCAAGAGGCGGACAAAGCAGCGTTCGTTGAATTTGACAAATTCCTTGGCGAGACGGATCGGGTTGAGGTGTGGATCTTCCATGTGGAGTTTCATGAACTTTTCACCCGGAATCCCCGCGATGTGCTCCTCAATCAGCGTGTTTTTATGTACGAGATAGCTGATTCGGTTGGGGGAAAGGAGATCCTCCAGCTCAAGGCCATAGACCCGTGACGCGTCTGCGTTTTTGATGTAAAAGTAATCGAAGTTGTCATTGATTCTGTTGACGATCCGCACCCGAAATGGCTGCGTATTGCCATACACGCAGAGATCAATCCGGTCTACGAACAAGTGGGCCATCACGCTCATATCCCCGCCGGCCTTGAGTAGGGCGTAGATCTTCTTGACATTATGGTGGATTTCCTCCCGGTCGCTTTCGGCAAAGAAAACCGTTTCCCACAGTGTGTCTTGGTCTTTGGTGTCGTACAGAGCTACCGAGCCGTTGTAGCGTAGGAGCTCGTGGTAGTGGATAGGAATATCCACCTCACGGGAATACTTGATCAGATAGCGCCTCAGAACCGGACCAATGGGGTAAATGAGCTTTTTCTTGCTGATCAGCGCCATGATTTATAAGTGTACCTGTTGACTTTTCTTGAGATATCTGTGAAAAATGAACGGTCCGAATGGCAGGATGGAAGCGACGAGGGCAAACAGCGTTTTTGCAAAATCCCATTTCAACTTGCGGGCGGTCGGAAATACGGTGTATACGTAGAGGATGAAAAGAAGTCCGTGCGCCCAGCCCACATACTTGACTGCCAACGGCCAATCAAATACATACTTGAGGGGCATCGCTATCCCTAAAAGGATCAAAAAAGAGAGCCCCTCTAGCAGGCTGATCCATTTAAATCTTCGGGCCCAGGTGATTTGTTCGGTATTCATTTTTTGGGGGAAAGGTTGAATAAGACTTGTAGGGAAGTCCAGAGTTTTACTTTCAGGTTTTTGTCTTCGGAGATTTCGGTGAGTGAATCCGCAAATAGGTATTCGGTTTCATTTTCTGAAAACACTTCGTAGCGGGAGGAAGAAATGCCGTTAATCGGGTGCTTGATGCGGCCAAATTTCAAGAGGATGTGGGCATTTAGATTTTGAAGTTCGTCCATTGTTCGGTCTTCCAAAACGGACGAAGCAACCATACCGACTTCACTCATCGAGTGACCGCAGGCCTTGATCATCTTCATCAGCATCTCCATCACCTCTGGCTTGAGATCGTCTTCCTCGTGGAGAATCAGCACGCCTTTGGAGAAGTTACCTCGAACGGGAATTGGCTCAGGAGTCAATTCTTCGGGTTCGTTTTCCGGTTCCGGCTTGGCTTGGGAATACTTGGCAGACGCTTCGGACTCCGCAACGGTGTCGACGGTGCGCATGGCATCGGTTTGATTTTCAACAGTCGATAACTCAGCTTTTGCATTCAGCTGGATTAGAATCGCCTCCCGGTCTTCAGGAATAAGATAGATTTCTTCTTCGATCAGGGTTTTGAGTTCCTCCAGACTAGCGTTTTCCATGGCTGGAAATTGGGTAAAAATTGCCGTACGGCAAAGTTTGAACGGGATTTAATACTGAGATCAGCGACTCTCCTGGTAGGGGATCTATGATTTTTGAAGGTCGGTTTAAAGCCGAAGTGAAGGATAGTTCGTTCGATTCTGAATGTCGAATTTCCAACTCCTAAACCTTCGTCACCATAATCTTATCGATTCGCTGCCCATCCTTGTCGATGACTTCGAGTTTGAGATTTTCCACCTGTAGTGTATCTCCAACTTCTGGAATGTTGGCTGTTTTGTGGATCATCAGACCCGCGACCGTCGTGAAGCCCTTCGCTTTCAGCAGACTGCTTAGGCCGAAGTATTTCACAAAATCAATCAGGGCGTATTGGCCATCCACCAGCCAGGACGAGTCGTCTCGCTGTATGATCTGGTATTCCTCCGGATCCATATCTCTGTAGTCTCCCATCAGCGCATCCATGACGTCATTCATCGAGACCACTCCCATGGTACTGCCGTATTCGTCGACTACGATGCCGTAGTGCATTTTTTCTTTTTTGAAAAGCTCGATCACCTGATAGGCAAAAGAATTTTCGTTGATAAACAGCGGCTTTTTGGCAATTTTTCGGATATCAAAGTCCTGCTCCAGTCCAGGTGCGAAGAGGTCTTTGACCATCACCATCCCAACAATATCGTCCAAGTCGTCGGCATTGCAGAGCGGATAGGCGGAGTGTTTTTCGTTGTTGATCTTGGTGCGAATTTCGTCCCAGGTATCCGTCAGATTGAAATAAACCAACTCGGTGCGATGGGTGAAAAGCGTGTTGATCCGTCTGTCTCCGAGTTCGAAAACCCGCTCCACGATGTCCTGCTCGATGCCCATGATTTCTCCTCCCTGTGCACTTTCCTTGATGATAGCTTTGATTTCCTCCTCAGACACTTTGGACTCGACGATGTTTTTGATGCCAAAGACAGCCAGCAAAAAGTCGTTGGAGATGGACAAAAGCCAGACGAAAGGTGCGGCGACTTTCGAGATGATCCTCATTGGCTTGGCGACTGCCATGGCGATGGGTTCGGGAAAAGTCATGCCCAGCCGCTTGGGAAACAATTCCCCCAAAACAATTGAGAGATAGGTAATAAATAGCACAACGATGGTGGTGGCTATTGGACTTGCATAGGGAGCTAGAATCTCGACTTGCAAGATGAGATCCGAGAGATATTTGGTGGCATTTTCTCCGGAAAAAATCCCGAGCAAAATCCCGATCAGGGTAATTCCTATCTGGACCGTCGAGAGAAATTTGGTTGGGTTTTCGGCGAGTTCCAAAGCAACTTTGGCATTGGAGCTGCCATGCCTTTTCGCATTTTCGAGTTTGAATTTTCGCGAGGAAACGAGTGAAATCTCAGACATGGCGAAAACACCATTGAGTAACACAAGCAATAGCAAAATAATTAGTCCCACTGCTGAAGGTATAGGTTTGGCTCAAATTCGATAAAAAATAGGGATTTCCAAAAAGGAACGTGTTGCGACCGCAGACTTTTGAGAAATGCAAAAAGGACAGGTGCTGCCCGTCCTTTCTGCTGTAGATTTATTCCTGTCGGATCAATCTTTACTTTTGCTGTTCTTCTTGTCAGCCTTCACTGCTCTTTTTTCTTTCAGAGACAGGGCGGGTTTTTTCTTTTCGCTCTTTTTGGTTTCAGGTTGCTTTGCCATGGGTAGGGATGTTTAACAGTTGAATTGTACACTCAGGAAGATACTCATTTGCCGCTCGTTTTGTTGCCTTCCAAATCGATATTTTTCAAAGGATACGCATCCTGAGAATTCTTACCTCAGACCTAGGGCGGTCTTGGGAGTCTGTCTCTACGGCAGCGATCGCATCCACCACCTCCAAACCTGAAATGACTTCTCCAAAGACCGTGTAATTCTGATCCAGATGTGGCGTGCCACCGATGGTTTGATAGACTTGGCGATGCGGTGCGGGAATCTGATACTTGTCAAAATTCCAGTAGCTGTCTAAAATCGAATTGAGACGGCCGTTCAGTTCTTTGGATAAAACGGTGTCCTTTTCTGTTCGGGCAGCTTCCAGCGAATCGATCAGCGGCTTGTTGGCCGGGTCGTTCATTCCATAATGGCGGGCAAGCATCTTGTTGATTCGACCTTCGTTGTGTGCCAGGAGGCTGTCGTTTTGGACTTTTCCCTGGACGATATAAAGCTGGGTACTGCTCGATGCCCGCTCGGGATTGCCGGTTCGGGCAGCGCCCAAAGCTCCTTTTTTGTGAAACAAATCCGGAGTGATCTCGGCCGGAATGGTATAGGGTAAATCGGAACTTCCAAGATTTGACAGGGTGTCGGCGTGTTTGCTTTGGGTATCACCTCCTTGGATCATAAAGTGCTCGATCACCCGATGGAAAAGCAAACTGTCGTAGACGCCATCCTCCACAAGCTTGATGAAATTGTCGCGGTGAAGCGGTGTTTCGTCGGAAAGCTGAAGGACGATCGTGCCGAAATTTGTGACCATCTCCACCTTGACTGGCGGATCGGTTTGCGCGGTGAAAAATGAAAGTATTGAAAACAGGAACGTGTAGATGGGTGTCATGGGAGGTTGGTATTGAATCTCAAGTAAAGCAGAAATTTGAAGATTATCTCTCGATTTGGTTTATCGCCCAAGTGAACGTCGTCACTCATGTGATTTCTAATAGTTGTTAAATGCGGTGGTTCGTCACAGTCGTAAGTACGAGTGCTGTCATGTCGACCGCAAAGAAAAATCGTATCATGTATGAAGGTGGAATAGATCCCTTCTGATCACTGGGACTAAACACTGAAAACTTTTGTCCCTCACCACTTACAATCGATTCACTTTCCCTCCACTGACAACACATAAGTCACCATCGCTCGGGCATCTTCGACAGAAACCTTGGGATGGGCGCTCATCACTGGATAGCCCCAAGCCCCGAAACCTCCGCTGATAACTTTTCGCGCTAGCATATCGATGATGGCCTCACGCATGGGATACCGCCTGGCGATGTCTGAGAAGGATGGACCTTTGGCTTTGTCTGCTTCCTTGTGGCATTGATAGCAATCGGAGTAAGCAACCAAAACCTGTCCTCGCTTGATGATTTCCAGATCAACTTTTTCGTCTTCGCCGGGGACGACGAAGAATTCCTTTTTCTCCGGCTCGGAAAATGGCCTAATCTCTGGGGTTTTTGAAGAGCATGCCGATAAAAAACCAAGAAGGAAGGTCGTCGCCAGGATTAATCCGGAGTTCATTGAAAGCAAGGATGGGTGGGGTGGAAAGATAGAAAAGAAATAAAAAAGTCGAAGGGATTGTGGTTGAATATCCGCCAGCCCCCAAGCAGCTGCCTTGCCGATAAAACCTAGAGAAGATGGGTGTATGCATTGCTGTTTTCCGGTGTTCCTCTTTGTAAAACCAAAATAAGTCTACCTCCAAAAAAACTGAATTTCCAGAAGTCACTCCTTGTAATTAAATCGATACTGGAGGTTCACAAAAAATTGTCTGTTTAATGCTTCTTGGGATGTACCAATATAATAATGTGTATTTCTCCAGCTATAGGTTGCGCTGGCTTGCCAGCTCTTCGTGATTAAGGCCTGCGCCTGGATAAATTCCCCAAAATTGCTGGTTCCCACTCTCAGTTTATTTCCTTTTGGCAGTCCAAAACCCGATCCTAGGGCGATTTCAGCACGCATACTGGGAAATGGAGATGGCAAACTGTTGGCTAGCCCGCCATCAGCAAATAGGATATGCTCTGGTCCAATTCTCATATAAGCCTGTGGATATATGGGGCTTTTAAGTGTGCCTGTATCGGGACTCGGCGTGTCAACGAGATTTTCTGGTGCTCTCGTCCAATACAGATTACCAATATGTAATCCACCACCTATTCCAAACCATTTGACGTCATATTGAACATAGGGATTGATGGAAAACAAAAACCGATCTGAGGTGATTGCAGTACTTATTTTTTCTTCTCCATACTGTCCCATTGAGATATTGGCACCGTAGCTAAATGCATCTTTTTCAGAGATCTTGGTTCGTCCATATCCGAAACCCGCATTCCAATACTCATTTCTGAAGGTTTCAAAAGTTCGGGATGATCCACATCCGCTGGGTGGGCCGGACAGTAAAAAAGAAGTCTCGGAGTAATAGTCACCTGATGAAAATCCAACATTAAAAAAATCATACCCTCGAGTTCTCGTACTGTCTGAAGGGAGATTTTCTTTCAGTGTCTGACTCATGAGTAAGAGGGGCAATACCATCAGCGCTAAGGTCGCCCAGCGAAAGGAAGGAATTGTATTTTCTTTGAATAGGTAGAATGCCGAAATAAACAACGCAGGAATCAGCATCAAATTCATAGCAAACAATTCCGGCCCGGTTAGCCAATTTCTCAACAACCAGGTCATGCATACGCTTATCATTAGCACCAGCCAAACCGCTGCTTGTTTGGGCGGATCAGAATAGTTTGATGCCGGGAGAAGCCTCCATTTCTTCTCTCTTAGGTAAAAATATCCCAGCGCAAATAGCGAAACCCCAAATAATATCCACTGCATGACTTTTAGTCCGCCCCAGATTTCGCCTCCCATAGCATGGGCATAGGGATCTCGAAAAAACTCAATTATGGTTCGGATACCAGCCCAAACTCCGATGGATATCAGAAACAACCCTCCCTGTGATTTCACTTTCTTTCTAACAATCAGGAGAAGTACGGCGACGAAAATACCGTTTAACGCTTCATAAAGCTGGAATGGGTGAATGGGAGTGGTACTTGTCGCAGTAGCTTCAATTAGCCCGACTTGGAATTGGTGGAAATGAGGAGGGGATCCAAATCCATAGTTGACTCCCCAGGGCATATGGGTGGAGGTTCCAAAGCAGCAACCCAGAATCAAACATCCAATTCGTTGGATAGCGATGGAAACCGGAATTGCGATTGCCATTGCGTCTAAGCTTCCAGTGTGGATTTTGAAAAGACGGATCGCTACAAAAAACGCTGCCAAACCTAGGGCGAATCCTCCGATAATAACCTTTTCAGTGGTTTGAGGGAGTTCCAATTGGTAGACAGCGGTAACCCAATCAGCGAATGAGAAGGCAATGACCTTGGTTCCTATGATGAAAAACAATCTGGAAATTGCCAAAACCAACAACCAACTCACCAAGGGGATTTTCATTTGTCGACCTTCGCAAATCATCCAAATTGTCGCAACAAGGAAGGCTAAGATGTAAAAGAAATCAAAATAAAATCCCGCTTGAGAACCTCCGAAAAGAATAGGTTCGGAGAATACATTTAATGTAAAAACCAAATTTCCCATTTCCGTTTGTTTTTAACCGAAGTTATATCAATCAATTGGAAATGAATCATTTATGGGTGAATTGGTTTATTGAAAAATCATAAAAATAAAATTATTTTAAGGGATTGGAATTAAAGAATAAAACCTTAGCCGAAAATATAAATTAGTTCAATAACGGAAGCGCTCAAGATCCTGAGTTTGGATTGACCTTGTTTAAAAAAATCGAAAAAGCCGGAGGGGATTGTCCCTTCCGGCCTTTCATTTTTCCAATGGCATCGGTCACCGGACATCGGACATTCCTACTTCTGCTGCGAAAGGAAGTTTACCAGCGAAGCGAGTTCCTCGTAGGAAAGTGAATTGGCCAAGCCAGCGGGCATCATCGAGTTTTCCAGTTCCTTACGCTCCTTGATGTTCTTCTTTTCCAGTTTGGTAGCGGTACCAGTGATGTCGCGAATGGTCAATTCCTGCGCAGATTCCGCAGTGACAAAGCCCATGTAGAACTTGCCGTCGTTAGTCGTGATCTGTACAGAAGCAAAGCCCTGGGAGATCGAAGCATTTGGTTTCAAGATCGATTCCACGATTTGGTCACGATTCATGATCGAACCGATCTGACCCATGAATGGGCCTTTCATCACCTGACCTGCCTCGATGCTATGGCAGGCAATGCAACCCTGATTGGTAAAGATTGTTTTGCCAAGTGCGGGATCGCCCTTGATATCGCCCACGGCCAAGATTACGTCCTCGATAGAAGCTGCACCTACCTGGCCTTTTTTGTTTTTGATGGATTCGAGATCGATTGCTGCCTCCTCTACCGCAGGCGGGGCAGACTCTGTACCGAGTTCGACAATACCCAGTCGGTGTCTGTCATTGAGCGCCGCGAAAAATACCTTTTGCGATGCATCAGCTTTGTTTGCTTCTGCTACAAGGAAGGTTTTGATTTTTTCGGACTCAGACCAATTCTCGGCTTTGTAGTATGGACCGTGGGTATCCGGACGGGTTCCCCACCACCAGCTGCCGTCATAGGGGGCTTCTTTTTGATAAAGTCTGGAAAGGTCGGTGAGGATCTCTGATTTTTTCTCGTTGTTTTCAGTCTCTGCGAAAGCCGAAATCAACCCATCCACCACTTTCGGGTCGTGCATGTAGCGAAGTGCCCAAAGTGCCAACTTGTAGTTGTCAGAATCAATAGCCTCAACCGTTGCATCGACGGCGTTCAGGTCTACAAGCGCCTTCACAGCCAAATGCGGAAGAACGATTGCAGAATTTGGAGTGGCATGTGGGCCTTCGGTGTCTTTCGCAGGGATTTTAGCAGATGCGGGAACGGCCATCTCAAGCAGCACCTCGGCAGCTTTCGGATCGCCCAATCTTCCCAAGCCTACAATCGCTGCAACCTGTACCCGTGGGTTGGCATCCTCAGCAGCGGCGATGAAAAGATCCACCGGCACGCCTGTCAAGCAGCCTTTTCTGTCCGCCAAAGCACGCAAGGCAAACTCACGGATTTTATCTTCTTCAGCTAGTTTCAACAGTTCCTCAACTCCAGAAGCGCAAGCCGCTTGCGCGTAAGTGAAAATCCCGGCAACTCGGGAATCAAGTGGAAGAGAAGTGTCCTGTGCGATCAGCAATGCGGCCGCGGCAGCTTCCACTTTTGATCTCGTCAGCATTTCCTGCTGGGCATCTAGTCGGGTGACGGAGTTTCTGGCTTTGAGAAGTTCCGCCAACTCAGCAACGGATGCTGCTTTCAAGTCAGGATACGCTTCGTATTTGTAGCCTACGGGTACCACCCGAACCACATAGCCTTTGTCAGGATTTCCGCGGAAACCGGCCCCGTCCCATGCGGCGAGGTACATCTGGCCAGAGCCGTCCAGATCCACATCAGTGATCTGCGAAAGTTTTATAAAGTTCTCATCCTGTTGGGTAAAACTCGGACCGTCCATGCTTACTCTATGAATGTACAGCTGGCTTTTACCCCAGTCAGCCATCATCGGTACACGGTTGTATTTGGCCGGCCAACGCTCGTCATCCATGAAGTACGAACCGGTACCAGACCCCCCGCCGACATCGACCAAAGCCGGAAGAATTTCGTCAGTGAAGTGCTTGAAAAGGCTTGGATAGCCATATTCACCGCTTTGGAGGTGGTGGATAAAACGGATGTTCCAGCCTCCGCCGTCGTTGGTGTTGCCGCGGGTGTAGACGTTCATAAAGGGGTCAATCGCCACATCGTAGATGTTTCTCGTTCCGTGGGTATAGACTTCCATTTCGGTGCCGTCAGGTCTTACCCGCACGATCCCGCCGCCGAGCATGGTGAGTTTGGTGCCTTCGCGATCTTCTGCGTCGACAAAGCCGAAATCACCGACAGCGATATAAATCCAACCGTCGATTCCCATGCGGATGCCGTTGGTGGAGTGGTCAGTACCTCGGCTTCTGAGTTGATTTTGTGTGCTGATCCCGGTGATCAGCGGTTTGGATGGGCCGTCGGCAACGCCGTCTTTGTTTTTGTCCTCAAATACTACCAAGTCCATGCCGGTAGCGAGGCTATCTGTGCCAAAAGTCGTGTGAAGCACAAACACCTGATCACCCATCGCGATGATCCCTCGAGGGTTATCCACCTTGGCAAATTCCGTGTGGGAATCCATCGTGCCATCGTGATCGCTGTCCACGAGCTTCATGATGCTGCCTTTGCCGGGAGTTTTGCCCAGCGAACCAATCATATCGACACCGACAAATACCTCGCCTGTAGCCGCTACGGCCAGACAAGAAGGACTCGGAACTAAATCCGGGCCCGCAAAATTGGTAATGAGCAATTCGGTGCTATCGGCTCCTATACTGTCAGAGACGATGCCTTCTGAAGAGAAATAATCAGTCAGCTCGGCGAGATCGGAAGTTTGAGAGGGCTTGTATTTGCTGCAACCCACCAAAGCGGAGATTGCAAACAAGCCTAGTAGGGTCTGTGAAATTTTTAGCATGCCAAAAATGGAATTATAATTTATTCGTGACGGATTCTGAACGAATCAGCCACGAATATATCGCTTTAGCGTGGCGTGACTTTCCTGTTTCTTGCCAAAGGATGACATTAATGCGCTTTTTTTTTCTGAAAGTCTGGTTAGCGTATCCCATAGTTGTTCCGTGATATCAGTTTTTGCTAAGGTGTTTCTTTGGAGAAA
>NZ_BAAAFI010000013.1:0-141882 GCF_039523455.1 Algoriphagus jejuensis | reverse complement strand
TGGGATCATTTAACAAATCCTCAATTGTCTGTCTTTTTTTCATTTGTTGTGAATTTAGCAGACACACTTAATTGAACACTCTCTTATCTGGTAAGGGATTTAAACTAGGGAAAAATAATAGCAAAGGCAGCGAGATATGGAAAGATTATTCACAACAAGCGGAGAGAGAATCGAGGTTTAAGCTATACCAGTCACCGGAACTTCAATGTGAGGTACCGGCGCCCAATAACCTCCTTTCACTCGGTGTTCTTATTTAGGCCCAATACACCTGTGAAGGAGAGACACTCATAGGAGCAAAACCTTCAATCCAAAACAGCGATGTTCAAATAACCTAAAAGTACATCAACCCGCTGTCATCCTCCCTCCCGGTAGAAAAATCTCAGCCATCATACACCTTGCGCTTCCACCGCCAATCTTCTCGATGGTCGGAATAGAAGGGCTGATGATCGTAGTATAGCGCTCGATGGACTGAATTTGCCCCACGTTTAGTGACTCCAATGCCGCCAGTGACATTACGGTAAACTTTTCTCCACCGTCATTGCTCACTTCCAGCATGTTTCCGGCAAAGCTGGATTTTTGCTTCAGAGTGATCGGAATTACCTTCTTGCCAGACCTAGTCAATGTTTCCTGTACTCGCTGCTTTTCTGAAGCTTTGCGGATGCTATCCAGGCACACCACCGCCAAATCGGTTCCAATATGCATCATCACATTCGTATGATAGATCGGACCCAACTTTCCATTGACCTCTTGCTCGGCACGAAACCCAATGACCTTGTAGCCCAATAATTTGGCGAGATAGTCTAGCGGTACGCGGTGCGTCCTCGGGGAGAAACATGCAAAAATCACTTTCGCTTCGTGATCCAAAACCATGCTGCCTGTGCCCTCCAGGAATTGCCCGCTATCTTCAAAAAAACTAAGATCAAGGATCTCGTTCACCTTGAAACCCGAGTGAATCAGCCCCTCGACAATGTCCTTTCTACGCTCCTGTCGCCTGATCGTGGAAAACATGGGATACAAGATCAGTTTCCCGTCAGCATGGGTGCTAAACCAGTTGTTGGGAAACACCGCGTCTGGCTTGGCGGGATTTTTCGAGTCTCCCACCACGACAACATTCACCCGCTGATCTTTTAGTAGGGCGACAAACCCATCGAACTCTTTCCGCGCCAATTCCCGAATTTCGTCTTCAGCCCTCCCGTCTTTTTTTTGGTAAAAATTATTCTCAGCAGTCTCAGCATTGAACCCAAAGTTGGCGGGCCGAACCATAAGGATTGTATCGGTGGTTTGCATGCGCTAGTCCGTTAAAAGGTAGAGGTACAGGATCGGGTCGATGTCAAATCGCTTTTCGCTGATCGTAAAGTAGGCCTTCCCGTCTGGTCTAAACCCGATAGCCTCACCCTGAGGCTCCGGCACATAAGGAAGTTCCTTGGGATCTTCGGACAAAGCCTCTGCAACAGACTGTCCCTTATCGCGCTCCCAGTAGTAAACGGTAAAGTAATTTTTGATCAGGATCTTGCTCCCATCCTGACTGATATCCGCCGCTGTCGCACTGGTAAACGGCAGCTTAACCAACTCCTTTGCGACCACATCAGCTTTCCCAAAATCATCAGATCGGAGGCGAAAAAGCGTGTTGTTCTTGTCTCTTTTGGACACGATGTATAAGTCCCCAGAGATAGGATCCACGAAAAAACTCTCCGCATCCCGAGGTCCTTCAGGATAAGTGAAGGTTAAAATCTCGGGCTTTGTCGACTGTTCTTTGGTACAGGACTCCGGCTCCGGAAATCTAAAAAGCTGTACTGACTGATGTATCCCGAGATTGTCGCCAATTTCGGCAACATAAACGTACGATTTGCCTCCCGGCCCCAGGCCTACTGCGATATCCTCCCAATCCCGGTTTTCGACTCCTTCTAGCGTGATTTTCCCCAACTCACTCCCCAGGGAATCCAAAACATATACTGCTGCCTCACCCCCGCTATCGGTATGTGTGTAGAACTTATCTGGATGATTTTTTGAAAAAGCCAAACCACTCATTTCCTCCAAAATCGGATTGTCAATGGTTTTCACTCGAATACCTGACACAGGAGAAGGATCCTTCTCAGCAATCAGCTGCGCGAAAATAGAGGACGATTGAAATCCAACCAAGGTTAAAATCAGAACAATGAATCGGGTGATTTGCATGGCTAAAAGTACAAATAGGAATCATCAGGTGGCCGAAACCGCAAGAAAAAAGCCGCCCGAAAATCTCGGACGGCCGCTTGAATATTCTAGAATATTGCAGTTAAACCTCGCTATGCTTTAATAGGCAATTCATAGTTTCGCTTCCCAGTCAGCTTATACACCGCATTGGCAAGGGCCGGAATGAACGGCGGAACTGGAGGCTCTCCAACTCCGGTGGGCTTTTCCATACTTGGAATGATGTGGACGTGGATCTTTTTGGGAGCCTGAGGCATACGAATGATCTGATAGGTGTCAAAGTTATTTTGAACCACCTTGCCATTTTCCAAAGTAATCGCCGAGGTCGTCGCCAAACTGGTGGCAAACTGTGCTCCTCCCTCAAACTGAGAGCGAATGCGATCTGTATTCACCGGAATGCCGCAATCTACTGCGTAGTGAACCTCCGGAATAACGAGATTACCTGCTGCATCTTTTTCCACCGTCACCACGCAAGCCACATAAGTCAGGAAGCTCTTGTGCGCTGCAAAACCAATCGCCTTGCCTGCAGCAAGATTGGCCTTCCAATTTGACTTTTCAGCGACGGTCTCTATCACCTTTTTCATCCGGCCCGTACTCCAGGGGAAATCTTCGATCTTCTCCCCATAGTTGCCATAGTCACCGACCATTTCCCCAGCAAAAACCAGATCCCTGTCTTCTCCCAAGAGTTGAATTGCCTGCTCGACGGGATCTAACCCCTTGGATTCCGCGATCTCGTCCAGCATCGAACTGGTCGCAAAGGCATGGTGAATATTGCTCACTGATCGCAACCAACCAATGCGGGTATGTGCTGTCGATTCGTGGGATTCGATGCGAATATTAGGAACATCATAGGGAAAATCACGGCAACCCAAATCCAACTCTCCGTCTGAAGGGGGCGCTGCTGTGAGTCCCGACCCGATAGCAGGGAACACCGTGTGATGATTCCAACCCGTAAGATTTCCAGCCGCATCCAAGGTGGCCACGATTCGCTGAGCACTATGAGAATGGTAAAAATCATGGTGCAGGTCGCAAGATCTCGTCCACTGGACACGGACGGGCACACCAGCAGCTTTGGAAAGGAGCGCTGCCTCCACCACATAGTCAGGCTTGGATTTTCGCCCAAAACCTCCACCCAATAACGTCACGTTAATTCTCACTTTAGTGACATCAACTCCCAAAGCACCAGCAACCGCACCTTTTGCCCATTGGGGATGCTGGCTTGGAGCCCAAATCTCTACCGAACCGTCGGCTTTGACATCAGCAATAGCAGCAGGAGGCTCGACGGTGGCGTGTGCATAGAACGGAGCTAGATAGGTTTTTTCAAATGTTTTTCCGGCAGAGGCTTTCGCTTGGCTAAAGTCGCCGCGCTCTCTTTTTACCGTGCCTGACTTCGCCGTGCTTTTTACCATTTCCTGGAGTTGCGCTGCGGAATTATAAGATTGATTGACTCCCAAATCCCACTCAACTTCCAGCGCCTCACTGCCTTTGATCGCAGCCCAAGTGTTTTCGGCCAAAACGGCGATTCCCTCTAATGGCTGATCCAGAGGAGGTGGATCGCCTCCGCCTTCTATCTTCACCACCTTTTTGACACCCGGGATCGCCAGGGCTTTTTCATCGTTGAACGAAATGACTTTTGCACCAACCACAGGACTGCGGCGAACCACCGCGATCAACATATTTGGCAGATTTACATCTGCGCCGAAGACAGCTTTACCCGTCGCGATATCCTTTAGGTCATATATCGGAACGTCCTTCCCTACGAGCTTGTAAGCCGAGAAATCCTTCATCACGAGCTCTTCATCCTTGGGCAATTCCATCGTCTGAATCTGTGAGACCAAGTCACCAAACGGAATTTTCTTGCTCCCGCCCTTCAGGATGACATGGCTGGCTTCGGTATCGCATTCGGAGGGATCTACCTTCCATTCTGCTGCAGCAGCTTTCACCAGCATTTGTCGGGCTGCGGCTCCGGCTTTTTTCATCGGCTCGTAAAACATCCGAATCGAAAAAGAACCATCCGTGTTTTGGTTGCCGTACTTATCCTCGTCTCCTTCGGCCTGCACGATCTTCACCAGACTCCAGTCAGCCCCGAGCTCATCGGCCACGATCATCGGCAGGGACGTTCGGATTCCGGTGCCCATTTCGGAGCGATGTGCCACGATGGTCACGATGTTATCCGAGCCGATGCTGACGAACACGTTGGGAGCAAAGGTGATCAGCTCCCCTTTTGGCCCGCTGCATTGGAAATTGATCCCCAACACAAAACCTCCTGCGGCAAGTGATCCGATTTTTAGGAAGTCCCTTCTTGACGCTCGATAGATCTCACTGCGATCAGCGGTGGAAGCTGTTGACTTCTGCTTATTCAAAAATGGCAATTTTGGCATCATGATTTTGCTGATTTTGGGATGTTAAAGCGATTGGGAGGCAGTGACGATAGCGTCTTTGATTCGATTGTAGGTACCGCAGCGACAGAGGTTCCCCTCCATTGCAGCTTCAATATCGGCTTCTGAGGGGCTTGGATTTTTGGTCAACAAAGCTGCCGCGTTCATGATCTGACCAGATTGGCAGTAGCCACATTGTGGAACGACATGCTCGACCCAAGCTTTTTGCAAGGGATGGCTTCCGTCTTCGGAAAGTCCCTCGATGGTAGTTATCTTACCCGCACCCACCTCGGAGATCGGCAAGCTGCAAGACCTCACCGCTTCTCCGTCCAAGTGAACCGTGCAGGCTCCGCATAGTGCCTGCCCACAGCCAAACTTAGTACCTTTCATATCCAATAAATCCCGGATCACCCACAGCAGGGGCATATCCTCGGACGCGGTGACCTCTTGGGTTTTACCGTTAATCGAGAGTTTGTAGTTTTCCATAGATTTATAAATTGAATTTTTTAAGTTATAAAAAAGAGAGGACTCTAAATCATAAGTTTAGAAATAATCAGTTCTCGTAAAAAGCCAAGCTTGCATGAGCCACCCCCCCCTATATTGAAGCACCATTCAGACAGAAAACCAGTGGATCCAAGTTGCGCGAAGGGCTTTGTTTCTTCAATTTCTCACAATCATAGGTTCGAAAATCAATCCTATTTTCATTCCAAGTGTTTGAATTCCTAAGCTCCAATCAAATTCCATTTTTCCCGATAAGGTCTCCACAGTGTTGCTTCCGCTTCAGAATTGTTTTTGAAAGTCTCCGTTTTCGAATTCCATTTCAAGGAGCTTTTCAGCTTAAAGGATGTCAAGGCCAAATGCATCGGCAAGGTCATCTCTCTTGCATATCTGAGGTTGGATTCAGGCTGTGAGCGGGATTTCACTGCATCGAGAAAGTTCTGTTGATGTCCGGGTGACCGTGGGATGGTTTTTGGGATTTCTGGAATATCCTCCATTACCTGCCCATTGATCCGTATTTCCCGGGTGCCATAGTCGCAGATCAAAGTCCCCTTACTTCCCTCGAAAAAGGCACCGATTCCTCTTTCTTTTGCTCCGGGCACATCCGGTGCATTGGTCGTCCAGTGCAGGTCCAGCCCCTTAAACTTGAAGTCAACATCAATCCATTTAGGGGTGTCCCCTACTCCCTCCGACCTTTCACCGTTTGCCGAAATACGGCTCAAGCCACTCGGAGGCATGGACATCCAGACCACGTCTGCAATGTGGCACCAGAAGTCCTGAAAAAACCCTCCAGAATATTCCATAAAGTAACGATAGTTGAAATGGCATTTTTCCGGTGCATAGTCTGACAAAGGCGCCGGACCTAGCCACATATCCCAATCCAGATTGGGAGGAGGCGCCTGGTAGGTAAGCGAAGGAATCAGAGGTGGTTCGCCTGTTTTCCAAAGTCGGATGGTTTTGATTTTACCCAACTCTCCGGACTGGATAAGCTCGGCTACCCGATGGTAATTGTCTCCCGCATGAATTTGCGTTCCAAGCTGGAATATCTTCCCGGTTTCCTCTTGAGCTTTCAGCATCAGTTGCCCTTCTCGGAGCGAATAGGAAAGCGGCTTTTCGCCATAGACGTCTTTGCCAGCTTGGAAAGCCAAGATTGCAATCTGAGCATGCCAATGGTCTGGCGTGGCAATGGTCACGGCATCGATATCAGACCTTTCCAAGACTTTTCTAAAATCCTGATAAACCTGCGCTTTGGTATCCGGATGGATTTTTTTCAGTGCAATCAAAGCTTCATTTGCCCGATTGATATCGACATCGCAAAGTGCTACAATCTCGGCCTCCGGAAGATTGGCAAACCAGTTGAGATGCGAAAGCCCCATCCCTCCCAAGCCGATATGGGCGATCCGAACCCGGTCAGACGATGCGGCCCGGAGCCCCGCGTAGGGTAAGAATTGCAGTCCAAGCGTAGTCAGAACGGAGTATCGGAGAAAATCCCGGCGGTTGAGCGATAAATTCATGGGTGTGGGAGGTTACGACATGTAGTTAGGGAAAAATGCCCGAAATGGCAATAGTGTTTGGGATTGTGAAGTCTCCGATTTTGCGACTTCGTTTCCACCCTTTTTTCAGAATTTAAGGATTACCAAGCGGTATTGCTGATATCTCAAGAAATTCCCCAAAAAATAAGTCCCTGAATCAGAATCAGAAAAGGGCCAGAAAGGACGAAAATAAAGATTTTTTCAGAAACCGATTTGGAATAAAAAGGCGATGCACCTACATTTGCAACACGATTTCCAAAAGGGACAATCGAAAAGACATCAAATTCCTCCTTAGCTCAGTTGGTTAGAGCACATGACTGTTAATCATGGGGTCCTAGGTTCAAGCCCTAGAGGGGGAGCAAAAGCCACGCAGAGATGTGTGGCTTTTTGCATTTTAAGGATATAACTTTTTACATCAAAATCCTTTTTTCGCACTAGTTCGGTCAATCCAACAATCTCTGGCAAAGACTGATCGAGCATAACGAGGAGTTTCTTTTCAAATACACCTCAAACCACCGGCAATGTCAATTAAAAACAGTCTTGGGAATTGAAGGTGGTCGGGGTGAAGCCATGACGATCGAATCGTTCATCAAAAACACAAAAGTCCAGTCACTTCGTCGAAAAACCAATTGATCCAGAACTAATCTCCTACAGCATCTTAGCTCATCCCGATAACTACCTTAGGTTTGATAGGTTGAAAAATGTAAGGTTTTGAAGTATAATTGAAGCCCTGTCAGCGACCCAGCGATAGCTTTAGATGTAAGAGATCTAACCTGATATTCGGGACTGACAGGTTTCAAGAACCAAGACCTGTATAAGATATCAGTCAAACCTGTTAAGGTTATTAGGTAACGGTTCTTTACTTCAATTATCTAACAACGAAAGTATGCAATTTGAATTATTTATTGGAATCGATGTAAGCAAATTAACCTTGGATATTGCTTTTCTGAACCAGGATGCCGAAGGGGAAAGTTTCAAAATCGAAAACAAACCAGTATCGATTAAGCGGTTTTTCAAGAAAATATCCAAGCAGATAGACCTACCTAATTCCTTGATCTGTGCAGAGTTCACAGGGCATTATTGCTATCCATTACGTAAAGTATGTCTGGAAGAAGGCTATTCGTTGTGGCTGGAAAGCGGCGCTGAAATAAAGCAACGATCAGGAGTAACCCGATACAAGAATGATAAGGTGGATGCCATTCGGATTGCTGAGTATACCCGGAGGCATCAGGATAAGGCTAAAATTCAAGTGATTGAAGATTATACCTTAGAATCTGTTAGATCACTATCTGCTGAACGAGAGTTATTTATCAAAGAAAGAGCGAAGTATAAGACTCAGCTAAAAGACCTGAAAGGATTTATGGATGAAGCCCTTTACAAGGCCAGAAGCAAACGTTTAAAGAAGCAGGTAGACTCCTTGACTAAGTTGATCAAGGAAATCGATGTGCAGATCAAATCCCTATTGGAATCCAGCGAAACACTGACAAACCAAAAAGCCATACTCACTTCGATAGATGGAATCGGCGACCAAGTTGCCATCCACACTATTCTGGCGACAAGTGCCTTCACCAAGTTCTATTCAGGAAGGAAATTCGCCTGCCATGCAGGCGTAGCCCCATTTTCCTTTGAATCAGGAACGAGCCAACGGTCCAGGCGCAAAGTTTCCTTCAGGGCAAATATGGAACTCAAGAAACTGTTCCATATGGCTGCACTCTCAGCAATAAAAATGAAAGGCGAATTCAAGGACTACTTTGATAGAAAAGTGGCTGAAGGCAAGAATAAAATGACAGTTATCAATGCTGTAAGAGCTAAACTGATCAACAGAATTTTTGCCTTAATCCGTGACAATAGAATTAATGAAAAAAACTATCAAATAACCCTTGCCTAATCCATAAGATATCGGTAGGTCAGAGTTCCGCACGAGTGGGTCAATTCTGTCCCGCAGGTGTGCGAAGCAAAATCCTTGCAGCAATGCAGGACTTTTTGTTTTGAGTAGAAATGAGTGGCGTTTTAGGTTTCGAGAAAATCGCTGCTAAGGCTAGCAACTTAGCGATCGGTCAATTTGGGGAAAAGCTAAAAGATTAAAAAATGTCTAAAAATCTGAATGCAACGGAGCGGACTCCCTTTTCTTGCAGTTGAGTTGTGAAAAAATAAGTTGCTTAAAAAATCACCCTTTATGTCTTTCTCTTTTGTCGTTTCAAAAGAACATAGGAAAGTTAACTCAAGTCATCTTAAAACCACCAACTACGCCCAGATAGGAAGGCATCGGATTTATGGCAAAACAATAGCTCTTTGCAGAACTGAGCAATCAATTCTCAATTTTCGCAAAGAGCTTGGGCCGATTTCTGGTTTTTAGTAAAAAATGCAAAAAACATGCTAAAACGTCTGTGCCGCGCTATTTGAGCGACAGGCGTTCAGCACATTGTATTCAAACAATCGATCCGACTTCAGAATATCAAAAAAATCATTAATATATAGTTTACACGCTTTGGCGTCCGACTCCCCAAAGTAAACGGAATTCTTTTCGATGGTCTCCGAGATTTGATTTTCCTTAGCCAATATTTCTGCTCTGATGGCTTGAAGAAGCGCCGGATCTCTGCAAAACCCCCGATACAGCCGGTCTGTCACCCGCTCGACACCGATATTTCTATTGACTTGGGCATAGGGCGGATTGACCAATCCAGTCATGTCAAAATCATAGGCAAGCGGCACGATGGTCTTATCGTCCAGCATCATGACTTTTTCATTATGTTGAAAAAGTCCAGACCAGTCTGTATTTCCGATCATCAGTTGGAAGAAGTCATGTCTTACGGTAGCAGAATCCTCCATCAGTGTAGGAATTATCTTTTTGTCGTCAAGAATTTTGCCACCAAACCTATCCGCGACATCATCGTCATCCTCAATAAAAAACCCCAACAACTCTACCGATTCAGCTTTTTTGCTGTCAGTATCGGTCAGCGTAACCCTAAGCGGGCGCGTCTGAAAAGTATATTCTGTTATATCCTCATACAGTTGATAGGCCAGGTATTCCCTTCCCAAGTAATTACCTGCATTCTTGGCTTTGGAGCAAGGCAAAACCAGCTTTAGATTTCGATCCCCCTTGAAAACCGTATTTGCCGCCTCCTTCTTTTTCATCTTTACGCGCATGGGAGGATAAAAGCAGTTTTCCAGTCTAAAATTCCCCCGGACACGTATCTCAATGTCCAGCGTATCCTTTTGCCCATTCGCGGACTCAACAATCATTTGGGAATCTATAAATGTGGAATCGTTCGTTTCGGTCTTGAGTTGTTTGATCGAAAAACTCATCTCAATTGCCATCGGTTCTTTGGCCTCAAATAGTCCGCCCTGACCATATACATCCGACAATAGCGTTAGAAAAAGTATCAAAAACACGGGTTGGACAAAGGAGCGATTTCTCATATGAATCTGGCGTTAGGATTTGGGTATGGGTTAGCACTATCATTCTGAGTTCTCGTCCAAGCTAAGGTTTGGCTTGCAATCCTCTAATTCCGAAGTGGCCTGACGAAAAGGCTACTCAATATAAACTAAGAAACCATCGAAAGAAACTGCCAGCAGCAAAGATTGCTACTCGAAGGGGTCAGGCTCTGGGTCTGGCTTCCCAAATTCTCATAAAAAGCATATGCGCCATCCTCCGCGCGTGTTCCTTTGCGTAGGTGGCATTCTCCCCAACAAAAAACTCGTCGATGGTCGCAAACCAGAGTTCCAGCCAGTTGCCAAAATGAACCTGGGAGATCTGGTGTTCCACCTTGGCATCGACTTCCTGATGGACTTTGGTAGGATTAAACCTCCCACGCCCAGGCCCGGTCTGCAGCAGAATCATCTCCCAAAAGTCTGACAGGTGAATCAGATGATGCTCCCAGTCCTCCACGACCCCATTGAAAATCGGCCCCAAAGTGGCATGCTCGCGCACCTTGTCATAAAACTGCCGAACTAAAAAGTCCACATCTTCCCGACTGCTTATCGTCTTTTTTCCCATAGTGCTACTTCAAAATCGGCGCTAAGACATCTACTTCCCCATCTGTCCCCTCCGGTATCGGAAGCCCCAAAATCTGGCAGATCAGCGGATAAATATGGATGTTTTGAAATGGCTCGATAGAGTTGTCAGATTTAATTTGAGGTCCATTGGCGTAGAAAATCCCCCAAACCTCTTTGTTTCGAGGACTGAATCCATGCTCGCCAAATGTCTCTGTCTTCAACAATGCCGCACGGTTTTGATAGCGCATCATCCCGCGATTGTCGGCCAGATAGTACCCAAACTCCGGAAGGATCAGCAAATCCCCGACACGCTGCGGAAACTTGCTGACATCAGTATAATTTTCATTTTTCTCAAAATCGTCAATCGTCACATGAGGACTTCTAGACCGGATCGTGTCAATTGCTGCTTGCTGATCAGCCTTATCCGCAAGATGAATATGTGCCAAAGCACCGTTGTTCACCACCCTGGCGTCGATTCCTTTCATCAAGTCGTCCAAATTGATCAGGTTGTCTTTAGGCACATCGGCCATCCCATGATCTGATACCAGGATCACATTGATGGGCAAATCGAAGCTTCTTATTCCTTCGAAAAGCGCACCCAACTCATGATCGAGCTTAGTGAGTCGTTCGTTGAGCTTCTCATCGTTGCTCGGCCCATAGGCGTGACCGACATCATCCATGTCTGAAAAATACAAGGCGATAAACCTCGGTCGCTCCGCGTCTGGCAGTTGCAGCCACTCAAAGACCTTACTGATTCGGGTTAGATTTGGAACCCGACCATCATAGTCAAAATATTCACTGGGTCTGACTCCATTTACCGGTGCCTCCGAACCGACAAAAAAGTAGCTCACCGCTTTCATCCCGTTGTTTTCCGCCAAAACCCACAGCGGAGTCCCGCCATACCAATAGCCGTCCTGGACGATGTCACGATTGCCCATGACATAGACCTGATCTTTGAACGGCTCATAGAAGGAATTGTCCACCAAACCATGATGCTCGGGCAGCATTCCTGTGGCGATGGTGTAGTGATTGGGAAAAGTTTTGCTGGGAAAAGACGGAATCAGAGCCTCGGCTGCCGTCCCCTCCTTTACAAATTTCGTGAGGTTTTCCGGTTGAAATCGCTCCACGTAGTCATGGCGAAACCCGTCCAAAGAAATCAAAATGACGATGGGTTCTTTTTCCTGTGCAAACAACAAATCCTGGCTAGTGACACAGGCCATGAAAAAAAGCAAAAATCGGCGCATGGTTTTTTTTTCAAAAATACCCCGATCGATTATTCCAAGCAATCCCTTCCTGTAAATGCTTTCAACCTGTGGAAAAATCTCAAAAATCGAGGCAATCTTCCCCATCACAAGGCCTAAAACAGGCCTAAAACCGTCAAATCAGCATGGCATGCCTCTTGACTTTGCAACATCCATATCAATACTGCCAACAACCCTAGTCGGGCAAAATCAAAAATTATGAAAACTACCAACAAAATTCTAAGCCTATTGCTGATCTGCACATTGTCCATTGCTACTCTCAGCTGTAAGACAAGCAACGCCGTCAAAGGAGGCGCTATCGGCGGCGCTGCCGGAGGGGTGATCGGCGGTTTGCTTTCTAAAAACAATACTGCAACCGGAATCATCGTCGGATCAGCCATCGGTGGTTCCGCCGGCGCTATCATTGGCAACGAAATGGACAAACAGGCCGAAGAGCTGAAAAGGGATCTAAAGGGCGCCAAGGTAGAGCGCGTCGGTGAAGGAATCAAAATCACTTTCGATTCAGGCATTCTATTCGGTGTGGATGAAGCCACGCTCAATGTGGCATCTCAGACCAATCTGACAAATCTGGCCACCACACTCAAAAAATACGAGGATACCAACATACTGATCGAAGGCCATACGGATGACACCGGAGCGGCTGAATATAATCAAACGCTGTCCGAACAGCGGGCATCTACCGTTGCGGACTTTCTAAGTGACGCCGGTGTAGATAACAAGAGACTGAGCAGCCAAGCTTTCGGAGAGGAAATGCCCGCAGTGCCAAACACCAGCGCTGAAGCCCGAGCCCAAAACCGTCGGGTGGAAGTCGCGATCTACGCTAACAAAAAAATGCAGAAGATGGCCGAGAAGGGCGAATTGGGCGGTTAAAAATCTATTCTCATCAAGTAATCTGTTTGGATCTCATCGCCAAATGGAAAGGGATGGCTTCCGAATTTTCGGAGGCCATTTTTTTCATAAAAACGTATTGCGCGGGCATTGTGCTCCCACACGCCCAGCCAGAGGTATTTTTTTTGATTTTGCTTCGCAAAGTCCAAGGCAATATCCAAAAGCGATTTGCCTAATCCCATTCCCAGAAAATCCTCCAAGATGTACAAACGGGCAATCTCCAAACTATCCGGATCATGCACATCGGTCTGCGCCGGAACCTGATTGACCTTGACATAGCCGATAATCTCCTCTTCATTTTCCGCCAGGAAAAAAGTCGAGGCCGAGTTGTTCATTTCCTTTTCAAACTGTTCGAGCGTAAATGCTTCGTCGAGGTAGGCGGCCACGTTCTCGGGTTTGTTGCCTGCGGTAAATCCCTGTAAAAATGCTGTCCGTGCCATATGAAGCAGGTCTGCTAGGTCTTCTTTTTTTGCTTTTCGAATAGAAACTGAGTCCATTTCATGAGTTTTTTTAAAGTGAAAATTCAATCTTCATCGACCTTCCCTCTCGTTTTCCCGACAGAATCACTTCGTTCATACGTGGCTTTTTCCACCATCTTCCAAGCTAAAGCCAACGCAACAAATTAAACCGACGTCTGTCTGTTTCCTATAAAGATCATCAACGCAGCACTTCCAAACATCAACAAGCCGTAGATCACCGGCGGGATCGTCATGGCTGGATTCATAAGCAGCGTTGCCGCAACGGTGATGCCGAGCGTGGCATTCTGGATTCCCGACTCTATGGAGACGGTCGTGCTCTGCTTTCTGCTCAGGCCAAAAAGCCTCCCGCTAAAGTACCCCACTCCAAGTGTACACAAGTTCAGAGCCAATGCTACTGGTCCTGCTTCGATAAAATAATGGACGATGTGTTCCCTTTCTTTGAAAACCGCCGCTACAACAATCACCACAAAGAAAATGATCGAGATCCTTCTGAACGGCTTGTCCAATCTTGCTGCCATTGCGGGTGTTTTTTTCAGAATAACCATCCCGATAGCCACCGGAATCACGGTGATAAAAAGAACAGCGATGACTGTTCCGATTACGTTAAGTTGCTGAACTTCTCCCCCGGGCATGAAATACTGAAGAGAAAAATTCACGACAAATGGGATACTTAAGACAGTGATCATCGAAGAAAAACCTGTCAGCGTGATCGAAAGTGCAGAATCCCCTTTTGCTAAGTGAGTGATCAGATTGGAGGTGGCACCTCCCGGACAGGCGGACAGGATCATCACTCCCACCGCCAACTCTGGCTGGAGATCAAAGAGCTGAATCAAGCCAAATGCAATTAGGGGGAGTAGGACGATCTGGTTGAGCAGACCGACGGCCACCGCTTTGGGATAGATCAGGATTCGTTTGAAATCATTTGGTGTAAGGCTGAGCCCCATGCCAAACATGATGATGGCCAGAGCTAAGGGCAGGAACAGCTCAGTGATAATACTTGCTTGCACGCGGTTGGGGGTTTGGGTGAATTGTTTGGGAAAATAGACGAATTTTGCAGGGTTTGTTATGGTTTGGCCAATTTTCTACTGCACATAGTCGTTAGCGAGGCTGAACGCTTCACTCATTTCGACAGTCAGGAGAGGTTTCATTTTCTGAGGTCGCAAAACCAACTGCTTATCTCCAATTTGGAAGTGAGTGACTATGGACGAAAAGATCTCTACTATCGTCAAGATGACTATGAGCCGCTACCCGATACTATAATAACCCCGCTACCGCAAACCCCACATAGGTTCCCAGCGCGTTGCCAAGGCTTCCCACGAGAACGCCTGGAATCAGCAAATCCGGCCGGTTTAGGCTTTCTGCGGCAGCTATCGCCGTCGTATTTCCGCCCACATTCGCCTGAGAAGCCACGGCGATCACATCCCAATCCATCTTAAACAGCGCTCCGATGCCAAAGATCACCGCGCCATGGATCAGCACCAACAATCCCACAAAAAGAATCAGTGTCCCGGCCAATTCTCCGACTCCTGCCAAAGCGCCGACATCGCACAGCGTGCCAATCACTGCAAGGAAAATCAGGATAAAAAAGAAACCGAGCGTGTGCTTTCCCTTCAGCTGCTTCACCATCGGAACCTGTGCCAATATGAGCGCAAAGGTCGTCAAGACGATGATTTCCGGGATATCAGAAAAATAAGAACCCAAAACTTTACTGACCGCCATTCCCAGCAACCCCAGCCCAAGAATCATCCCCAAAGAAGCGATGGATATTTCTTCAGAGGTTATAATTTTCTCTCCAGACTGAGCTGACTCCAGTTTTTCTCTGGGATAAAACTTTTGCAAATACTTGGGCAAGATCAAGGTCGCCACGATCCAAGGGGTTCCGATCAGATTGTCTACGACGGTGGTAGCCGCAAAAAGATTTCCGCTTTGATTCACTTCGTAGTGCAGCGCAATCGCATTGAAATTAATACTTCCCCCGATGTAGGTTCCGGTGTACATCCCCGCCACAGCCGAAGCCAAATCCCCGATCTGAGCTGCGGGATTGACCACAAACCAAGCGACCATCACCCCGATCACCGTACCCGCAGCACCTAGCAAAAACATCAACAGTAGCGGCAAACCAGCTTTTTTCAAACTTTTCAGATCCACCTCCAGCAAAGCGATGAAAATCCCCAACGGAGCCAAATAAACAAAGACTCCATCGTAAACCGGACCTCCATCCATCGCACTGGGAATCAACCCAAAATTGGAAATCACTGCACAGATTAAAATGACCCAAATGGCCGATCCGACAGTCCGACCCCAAGAAAACCGAGTCAGCCCTTGCGCTAAAAAAACCGCCATACACAGGATGCCAGCGATGAAAATAGGGTCTTGGGAAAAGGACATGGGGGAAAATAGGAAAAAAACAAGCAAATCTCTTAGCCTATTTTTCGAAGAAAGCGAGGATCGCCTTTATCACAATTGCTATCTCTTCCTCGCTCAAAAAAGGATTCAGCGGTAAAGACAAACCTGTCTTCGCAAGTTTGCGGGCATTGGTAAAATCTCCAGTTGACTGAAATGGCTTCAGATCAGGAATGATCGTCGGATAGTGGATAGCCGTTCCGATTTCTTTCTGGGCAAGAAAAGTCCTCAGCTCATCTCTGCGCTCCGTTCGAACGACAAACAGATGCGCATTGTGATCGGCTTCCAAAATTCTCGAAGGCAACATCAATTCGTCGATACCTGCAAAAGCGGACAGATATCGCCTCGCAATCGCCTTTCGCTTCACCTGATTTATCTCAAAATCCTCTAACAAAACATTCAAAAAAGCCGCCTGAAGCGTATCAACCCTGCTGTTTCTACCGATCAACACATGCTGATCCCGCAGTGGCTGCCCATGGTTGAGCAAAAGGCGGATTCGCTCAGCAATGCGCTCGTCTTGGGTCAGACACATTCCTGCTTCTCCGAGCGCACCCAGATTTTTGGTTGGGTAAAAACTCAGGCAACCGACATCGCTCCAAGTTCCTGCTGCTTTCCCGTCCTGAACCGACCCAAAAGCCTGTGCTGCATCCTCGATCACAGCGATTCGGTGTTTTTTTGCCTTGTCGGTCAAGGCTTTCATGTCCGGCATTTTGCCATAGAGATGAACAGGAATGACCACTTTTGTCTTGGTAGAAATGGCTTTTTCCCAATCGGCTCGAATTAGTCCGGTCTCATCCGTATCCCAAAAAACCGGTTTTGCTCCCACCATCACGACTGCCTCGGCAGTGGACACCCAGGTCATCGCCGGGACGACCACTTCATCACCGGGGCCGATCTCCAGAGTACGCAACGCAAGTTCAAGCGCATCCGTCCCATTGGCACAGGAAATCGAAAAGGGGGAATTCAAAAGCCCGGAAATTGAGGCTTCAAAAGTTGCCACTTCCTTTCCTCCGGAAAAAATCCCCGCGTCCAAGGCGCCGGAAAATTTGGATTTCAGCCTTTCTTTCAGGCTTCCATCCATGCGCTTCAGATCAAGAAAGGGTATGTTCATCCAATATTTTAGCCAAATCCTGAGTCAATGACTTGCGGGAAAACCGGTCAATCTTCACCTCAGATTCCCTTTCGATATTTCCATCCATCAACTTCCTCAATGCGATCTGGATCTTGACAAAATCCTCATGACGGATCACTTCCCCTCCACCTGCTTCCTGGAGAATCTTCGCCGAATCTCCCTCAGGATCTCCCAAAGCCAAGACTGGAACTCCTGTGGCCAAGTACTCGAACAGTTTTCCCGGGATATTTCCCTGGGCATTTTTGGTATCAGTGAGGATCAATACCAGAGTATCAGCTTTTGCATAAAAACCAAATACTTCGCCATGCGAAACATATCCGGGAAAGAAAACCCGCTCAACCAACCATGCGTCCGCCTTCACAAACTCCCGTAAGTGCTCTGATACCTTCCCCACAAAAGTCATCCTCACCTCTTCCCCAGTCTCGACAAACTCCTCCTTCATCGCTTTCAAGATCGGAATCGGATTTCGGATCGAATCAATCACGCCAGAATAGACCAAATGCAGCTTTCCAGATTCTTTGTCTTTCAGAGAAAAATCCGTTGGTATATCCGTTGGATCGTAGCCATTGGTAAGCAAGTTGATCTTTCGTTCGGCTAATTTCTCCAAATCGATCTGAAAAGTCGGAGAAATCGTCAGCACCGCATTGGCCTCTCCGAGAACTTGCTGTTCCAAACTTTGATGTCGGCGGCGAATGACATCCGTCATCGGAAGCTGATCCAGAAACTCCCATTGCGACCAAGGATCACGGAAGTCAGTGATCCAGGGAATGCCTGTTTTGCGCTTCAACTCCAGCCCGATCAGGTGCATGCTATGCGGCGGACCCGTCGTAATCACTGCCTGAAACTGCCCGTTTTTCACCAACTCGATCAGAAATTTTACAGACGGTTTCACCCAAAAAACCCTGGGATCCGGCACCAGCAAGTTGGCACGCATCCAGATGGCGGCTTTCTCCAGAAAGCCCCTGTCCTTTTGCTCCAGAAGCCGACCCGGATGGGTTTTGGTCTTGCCTTTTACTTTGGAAAAAAGCTGGTAAGGCTCCCAAATAGGGAATTTAATCACTTCCAGCTGCGAGGGAATTTCCTTTTGCAGGCTCTCGTCCTGAAGGTCAAAATCCGGGTTTTCGGGCGTAAAGATCACCGGTTCCCAACCCGAATCGGGCAGGTATTTGGCAAACTTCAGCCAGCGTTGCACGCCAGAACCTCCACTCGGCGGCCAGTAATAAGTGATGATGAGAACACGTCGGGACATTAACCAATTTGAAATTTGTGATTTGAAATTAGCGGAAACGCATCAAAAATAAAGGAGAAAGTTTCCCTTCTCCTTCTTATTCATTGTTCGACATTCGATGTTACTGTCAGGTTGAGCGGAGTCCAAGGGCGATCTACCTACAAACGGTACAACTTACCACTAACAGGCCTTACTCCCCTTGCGCAAGCGAATACGCCCGCTTCCCGTCAAAGCTGTACAAATTGGACGTTTGGATAAACTCAAAACCCAATTCATCGATTTGTTTCAGCAGATCCAAGATCTGCCCGTGGCTAATTGTCGCCTGATCGGAAGTCTGGAATCTGCATCTCCAGTGGTCGGTGCAGAAGGTTTCTTTCATTCCCGCAGGGAATACTTTCACTCCACGGTTGGTGATGAGCTGAAGCTGAAGTCCGTCGGCATTGGCCACACGGAGCTTTTCCCCCAAGACATTCGGATCCCTCCCGTCCTGATCCCAAGCCACAAACACATCCACGCCGATCAATTCCTTTTTCTCCGATGTAGCAGGGCGAAGCTTTACATCCATCGGTTTGGTGTCCTCTTTGTCGAAGGACGCCGGACTCATATTGGCAGGCACTTGGCCTAATCGGTCGATCACCGCCTGAGCAAAGTCCGCTGTGCCCACCTTCTTGGTAGAAAGCGATTCCTGATAGATATCGCCGGTATGGATACCATCTTCCAAAGTCTTCATCCAAGCATTGGCGATTTTTTCAGCGGCATCGGGCTGACCGATATGTACGAGCATCATGATGGCACCATTCAACAATCCTGATGGATTGGCGATGCCCATTCCTGTAATATCAGGAGCCGAACCGTGGATAGCTTCAAACATCGCTACTTCCTCTCCGACGTTCGCAGAGCCACCGAGTCCTACCGAACCGGTCACCTGAGCCGCCACATCAGAGATGATGTCGCCGTATAGATTGAGCGTCACGATCACGTCAAACATCTCCGGACGATCAGCGATGAGTGCAGTTCCGATATCGATGATCTTGTGATCCGTTTTGATGTCTGGGTATTCTTTGGCGACTTCGTCGAAAGTCCTGTGAAAAAGTCCATCGGCCAACTTCATGATGTTGTCCTTGGTCATGCAGGTCACTTTCTTGCGACCATATTTTTTTGCGTATTCGAATGCGTAACGGATGATTTTCTCCGAACCCGGTTTAGAGATCAACTTCAGGCTTTGCACAACTTCATGCGTCTGTCTGTGCTCAATTCCTGCGTAGAGGTCTTCTTCATTTTCCCGGATGATGACCATGTCGGTCTTTGGAAAGTGAGTTTTGATGAAAGGAGAATAGGCCTTACAGGGTCTCACGTTGGCAAAAAGTCCAAAGGAAGTCCTGGTCGTCACATTGAGTGACTTGAATCCTCCACCCTGGGGGGTTGTGATAGGAGATTTGAGAAAAACTTTAGTTTCGCGGAGAGACTCGAAGGCCTTGGGATCCATGCCGGAGCTGATCCCTTTGAGGTACACCTGCTCACCGATTTCGATTACATCGTACTCGAGTTGCGCGCCTGCAGCTTCGAGGATATTCAGGGTAGCCGTCATGATTTCCGGGCCGATTCCGTCACCGTATGCCACTGTTATTTTTCTCTTGGAAGACATATTTATAGGAGGTTTAGATTATATTCTGAAAAGTCAAAAGTAAATAAAAATGCCTGAAGCAGACTGGAATCCCACTTTTAATTCCCCCGATGGAAACCGGCAATTTTCAGAGGGAACACTTGACCACGAAATCCAAAAAGGATATTTCTGGTAATGATAATTTTGCTTTGTACCCCCTAGGTGTATATTTGTTTTTCCACACCCGAACCATCTATGGCTGATTTTCAAAATATCCTGACCGAAGAAAAAAACGGCGTCCTCTATCTGACACTCAATCGTGAGGACAAGATGAACGCACTCAATTTCGCCACTTTGGATGAATTGAGGGGAATTTTCGAGGAGGCGGCAGATAGGAAAGCAATCAAAGCAGTGATCATCACCGGTGCCGGAGAGAAGGCCTTCATAGCCGGTGCGGACATCAGTGAGATCGCCACGCTTAACGAAGTGAATGCACGTAAATTCGCTGAAAATGGCCAGGAGATCTTCGCTATGATCGAAAATTGCCACAAGCCAGTCATCGCCGTGACCAACGGCTATACCCTTGGCGGAGGCTGCGAATTGGCCATGGCCTGTCATATGAGGATCGCAACTGCCAATGCGAAATTCGGTCAGCCCGAAGTCAATCTGGGTATCATCCCGGGCTATGGCGGAACCCAGCGTCTCACGCATCTGATCGGTCGGGGCAAGGCTAATGAACTCATGATGACCGGAGATATGATCGGTGCGGAAGAAGCCAGATCTCTTGGTTTGGTAAACCATGTGCTTCCCACTAAAGCAGAAGCGCTCAACAAAGCAGAAGAAATCATAGCCAAGATCATGAGCAAAGCGCCATTGGCCATCGGCATGATCGTTGATTGTGTCAATGCAGCATTTCTCTCTGAGGAAAATGGCTACCAGACCGAAGCCAACAGCTTTGCCCGCTGCGTCAAGTCTGGAGATTACAAAGAAGGAACTTCGGCATTTTTGGAAAAAAGAAAACCAATCTTCAAAGGCGAGTAAGCGCTCTGCCCCTGCATGAGTAACCTAAAAAAACTTGCCGGCCAAACTGCCATCTACGGATTGAGCAGCATTCTGGCAAGGTCGATTAATTTTTTAATGATCTTCGTCTACACTTCCTACCTCAACAAGGAAGCCGTAGGATCATTCACGGGGATTTACGCCCTAATCGGGTTTCTCAACATCGTCTTCACTTATGGGATGGAAACCTCGTTTTTCCGCTTTTCCACAGGAAAAAATCTCGACCCTGCTAAAGTCTATAACACCACCCAATCGCTGTTGATCACTTCCACGCTGGTTTTGGGCGGTGGACTATATCTCGCAGCTCCCTGGCTTTCAGAGCTCCTGAATTATCCTGACCAAGCTTACTTGTTCCGATGGACAGCTTTGATTTTGTCTTTCGATGCCATCTTGGCTATTCCTTTTGCCAAACTCCGACTGAGCAATCGCGCTTTCGCTTTTGCAGGAGCCAAGATGATTAATGTGCTACTCAACGTATTTTTCACGCTACTGCTGATCATCTGGATTCCCGAGTTGATCAGTGCTGGCTACCTCCAAGAAGGATGGCTCGGCTATCAGCTGAATTGGGGGATTGAGTATATCCTGCTCGCCAATCTTTTTGCCAACGGCTTGATCATCCCTTATATCTGGTGGAAAGCAGGGTTTTTCAGCTTTTCTCTCGACACGGAAATCATCCAACCGATGTGGAAATACGCCATTCCTCTGCTCTTCATGGGTTTGGCTGGAGTCACCAACGAATTGGTTTCCCGACTTCTTTTCGAATACCTCCTGCCGGAAAATTTCTACCCCGGTCTGAATCCCCGGGAAGCGGCGGCGATTTTCGGAACAAGTGTCAAGTTGGCGATCCTGATGAATCTGGTCATCCAGGCCTTCAAATACGCAGCAGAACCTTTCTTCTTCGGCAAGTCCTCGGACAAAAATTCCCCGCAGCTTTATGCAAACGTGATGCATGCTTTCATTATCTTTTGCTCCCTGCTCATGGTTGCCATCTCCGTCAATCTCGACCTGATCGGCTATTTGTTTCCCGCGGGAGCGGGATACGACACGGCATTCTTCATCGTGCCGATCCTGCTCATGGGCTACCTGCTTTTGGGAGTTTATTTCAATCTTTCGATTTGGTTCAAGATCACCGATCAAACCAAGTATAGCTTCTGGATTACCCTTGCAGGAGCCGTCGTCAGCTTGGTGGTGATCTTCACCACGGTCCCGGTTTTGGGCTATTTGGGCGGAGCCCTCAGTACCTTGATCTGTTACCTGGTGATGACCAGCATGTGCTATTACTATGGACAGAGAAACTTTCCCATTCCTTATCAAACAAGCAGAGATCTCAGCTACTTGGTCATTGCCTTTGGCCTGAGCTACGCTGGATTTTTCATGGATTTAGGTTCGGTAGGTTTGAATTTTTTTGCAAAAAACAGCCTTGTACTTGTCTTCTTGGCCTGGCTTGGGTATCGAGAGAAAAACTTGGTTTTGGCTGTCCTTCAGCGAAAAAAGTCCCGCTAAGAATTCTCCCAGCTTTCGGGCAAATGACGAAATAGTCCCGCCAATTTGAGCAAAAGGCATTATGTTTGTGAATTGATGCAGCATTCCAAATTCGCCGTGAGATTTACCCCGTTCGTATTCCTGCTTTTCCTACTTTCTCTGGGATATAGCGCATGTTTTGCCCAAAAAAATCTTTCCAAAAAAGAAGCTAAACTGCAGGAAACCAAAACCAAAGCCAGCAGGTATTTTATCGAAGGTGAAAAAGCCCTCGTGCTGGGCGACTTGGAAAAGGCCTATTTCTACCTCCAACATGCATTAGAAATGGCCCCTGATGAACCCGCTATCAGCTACAAGATCGCGGAGGTTTTGGTTCGCTCCAATCAGGCGGAAAAAGGACTTCCCTTTGCCGAAAAAGCTGCAATGGCCGACCCTGACAACAAGTATTATTCGCTCATGGTGGCGGAGATCTACACCAATCTCAACCAGCCTCTCAAGGCTGCTGAAATACTCGATCGCCTTACCTCAGACAGCGAAAAAAACCAACAGTACAATTTAGACCTGGCATCACTTTACCTGAATGCCAACGAATTTGACAAAGCACTCATCGTCTTGGATCGCGCGGAGGAATACTATGGAGTCCGAGAGCCATTCACGGTACAAAAGCAGCGGATTTACCTTCGGAAAAATGACCTGTCCAATGCAGTCAAAGAGGGGGAAAAGCTGATCGAAGCGTTTCCCGGAAATCCCGCCTATGTGCTAAATCTGGTCGAGATCCTCTATAACAATGCCCGCATCAATCAGGCGCTCGACCTCGTGAACGGGGAGATCAAAAAGTACCCCAATCAACCGGAACTTCAGATGGCGGCCTATACGCTGTTGAAGGAAAAAGGCGAGATCGCCCAAGCCAATCAGCTACTGATATCAGCATTTCAAAGTCCTGATTTGGACGGAGAAGTAAAGGCAAAGACCTTCAAATCTATGCTTTCCGAGATGCAAACCTCCCAGCGTGATTCGCTTTTGGATGAAATGGAAGCCCTGATGCTTAGGTTAAATTCAACGGATGCTATGGTGCAGGAAGTCATCGGCGAGCGTAGAGGCAAGGAGGGTAACATGCCTGCAGCGATGGATTTTTTCAAAAAATCTCTCCAGATTCAGCCAAAAAACGGCCCGCTACTTGAACAGGTGATCCTAAATTCCTTTGGGGAAAATGCAGATTTCACAGAGATAGAAACCTTCACCACGATGGGGGTCGACGAGTTTCCGGAGGCACCGGAGTTTTGGTTTTACGACGGTGTGGTCAAATCCGCCACAAAAAAGGATTCTCTTGCAGTGCAATCCCTGACAAAGTCCGTTCAGCTCAACGCCGGCAAAAATCCCCAATTGGATCAGGTCGCCTTTGGATCTCTGGGCAGTTCGTACTATACCTTGGGAGAAAAAGACTCTGCCTTTGTCTATTTCGAAAAAGCCCTCGTCCTCAATCCCAATGACGAGCAGGTATTGAACAATTACGCCTACTTTCTTTCGTTGGATAAACGAGATCTGGAAAAAGCCCGAACCATGTCAGAAAAAGTCGTGAAGAAACATCCTACCAACTCGACCTACTTGGATACCCACGCTTGGGTGCTCTTTCAGATGGGCAGCTACGAAGAGGCATCGCAGTACATGAGCGACGCAATTCGTAACGATCCCGAGCCTAGCGGTGTCATGTTGGAGCACTATGGCGACATTCTTTTTCATCTTGGCAAAGTTTCTGATGCAATGACCTGGTGGAAAAAAGCGGAAGGAAGCACGGAAGCCTCTGACAAGCTTGCACAAAAACTAAAAGACGGAAAATACCATGAATAGACTTTTTGCCGGAGTGCTGGCACTCGCGATCTTTGGCTTGGCTGGCTGCGCTAAAAAAGTCGTGCTCTATGAAGGAGACGGCCAGATGGAGGAATTCCAACCGGTGCAGGCCCGATACGACTACCTCAGCGCCAAGGCAAAGATTGTCATCGAAGAGGAATCTGGGAAGATCACCAGAGGAACCCTCAGTTTGCGAGCAAAAAAAGACAGCGTTCTATGGTTCACCATGTCTCCAGGGATGGGAATGGAAGCTATCCGCGGCTTTTTCACCCAAGACAAGATTCAGATCAGAGACAGGATTGGGCACGACGACATCGACCTTACCTATGCAGAATTCGAGCAATTTTACGGCTTGAAGCTTTCGCTCGACTTATTCCAAAACGTTCTTTGGGCAAACATCCCGTTTGAGTTTGACTATCAGGATAGACTTTTGCGAGTTGGAAAAAAGTTTGAATTGACGCAGGTTCGGGATAAGGCTAGGTTCTTTTCCAAAGTAGAAACCAGTCATGGCAAGGTCTCCGAATTGGTAAGCAACTCCCTGGATGACCGAGGCTCGGTTCTGGCAAGTTTCCCGAAATTTCAAGATGTATCCTCTCAGCCATTCCCTGCCGAGGTGCTATTCAAGCTAGCCTACCAGCTTCCCGAAGGCAGCCAAAACACCATCATTTATATCGAATGGACCTCCATCGACCCTAATTCTCAAGCGTTAAGCTTTCCTTTCAGATTCTAATTTCCATGCGGATTTATAGATTTACCATCTTACTGTTTCTACTGCTTTTCATCTGGAGTGCTGAAGCTTTTTCCCAGACAACAAAAACAAGGGAGGAGCTGGAGCGCGAAAAAGCGGAGGTTCAAGCCAGGCTCCGGGAGTTTGACGCTATCCTAAAACAAACCACTGCCAATAAAAAAACCTCACTTGGCGAGCTGAATGCACTGACCCAACAGTTTCAAACCCAAAACCGACTGGTCAGTACATTAGACCGTGAGGTCCGTCTGATCAACAAAGAAATCTCCGAAACCGAAACGAAAATCTCAGAGTTGGAGTCGCAACTCAAGGAGCTGAAGGCAGAGTATTCCCGGATGATTTATTCCTCTTCGAAAATCAACCGTGGACTTTCTATCGTCGCGTTTGTATTCAGTTCGGGCAATTTCAACCAGCTATACATGCGACTAAAATACCTGCGTCAGTATAGTGAAAGCCGCAAAGAGCAGGCCGCCCGCATCGAAAAGCTTTCTTTGGAACTGGCTGACCAACGCGTGTTATTGGATCAGCGAAAAGCTGACAAAGTAGTCGTGCTCAAAGAGGAGGAAAAAGAAAAAGCGGAACTCGAACGACTTAGAAAAAGCCAGCAAGGTGTGGTCAATACCCTTTCCAAAAAAGAACGGGACATCCAACGCCAAATCACCGCAACAAAAAAACAGCAAGATCAACTCAACAGGATGATCAAGCAGGTGATCGAGGATGAAATCCGACTCGCTGAAGCCGAAGCCAAAAAGGCAAACACCACCACGACCAAAAAAGCCGGTACCAGTATGCCGATGACACCTGAAGCAGCGGCACTTTCCAACTCCTTTGCAGGCAACAAAGGTAAACTGCCTTGGCCAGTCGAGACGGGTTTCGTCTCACAAAACTACGGCACGTTCCCGCACCCGACCCTTAAAGGAATCACACTGGAAAATGACGGCATCGACATCCGCACCCAGCCCAATTCGAATGTGAGAACCGTCTTTGACGGAACGGTCACCAAGATCACCTCAATGCCCGGTTTTGGAGGCACGGTCATCATTAAGCACGGAGAATACTACACAATGTACAGCCGTCTGAAAAACATCACCGTCAAAACCGGGCAGACCCTCAAAGCAAAAGACGTTATCGGCCAGGTTGGCACCAATGCCGAAGGTGAACCCGAAGTGCACTTTCAAACTTGGAAAGGCCTGCAGATCATGAATCCTGGAACATGGATTACATCCAAATAGCGTTCAAAATCGTATGTTCATAAAAAAGAGCAGTTGTCAATAGTCTTATTTTTGGCTAAGAGAGTGACAAGTGTATCTTTGTAACCCTATATTTCCTTAAACAAATACACCATCATGACTACATTAGGTTTCATTCAAAACATGGGCGGAGGTTCGATCGTGTTGATCATCGTCGTTATCCTCTTGCTGTTTGGTGCTAAAAGGATCCCTGAATTGGCCCGCGGATTGGGTCGTGGCATCAGAGAATTCAAAGACGCTACCAAAGAGATTCAGAACGATCTTGAAGATGGGCTGAAAGACAAGAAGAAGTAATCCTTTAAGCCAATACCATTGGAAAAATTTAGTTCATTCGACGATATCAAAAAATCGCTCGAAAAGAAAGAAACTGATTGTCGGGCAATCGTCAGTCACTACTTACAGAACATCACAACGAAGGCGCATCTCAACGCCTTCGTTGAAGTTTATACCCAATCCTCATTAGAGCGGGCTGAGGAGATCGATGAAAAGATCTCCAAGGGCAAAGCAGGTAAACTTGCTGGAATGGTAATCGGGATCAAAGATGTCCTCAACTACGCCGGCCACGAATCCAATGCGTCTTCCGCAATCCTCAAGGGGTACCAAGCTCAATTCACCACGACCGCTGTCCAAAGACTGATCGACGAAGATGCCATCATTATCGGTAGACTCAACTGCGATGAGTTTGGGATGGGCAGCTCCAATGAAAATTCCACCCACGGCAGGGTGCTCAATGCCCTGGATGAATCGCGGGTTCCCGGAGGCTCATCCGGGGGTTCGGCTGTTGCCGTCCAGGCAAATCTCTGTACCGTCACCCTTGGCACCGATACCGGCGGATCTGTTCGTCAGCCGGCAGCGTTCACAGGGATCATCGGGATGAAGCCTACCTACTCGCGGGTGTCCCGCTGGGGCCTGATCGCCTACGCATCTACGTTTGACACCATTGGGATTTTCTCCAGGACGGTGAAAGACAACGCACTGGTCATGGAAATCATCGCAGGACACGATGAGTTTGACAGCACCTCGTCGAGAAAACCGGTGCTGCACTACAGCGAGCTTTTACATTTTGATAAAAAAGTAAAGGTAGCCTTCCTCAAAGAGGCGATCGAGTCTCCCGCACTTCAACCGGAAATCAAAGAAAACACCCTGAGTGTGTTGGATAAGTTAACCGCTGAAGGACATGAAGTGAAAGAGGTGAAATTTCCTCTTTTGAAATACCTGCTTCCGACCTACTACATTCTTACGACGGCAGAAGCCAGTTCCAATCTTTCGCGATTTGATGGAGTAAAATACGGCTACCGTACTCCAAATGCCCACAATCTTGAGAGCATGTACAAGCTGACCCGAAGTGAGGGCTTTGGAGAAGAAGTGAAGCGCCGAATTATGCTCGGTACTTTCGTCCTATCTGCAAGCTATTACGACGCCTATTTTACCAAGGCGCAGCAGGTCAGAAGGCTAATAAAAGATTTTACTGAAAATCTTTTGAATGATTTTGATTATATTATTATGCCGACGACGCCATCCACAGCGTTTAAGTTTGGAGAGCATAGCGGCGATCCTGTCGCCATGTATCTTGAAGACCTCTTTACAGTACAAGCTTCAGTATCAGGAGTCCCGGCGATCTCTATCCCAAACGGTACAGACAATTCTGGCATGCCTATTGGACTACAGGTCATGGCGAACTCCTTCAAAGAAGCTGAGCTTTACAGCTTTACCAATTACCTATCCGGATTAACCTCTTAAATTAAACTCTTGATGAAAATGTCTTTGCGAAGTGCTATCATACCGGTAATTCTCACTTGTCTGATCCCTCTGACCGAAGCCTATTCTCAGGAAGAGCCCCAAGAGACCGCCACATTGATTTCCGAGGAGATCGCCCCCAACTACCATTACGAGTACATTCCCGACTTCACTTATGCACAGGTCGACCAGCGCGTCAAGGCGATGGAAACCGGGATGCCGTTTGAGCTGAACGATAGGATTTTTTCTTTTATCCAATACTTCACCGTCAGAAACCGGGAGTACACCAAGATGGTACTTGCACGAAAAGACATCTTTTTCCCGCTTTTCGAATCCACACTTCAAAAGCACGAGATGCCAACGGAGATCGAATACCTGGCGATCGTCGAATCGGGTCTTGATCCTCAGATCAAAAGCCGGGTGGGTGCCATGGGCCTTTGGCAGTTTATGCCGGCTACCGGAAGAATGTACGGCATGGAGGTAAATCCCGATGTGGATGACCGCATGGATCCAGAGCAGTCTACCGAGGCGGCCGCCAAATACCTGAAGTCACTTTACCGCATGTTTGGAGATTGGGAAGTCGCATTGGCGGCCTACAATTGCGGTCCAGGCAATGTGCGAAAAGCAATACGCCGATCAGGTGGTAAGAAGACCTTTTGGGGCATCTACAATTACCTGCCCAAAGAAACACGTAGCTACGTCCCACAATTCCAGGCGTTCCTCTACGTGCTCAACAACCTCGAAGCGCATAATTTCAATCTGGAGGAACCCACCTACCCGATTGAATACGAAAAAATCAGATTCGACCGAGCTTTCAGCCTGGAGCGACTTTCTGAATTAACGGCGATTTGTATCGCAGATCTGGAGCACCTGAACCCTTCAATCAAACAAAGAAATGTCCCTGCATCAAATCGCAGCATGCAGATCAACATTCCGAAATCCAAAGCCCTGTATCTCAAGGAAAACCTCGCTTGGATTGGGGATTCTCTTGGCAGCCCGCCTTCAATCTTGTTAGCGAGTAACGACTCCCCTGCCTTAATTTCGGTAGAAAAGGCCGTAGCTAGTACGAATTCGGATAGAACCTCCTACCGGGTTCGTTCCGGTGATGTGTTGGGTTCCATCGCCTCCCGACACGGAGTCAGCGTCTCGCAGCTAAAGGAGTGGAATAACCTCCGATCAAATTTGATCAAGGTTGGTCAGACCCTCTACCTCTACAATGGCAAGACTGCCACCTCGGAAACCCTTGCCGACAATTCTGCTCAATCCGGCCAAAGAACCTACATTGTTCGGGCTGGTGATTCACTTTGGATCATCTCTCAAAAGCATTCACTTTCTGTAGAGCAAATCAAGAGGCTGAACAACCTCATTTCCAATAACATCAAGCCCGGCCAAAAGCTGATCATTGGATAGAAATTCTTCAATAAGCTCCGTCAGCACCCGTCAACTCATTTAAAGTTATTTAACTCAATGTTTAATTTCTAAAAACAGGGAAGACTCGTTTTTAGTCGTTACCTTGAGCACACAGCTTAACCAAGACAACTATGAAAGTGCTTTCCTATATCACGCTTATCTTGTTTTCTGCTTTTTTGATTTCGTGCGGCGAAGATGGAAAAGGTGGCTTTGGCGACAGTCCAAAACCCAGAGCCCGCGGATCAGTCGGCGAAATCGTACTGGCCATCGACTCCACCAAATGGGCTGGACCGGTTGGAGACGAATTAAGGGAAATATTCGAGGCCGACCTGGGCGGGATGCTACGATCCGAGAGCATGTTTAAAGTTCATCGAGTCGATCCGAGAGCCATGACCAGGATGCTGAAAATGTACACCAACCTCATCTATGTCACGACTTTTGATGACAAAAAAGGAGGAAGTCAAGTGATAAACGCACAGTTTAGCAAGGAGTCCAAGGAAAAAGCAGAAGCCGATCCAAGCCTCTATACCCTGAGAATGGAGGATGAATATGCCACCGGCCAAGAGGTTCTTTACCTATTTGGCAACAACGAAGAAGAGCTCATCGCCAATCTCAAAAAGAACAGGGAAAAGCTTCAAAATCTGTTTGAAGTCCGAGAGCGGGGAAGGTTGGAAAAGCCGCTTTTTTCAAGAAGAAATTCAGCTGCCGAATACGAGGCCCGCACCAAGCTTGGCATCGAAATTCAAGCTCCGGCATCTTATCAAATTGCGAAAACAGCGAACGATTTTTTATGGATGCGATCACCTTCTCCCACCGAAAGACGTCCGGATATCAGCATCTTTTTCTTCGAGACAGACTATACCGCCGAGGAGCAGACCTTTCCCGCAAACATCCTGAGCCTCAGAGATTCCATAGCCGCCAAACATGTCTTCGGTGATCCCGAAGACCCCAGCTCCTTTATGGTGAGCGAAAAACAAATCCCACCGGCGTTCCGAAACATGGTGATTAATGATAATTTTACCGTTGAAATCAGAGGAACCTGGAAGACCAACAACCTCAGTATGGGGGGGACTTACCTGGGATATTTGATGGTCGATCCTGCAAAGGGCAAGCTGTACTACATGGAGGGTTTTGTCTACTACCCCAATGAAATACACCGGGACGCACTTCGCGAGATTCAAACCATCCTGCTCAACACCAATGTAAGTTGGACGGAAAGCCAGGGAGCCTGATCTATTCCCCCCAAATATGACTATCAAAATCAGAAAAGAAGACGCCCTCAATTATCACAGTCAGGGTTCTCCCGGAAAAATAGAAGTAATCCCCACCAAGCCCGTTTCCAGCCAGATCGACCTTGCGCTCGCCTATTCACCGGGAGTAGCAGAACCCTGCAAGGAGATCGCCGTTGATCCGGAAGCGATCTACAAATACACCGCAAAAGGCAATCTCGTGGCAGTCATCTCCAACGGCACCGCCGTACTGGGGTTGGGTGATATCGGTCCGGCTGCATCCAAGCCGGTCATGGAAGGCAAAGGCGTACTTTTTAAGAAGTTTGCGGGCATCGATGTGTTCGACCTCGAAATCAACGAGCGCGATCCAAAAAAACTTATCCAGATCATCAAATCCCTCGAACCTACTTTTGGAGGGATAAATCTGGAAGACATCAAGGCTCCGGAATGCTTCGAAATCGAGCAAACGCTGAAACAGGAGATGAATATCCCGGTGATGCACGACGATCAGCACGGCACAGCAATCATCTCCGGTGCGGCATTGATGAATGCGCTGGAGATCGTCGGCAAGAATATCGGTGAAATCAAACTGGTCGTAAGCGGCGCTGGAGCGGCAGCCATTTCCTGTCTGAGATTCTACATCAGCCTTGGCGTAAATATCCAGAACGTCATCGTCTGTGACAAAGACGGCGTGATTCGCATGGACAGACCTGGTCTTACTGATATCCATAGAGAATTTGCCACCACCCTGGACATCCATCATATTCGGGAAGCTCTGCCTAATGCGGACGTCTTTTTGGGTCTTTCCGCAGGCAACATCATCACGCAGCAGATGATCCTGTCAATGGCACCAGATCCCATCGTTTTTGCTCTGGCAAATCCCGACCCGGAGATATCCTATGATTTGGCGATCGCTACGCGAAAGGATCTGATCATGGCTACTGGCCGATCGGATCATCCGAATCAGGTAAACAATGTGTTGGGCTTCCCCTATATTTTTCGCGGAGCTTTAGACGTGAGAGCGACCGTGATCAACGAAGAGATGAAATTGGCAGTAGCTCATGCGATTGCCAAGCTGGCCAAAGATCCCGTACCTGAAATTGTCAACAAGGCTTACGGAGATTCCAACTTGGCCTTTGGGAGATTTTACCTCATCCCAAAACCGGTAGATCCACGACTGATCACCACAATCGCTCCTGCGGTGGCCAAAGCAGCGATCGCATCCGGTGTGGCAAAAAAACTGATTCCCGACTGGGAGGCCTACGAGCTCGAACTACAAAAACGTATCGGCATCGACCAGCGTCTGATGTCCATCGTAATCGGAAGGGCTAAAAAAGATCCGAAGCGAGTTGTATTCGGAGAAGCTGACAACCTGAAAATCCTGAAGGCTTCCCAGATTCTGCGTGACGAGAAAATCGCCATTCCAATCTTGTTGGGTAACCGCGAAAGAATCCTGGAGTTGATCGAAAACAATGCACTCGATCTGAAACAGGTAACCATCATCGATCCGGTGGAAGAAACTGAAACTGTCGAAAAGTTTGCTAAAATCCTGTACAAGAAACGTCAACGCAAAGGCATGACGATCTTTGATGCGAAAAGACTGGTAAGGGAGAGAAATTACTTTGGGGCGCTAATGGTGGAAACCGGCTCGGCAGATGCGTTTATTTCGGGTCTGACCCGAGACTATCCGAAGACAATACTTCCGTCTTTGCATACTATCGGCGTCAAGCCAGGCGTCAACCGAGTGGCGGGGATGTACATCATGAATACGCCAAAAGGCCCATATTTCCTCGCTGATGCTACCGTGAACGTCAACCCCACGGCGGAGGAGCTTTGCGACATCATCGGCCTGACGGCCAATGCCGTGAAGTTTTTTAACATAGAGCCAAAGATCGCCTTGTTGTCTTATTCCAACTTTGGCTCGGCGCAGGGAGAGATTCCGGCCAAGATGGCCAAAGCGACAGCCTTGGCTCAGGCAAAATATCCCGACATCATCATCGAAGGAGAAATGCAGGCCAACGTGGCACTCAATCAGGAGATTCAGCGTGAAGTCTATCCTTTTTCCAAGCTGGCAAAAAAAGCGGTCAATACCTTAATTTTCCCGGATCTGGCCTCCAGCAACATCGCTTACAAGCTCCTCGCAGAGCTGGGAAATGCTGAGGCAATCGGGCCAATTCTTTTGGGAATGAATCAGCCTGTGCACATCCTCCAGCTGGGCAGTTCCATTCGCGAAATCGTTAACATGGTAGCCATCGCGGTGGTGGATGCACAATCTTCGGAAGGAGCGCTATGATCGCCTACCTGAGTGGCAAGCTGGTGTTCAAAGACCCCACCTATGTCATCATTGACGTGGGAGGAGTGGGCTATCAGGTGAAGATCTCACTTCAGACGTATAGTAAGATCAAAGATGAGGAGCAAATCCGGCTCCTCATCTTTTTGCATATCAAAGAGGACGCACACACCCTGTATGGCTTCAAGGAGGAAAGCGAAAAAAAGCTGTTTCTCCTGCTCATCTCCGTCAATGGCGTCGGCCCAAATACGGGTTTGATGGTGCTCTCCTCGCTAAGTACCGAAGAGATCGAACACGCCATCCTTGCAGGAGATGTGGCCACCATCCAAGCTGTCAAAGGCATCGGTGTCAAGACCGCCCAGCGGATTATTTTGGAACTGAAAGACAAGGTCGGGAAGCAAAGTACAGGAGACGCAAGCTCTCCAACAGGATTTCTCAAAACCAGCAATAAAATCCGCGAGGAGGCGTTACAAGCCTTAATTACCTTAGGATTCCCCAAAGCCACAGCCGAGAAAAATATCCAATCGGCACTCAAAAAAACCAATGGGGAAATTTCCTTAGAAGATTTAATTAAAGCATCTTTAAAGACACTATAATTTGAAGCTGGATTGAACTTTCAGGAGTTACTGACTTTCTACAGAAGCGAATTTAGAAGTCACGGGCCTGTATTAATTTTCCTGTTGGCCTTACTGTTTACAATTTCACCCCTCAGTGCTCAGCAAGTTGCAGTAGATAGTACGCAATCCCGTATCGATTCCCTAAATGCCCGCAGGCTGTCTCCCTCATTTTTGCTATGGCAAAACATGAGAACGAATCCCCTGCATCCAAACAGGAACCCTTTTCTTCGTCCAAAATCGCCGTTTATTCCTGCGCCACCGGTCAAGCAGGAGATCAACGTCCTGATAGATTCCACGTTGAAATATAACATCGTAGATCAACTGGACACGAATCGACTAGGCAACGAACAGGAGTACGAGTTTGATCGGTTTTCTCAAATCCAAGAGTATCGCGTCCGACAGGAATATTGGAGATCCCGAGCCAGAGGAATGGACGGGGAAAGCGCTGTGGAAGGGCGGAGCCTGATTCCACCGCTTACGGCGAGCCCGTCGTTTGATCGAATATTCGGCGGCAGCGAAATCAACATCGTCCCAACCGGCTATGTCAACTTGGATTTCGGAGCCATATTCCGAAGGATAGATAACCCTACTCTTCCTATCCGACAGCAGCAGAACGGTGGGTTCAATTTTCAGCAGCAAATCCAGATGGCCGTCAATGGATCCTTGGGGCAAAAGATGAAAATCGCCGCCAATTTTGATTCCAACAATTCCTTCGATTTTCAGAACCAGCTCAAGGTCGAATATGATGGATTTGAAGAGGACATCCTTCAATCGGTAGAGATAGGAAATGTGAGTATGCCAATCCAAAACCGGCTGATCCAAGGGGCTCAAAATCTCTTTGGGGTAAAGACACAAATGCGCTTTGGAAAGCTGAATCTGACTGCGGTAGCTTCTACCCAACGTGGACGGCGGGACAATCTGGTCATTGATGCCAATGGGCAGGGAAGGTCCTTTGACATTCAGGCTTCGAAATACGATGAAAACCGACACTTCTTCCTCGCTCACTTCTTCCGGGATAACTATGAAAAATGGCTGAGAGGAATGCCGCAGGTGCTCTCAGGCGTGACTGTCACCCGAATCGAGGTTTATATCATGAATCGGGCGACCAATACGAAGACGCTGAGGAACTTTGCCGCTTTCGTGGATTTGGGAGAGGGGCGAGAGATCTACAACCCAAGCAATCCAGCCATCGGCTCCGGCAACCCAAGTGCACCTGCAGGAAATGACGCCAACTTGCTTTATTCCAACATCGCAAATAATTCTAGTTTTAGACCTTTTGACACAGGTTCGAGAGCGATGGAAACAGCACTGGGGATAAAAAAAGGAGTAGATTTTGAGCAGATCAACGGCGCAAGAAAACTCGATCCGACTGAATATTTTTTCAACCCACAGCTGGGCTATGTTTCCTTGTTCAGGAGACTGCAAAATGACGAGATTCTGGCCGTCTCATTCGAATACACCTACAACGGAAAGGTTTACAAAGTAGGGGAACTGACCGAAGACTATCAGGTGCGGGCAGAGGATGAGCTCATCTTCCTAAAGATGCTGCGCCCGACCCGCATCAACCCAAGAATTCCCACTTGGGATCTGATGATGAAAAACGTGTACAGCCTCAATGCAAGTCAGATCCTCCGAGAAGGTTTTCAATTGCAGATAATCTACCGAGACGACCGAACTGGTTTGGACAATCCGTCGCTACTCGAAGGCACCAACGTGAAAGACAAACCACTAATCCGACTGACCGGCCTCGACAAACTCAACCCACAAAATGATCCAGCACCCGATGGGAACTTTGACTTTATCGAAGGTCTCACCATGCTCAGTGACCGGGGCCTGCTGATCTTTCCCGTACTGGAACCTTTTGGATCCAACCTAGCGCAATATTTTCTACCGAGTGAGCTGGTCTATAAGGACAAATACGTCTACGACACACTTTACCACACGACCCAAGCGGATGCGGAGCTGGTCACTAGGCTTAACAAATACTTCATCACGGGGAGACTCACGGCTGGTTCGGCAAGTGAAATCCAGCTGCCCGGACTGAATATCGCACCCGGTTCGGTGATCGTCCAAGCAGGGAATATCCCGCTCACCGAAGGAGTGGACTTCACGATCGACTACAATGTGGGTCGGCTCGTGATCATCAATGATGCCATCTTGCAGTCTGGAAAACAAATCAATGTCAGCTTCGAAAAAGCAGATTTGGTATCGTTCCAGACACGAAGTCTTATAGGCACGAGGCTGGACTACCTTGCCAGTAAAAAACTGAATATCGGGGGCACCTTCATGTACCTCAATGAGCGACCTAACGTCAGTAGGATCGCAACTGGAAACGAGACGTTGAAAAACAGCCTCTGGGGCTTGGATGTGAACTTCAACGATGAATCCCGCTTTCTGACCAAACTCGCGGACGCCCTGCCTTTCACAAACACAAAGGAAAAGTCGCTCGTGCAATTCAACGCCGAGTTTGCTCATCTCATCCCCGGAACTTCCAATACCGTTGATGGCGATCCTACCTCCTACATTGATGATTTTGAGGCTGCAGTCACACCGTTTTATCTCGGAGCCGCAGCCAACCAAAACTGGAAACTTTCCTCAACTCCCCAAACGCCGGGCAACCGCTTTGACCTCAGCAATCAGACGGAAGACAATCTGGGCGCTACCTATCGGAGAGCGCGCTTGGCCTGGTACAACATCGACAACATTTTCTATCGGGAAAATGGCCCGGGTGTCCCCACAAACCTGACTCCACAAGACAAGCGAAATCACTACGTGCGGCGCGTTATCCCCCAAGAGATATTTAAAAACCAAGACCGTGACGTCATCATCGTGCCACAGCCGCTATTTGAAATGGCATTTTTCCCCAGTGAAAGAGGGATGTTCAATTACAATCCCAACCTTGATTTTGACGGGTTCCTACCAAACCCGAGATTAAACTACGGAGGGGTTACCCGTGCGATCACTACAGAAGTTGACTTCGACCGCACCAATATTGAATACATCGAATTCTGGCTGATGGATCCTTTTATCACCGGAGAAAACGGCAAGGTGCTCGACGGGATTTTCAACGAAAACAATACGACCGGCGGAAAGCTATTTATAAACCTGGGTGATATCTCAGAAGACGTAATGAAAGACGGCACCCATGCTTTCGAAAATGGTCTGCCGGCAGATGGAGATCCTGCCGAGACCGGACAAAATGAATGGGGAAGGATCACCCGAGAGCAGTTTCTCATTCCGGCTTTTGACAACGACGAATCCTCACGCCCCAATCAAGATGTCGGCTTGGACGGATTGAAAAACAGCGATGAGCAAGGCTACTTTCAGAGCAGATACCTGGATCGACTTAACGTCTCCCAACAGGCTAGAAACACCATTTTGCAAGACGTATCTGCAGATGCCTTCCAATATTACCTGGACGATAGATTTGATGCGGCCGATATCAAGATCCTAGAGCGCTACAAGAAATTCAATGGAATGGAAGGCAACACCCCAGTCTCTGCGGATCCAAGCCTTCCCTACACCCCCTCAGGCGGCAACACCCCGGACAACGAAGATCTCAACACGGATAACACCATCAACGAACTCGAAAACTACTACGAATACGAGATCGACCTCAGACCTGGACAATTGAATGTCGGCGAAAACCACATCGTGGACAAGGTCACCAATTCAGAGAATGGCGATGAAGTAAGTTGGTATTTGTTCCGTATTCCCGTACGCCAGCCAGACCGAGTGCAAGGAGATATTACCGGCTACAAATCAATCCGATGGCTACGAACGTATTTGACAGATTTCCAGCAACCCGTAGTATTGAGAATGGCTGAATTTCGAATGGTGGGTAGCCAGTGGCGGATTTTTCAGGAATCATTGTTTGAAAAGGGTTTCTCCGAAATCCCCGAGCCGGACGTCTCCAATGTTGTAGTGGATGTGGTCAATATTGAGCAAAACTCTCAGGGCAATGATAAACAAAGTCCCTATGTACTACCTCCGGGCATTAATCGGGACCGCGACAATACTGCCACAGTCGAAAGACGACTCAATGAGCAATCGCTTCGGATTTGTGTGGAAGATTTGGCTCCCAAAGATGCCCGCGCTGTATTCAAAAACCTCAACTATGATTTGGTTCAATATGAGCGGATCAAGATGTTTTTCCATGCCAACAGCGACGATGCCCGAGATGGCGAGGTTACCGCATTTTTAAGGTTAGGGACGGACTACACCGACAACTATTACGAAATTGAAGTCCCCCTCGTGATCTCTCCGCTTGGAACCAATGACGCGAGAACTGTCTGGCCACTGGAAAATGAACTCGACATCGCAATTCAGGAAATCGTTGGCGTCAAGGTGGATCGTGACAATAGCCAATCTCCGCTCAACTTGCCTTTTACGCAGGCTGTTCGACAGTACAAAGTGACCGTGGTCGGCCGACCCGAATTGAACATGGTGCAGGGCATGATGATCGGCGTGAGAAATCCCGGCACAGGAATCGGGTCCTCCAAGACGCTCTGTCTATGGGCAAATGAACTTCGGGTGACCGGCTTTACAAAGAGCAACGGCTGGGCGGCCAATGCATTCCTCAATGCCAAAATCGCGGATGTGGCTATCGTATCTGCCAGTATACGACACAATTCGATAGGCTTTGGCGGACTGGAAACTAAGCTTTCGCAGCGATCTCGAGAAGCGATCACCCAGTACGACATCTCTACCAACGTAGAAGTGAATAAACTTCTGCCAGAAAATATCGGAATAAGCATCCCAATGTATTTCTCTGTCGAAAACTCCAGCACCAGGCCGGAATACGACCCTCTTAACCCTGACGTTCCTTTTGAGGTGGCGCTTGGGAAATTTGAAACAAATGCGCAGCGGGATGAATACCGAAGTATCGCCCTTGATCAGCTCAATCGACGAAACCTCAGTTTTAATAATGTGCGTAAAATCCGGAGGAATACGGATTCTCCAATCCGCTTTTACGACCTTTCAAATCTGGCGTTTTCCTATGCCGTCGGATCAGTAACCCAGTCCAATGCACAGATTCAGAATTACAATTTCAAAACGAACCGGGGCAACATCACATACAGTTTTCAGCCCAAGGAATGGAGAATCGCACCTTTCCAAAACAAGGATGGAATGACCTCTCCGTACCTGCGCCTAATAAAGGACTTCCAGCTAAACCTATCTCCGACGCTCCTTCTGGCCAGACTCGATGTAGACCGAAAGTTCCTTAGATCTCAATATCGCAACGATCAGTTGAGTACTGCGGGTGTCGATCCGCTTTTCCAGAAATCCTTCTTCATGAACCGATCCTTTACCGTCAATTGGGATCTTTCCAACAGTTTGCGGGTAGATTTCACGTCTAGGGCCAGCGCGATTGTTGATGAACCGGAAGGCGACTTGGACACAGAAGCAAAACGCGACTCGGTGAAGTACAATGCTTGGAGATTTGGCCGAACAACCAACTACAACCATGCCTTAGGCATCAACTATTCCATCCCGCTATCCAAGTTACCTTTGACAGACTGGATTCAGACCGACTACAAATATATCGCTTCCTACACTTGGCAAACGGGCTCTATCGGCCAGCAGGACACGCTCGGGAATGCGATCTTCAACACCCGAGATCAAAGCCTCACCGGCAAATTGGACTTGGTCAAGCTATATAACAAAAACAAAAAACTAGCGGCCCTGAATGCCCCGAAAAGACCCGCAATTCCGGGAAGAACTGCTGCGACGGCGGCCGAAGACACGATTGGTACGCCGCTTACTAACAAGCTGCTGAAATTCCTGATGATGACCAAGGAACTTACCTTTTTCTACGGGGAAATCGAAGGGACATTCCTACCCGGCTACATGCCGAATACCGGGCTTCTGGGCATGGACAAAGCCTGGAACAATCCTAGTTGGGCTTTTGTCTTTGGCAGTCAAAATCCAAACATCCGATACGATCTGGCCCAGAGAGGGCAAATCGCACCGAGCTCGGAACTGACGGAAACCTTCAAGCAAAATCGAGCGATGACCATGAGGTTCACAGGCATCTTGGAACCCGTGCAGGACTTCCGAGTGACGCTCGAAGCCAGCAAGCGAGAGATTGGAGACTATCAGGAAATCTTCAGGAACTCTATGGACAATCCCGGCAGCTACGAAGCCTTGAGTCCCAATAGGCTTAGTTCCTATTCCATCACGACTGTCATGCTGGGAACTTCTTTCCGTAAGGATGATGCGCAAAACAACTCGCCGCTATTCACCAATCTGGAAAACTACCGAACAACAATCAAGGCAAGACTGGACAGTGAGGCTTCGGCACCTGGAGAATATGGCATAAACGGCCAAGACGTATTGATCCCGTCTTTCTTGGCAGCCTATCTGGGAAAAGACCCTGAGGAGGTCAAGCTTAACCCCTTCCCAAAAACCCCTCTCCCAAACTGGAGACTGGACTACCGTGGCCTATCCAGGCTGAAGGGACTAAGTGATAAATTCAGTAGTATTAACGTCACGCACGGCTACTCTTCAACCTACGACGTCAGCAATTTTTCTAACTCTCTCCAATACCAAGAGGGACTCGAGCTCTACAATAACCTTCAGGAAACTCAGCGACCAGACATCACCAACGATGATGGGCAGTTTATTCCGATTTACATCTTGAACGACGTAGTGCTCAGCGAGCGATTCAGTCCGCTCGTGGGACTGGATATGATGACCAAGACCCGTCTGAATATTATCATCAATTACAACCGAGAGCGGGCTTTGGGCATGAATTTTTCCAACTCTCAGGTGACCGAGCAAAAAAGCAGTGATTTTGGTCTAACACTCGCCTACACTAAAGCAGGAGTCAAGGTGCCGTTTAAGATACAAGGAGTTCAAAAAGTCTTGAAAAATGACCTACAACTGAGACTCGACTCCAAGGTGGTGGACGTCCGACAGGTGCAGCGAAAGATTGAAGAAGGAAGCACTGTCACCAATGGTAACCTCAACATTCAGATCAGACCGACGATTGGCTATGTGATCAACCAAAACCTAAATTTGACTTTATACTTTGAGCGGACGATCAACGAACCGCGTGTCACCACTGCCTACCGACGAACCTCTACAGCATTTGGCGGGCAGCTTAGATTTAATTTATCCCAATAGATTTCAAACCCGGTCGATTCCTTTTATTTTTGACCTTTCTAAACGAACAAATCATGAATTTTCCACAGGAACTAAAGTACACTAAAGACCACGAGTGGGTTAAAATCGAAGGCGACGTAGCAACTATCGGTATCACGGAGTTTGCCCAAAAAGAACTGGGAGATATCGTCTACGTGGAAGTGGAAACCGTCGGTGAAACAATCGAAGCGGGTGAGGTCTTTGGAACTGTGGAAGCGGTGAAGACTGTATCCGATCTGTTTATGCCCCTGACAGGAGAGATCCTTGAGTTCAACGACGAGCTGGAATCTTCGCCTGAACTGGTGAATGAATCGCCCTACGAGTCCGGATGGATGGTTAAAGTAAAAATCACCGGATCGACAGAGGAACTATTGGACGCAGCTGCTTACGCAGAGCTCGTTGGCGAATAGAAGCACTTAGTTGAGACTCTTTCTAGCGATTTCTTGGATGCTCGTTCTGGCTATTGCAATGCTGACTCCCGGAACTAAGCTGCCTGAGGTTGATTTGTTTAACTTTCAAGACAAGGCTGTTCATCTGATTTCTTTTTTCCTTCAGGGTTACTTATGGAGCGGTGTGGGTGTGGACAAAGACCAGATTTCAGTTAAAAATCCTAAAATATGGCAGAATTTCGTCCTTTTTGGGATACTGATTGGAATAGTTTTGGAATCGTTGCAACAATTTATCCCTCTTCGTTCGTTTGATTTAATGGACATGATAGTCAACGGTCTAGGCGCGTGCCTGGGATTGCTTGTGTATTTAAAATGGCCATCCATTAAATACATTTTGGATTAATCTCCAATAATTCTTACACTTGTTATTCAGATTTCGAAAAGATTAACCTGTCACAAACCAATTTCACCATGGAAGCAAAAAAGTCTCCAAAAGCTGATCTAACCAAATCCGTTGGTATGTTTACCAACCTTGGCTTAGCAGTAGCTGTTGGGCTTACACTTGCTGCTTTCGAGTATAAGTCATACGACGACTCAGGCCTTAAGGATCTGGGAGCTGTATCTGACAACTTCGAAGAGTTGCTTGATGTGCCTATTACTGAACAGCCACCTCCCCCACCTCCGCCTCCACCAATGGAGCAGCCTATCATTGAGGAAATTCCTGATGAGGTAGAGATCGAGGAGAAAATCGATGTAAACTTCGATGTGGATGTGAAAGAAACGACAGTCATCAAAGAAGTGGTTATTGCAGAGGCTCCAGTTGTAGAGAAAGCAGACGAAATCTTTGACGTAGTAGAAACTCAGCCAAATCCTCCGGGAGGCATGTCAGGTTGGAATCAATATCTTTCCAAAAACCTGAAATACCCAACCCAAGCGAGAAGAATGGGCATCGAAGGCACCGTAATCGTGGTATTCGTAATCAACACTGACGGATCTATCCAAGACGTAGAAGTCTTAAGAGGGATCGGCGGAGGTTGCGACGAGGAAGCTGTGAAGGTCGTTCAAGAGGCACCGAAATGGGAACCAGGCAAGCAAAGAGGCCGCCCAGTTCGTACTCGGATGAGACTTCCGATTCGATTCAAACTTGGTTAAAAATACGAGACCCGAGAAATCGGGTCTTTTTTTTGTCCGTATTTTAACAACTTTTTAAATAGTTAAATTACGTTAGAAAGATAGCTATTTCAATTTAGCTTGGGTAATTTTTATTAATCAAAACTCTAACACACATGGAACCAAAAAAGAACGACCGGGTCGACTTCCGCAGGTGGTACGGCACATTTTTCAATCTGGGACTGATGCTTTCAGTCGGCGTAGTATTGGTGGCTTTTGAATGGAAAGCTAAAGACGACAAGCCATTGGTCGATCTCTCCCCTGGAGATGCGGAATGGAAAACAGAGGTCATCCCGATCACAATACAAACTCCTCCGGCACCCCCACCACCCGTCGGACAGTCAGAGATCACCGTCATCGACAATGATATCAAGATTGAGAACATCTTAGAAGTAGACATCAATCTACCGGGAGACAAAGTAATTCCGGTGGTTGAACTCGAGGATCCCCCCATTGTTGAGGTGGCCGAAGAAATATGGGATTTCACCGAAGTCCGTGCTGAATTTCAAGGCGGAATGGACGCTTGGTACAAATACCTCCGAAACAATCTTGCCTACCCCAAGCTGGCACAGCGGACTGGAGTGCAGGGTACTGTTTTGGTGAGGTTTGTGATCAATACCGACGGGAGCATTCAGGATGTTGAGGTGGTTCGACCCGTAGATCCTGCACTGGACAAGGCCGCCGCAGATGTGATTCTGAATTCTCCTCCTTGGAAAGCCGCTCGTCATCAAGGCAAGGCTGTGAGATTCCGAATGACGATGCCCATCAAATTTAAACTTAACTAGACCAACTGGCCACCTGGAATGAAATGAAAAGCCTGCATTTTTGGTGCAGGCCTTTCTGTTTCGTTCACATCCGAACAACTGATTTTCTCTTCATTTTTTAGATCACATTGAGCGTTTGCTCCTTGATTTTCTCTAGCTCATCCTTCATCAGGATCACGTGTTTTTGAATCTCCGCGTCATTTGCTTTGGAACCGATGGTGTTGATCTCTCTACCAATCTCCTGGCTGATAAACCCGAGCTTTTTGCCCTGTGCACTTTCCCCCTTCATGGATTTCATGAAGTAGTCCAGATGCGTCTCTAAGCGGACTAGCTCTTCGGTGATGTCGAGCTTCTCGAAGTAATAGATCAACTCCTGCTCAAATCTGTTGGCGTCAAAGGAATTGTCATCCATCCACTGGGCAAAATGGTTTTTGATCCGCTGCTGGATTTTCTCTTTCCGTCCCGGATCTTCTTGCTTTACCTGCTTAAAAGCGGATCGGATGACTTGAATATTCCCCTCCAGCTTGGAATAGAGCGAACCTCCTTCGTCCATTCTGAAACCATCGCATTTCCTCAGGGCCTCTTCCAACACGTTTTTGATCTGCGTCCAGTCATCACTTTCCTCTCGTTCAATAGGGATAGAGGTGATGACATTGGGTGCTTGAAGAGCCAGCTTAAAAAGATCGCCAGGCTGCTCTCCGACCAGCTCGGCTAGGCTTTTGAACTCTCCGTAATAGGACTTGAAAAGCTCCTGATTAATGGATACCGGAAGATTTTGACTTCCTTTAGCCGCAAATTCTATAGACACGCTCACCTTGCCTCGGTCAAGAATCGACTGAACAATGGTTCGAATTTCAGGTTCTTTATCAGAAAATTGCCTGGGGCTGCGAACGGATAAATCCAAAAACTTTGAATTGAGCGAGCGAACTTCGACCTGAATCGTCATCTGCTCGTTTTCAAATCCGGCTACTCCAAAGCCGGTCATTGATTTGATCATAAATGGTGTGGGTATTAGAAATTGTATCCCAAAGTAAAGTAAAACTTCAGGTCTTCTCTTTCATAGTTTCGGATTGGCCGTGCCACGTCAAACTTGACGTAGTAATTGAGCAAGACCGTCCTCAGTCCTGCTCCATAGCTTTGCAGCCACGGATTGTTGAAGTTGTTCAACACGATCACAAAGGGAGATCCTTCGGTGTTGATCACCTCGGTGTTTTGATCATTTACACGCTCCCACGGAGCAAATTCATCCCAGGCTGAGCCGATGTCATAAAATCCGACCATCTGAAAATTTCGAACAAAATTGGAGGTAATATTCCCCCTGGTCAAATAGGAAAAAATCGGAATTCGCAATTCAGTTGTAAAGGTGATGACCTTATTTCCTCGGATCTCATCGTAGTCATATCCTCTCAAGTCGACAAAATCTGCAAACAGGATATTGGAATTTTCTACACCGGTCGGGTTTCGAATCGGAGATGGTTCTGGCCTGTTTGACGGCGGATTGTAAAACTCGTTGAACAGCCAATTGTCCATGCCGCCCACGAGGTAGTCTTGTGGGTTATTCCCCATGAATCCCCCCACATAGAGTTTGGAAGCAAGCGTAATATTTTTGTGAATTTTCTGATAGTTTCTTAGGTCAAGATAGAAATTACTGAACGATCGCTCTCCGTGATTCAGACCCTGATAGTGCATAAAACCAACTTTGCCCCGCACACCAGTAAAAGAATAAAGCCCCATCGGCTCAGTTCTGTCATAGACAAACTCCACCTTTCCTCCTACATAGTTGACATCAAATCGGTTTTGATCTGGAGCCTGTCCAAAGATCAATGAATCCGGGTTAAGGTTGAAATACTGGGATTTCGATACAAATGGCGCGGCGTAGATCCTTGAATTTATATTGAGCGGGTAAGACACTCCCGCCTCCACTTGAGTTAGCACATACTTTTGATAAGTGAGATCACTTTCTTCCACCTTGATCGTTTTGCGGTCAAAGCGGCCTCTGAAATCCAAACGGCTTTTCAGGTATTCGTATTCAAACCAAATATCCCCGCCGGAATTGAAGTCCAACGCGGTCATTACGCCTCCTGTAAACACATGGTTATCGAGGATGTCTGTCATCTTTCCATCCAAGTTGATCCCAAATCCACGCAGGGGATCCACCACAAACCTGGTGTTGATGTGGTTGGTGAAAAACTGTGGCTCCATTTTTTTCGGTCCGGAGATACGCTTTTGCAAGGACTGCTTTCTGAAGGTCTCCAGCAAGTTGGCTCGATTCAGTTCAGGCTTGTTGCCGTTGCTAGCCGCCGCCTGGGTTTGAGGAATGGTGTCGAAGGTGTAATTTTCGGTATTTATGCCCTTTCGAGATTCAAAGCGTAAGCGGTCCAAGTTTATGGACGAGGTCCTGTTAGTCAAAGTGGAATCGACTTTTGGCACCTCCTGCGTATTTGCGGGAGGTGAGGGCGCGACTACCGCCTGAGCAGCATTGGTTCTAGCCTCCAACAATCTTCTAGCTGCCAATCGCTCATTGAGATCTTTCGCTTGCGCTAGCTGAATCCGCGGTGTACTTGGCGTAAACTGATCCACACCGGTATATCCTTCGACAAACAAGTACGACTCTTTCCCACTTCGCAGTGCGTAGGCCAGCTTGTTCATTCTGCTGGTGATATCAAACACCTCGATACTTTTGTCAAATGCAGAGATTTGATTGGACACCTGATTCCCGATATTGAATCTCATCAGGTTGGTAATCCCGCTCAGGTCACTCATGTAAAGCAGCGTATTGCTATTTACCTTTCTGGGATTCATATTCCTGCTGTTTGAATTTGTCAACTTGGTCGTAATGGTGGTATCCTTCAACACATCGACGCGAAACAGGTTATAAAGATTGGGTAGGATTTTGATATCCGGGGTAGCCGTTAATACCGAGTCCGGCAATTCGGTGTAGTTTGAAGAATAGACTATCACCGAATCATTCAAGAACATCGGCGTCAGATCATCAAAAATATCATCGGTAAGACGTTTACCTTGACCGCGGACATTGAGCGTATAGACATCTGTTTTCCCATTGGAAATCGCCGAAAGCACCATGTTCCTTCCTGACTCGTTGAAGTCCAGACTTAGAATCTGTGTAATGTTTCGGAGGAAAATCTTGTCTTGATTGGAGCCGTCAATCGATCGAAGCCGAAGGGTAGTAAACCCTCTTTTGAAAGAAGCAATAGCCAAGTTAGCGGAGTCTCTCCAGGCGATTATCGGAGAGTATAGATTTGGCTCCAACTCATCGTAGCTCGCTCCACCCGTAAATATAGTCTGTTCCACTCCGGTGGAAAGATCCCGGACAATCACTTTGAACTTGCCCGCATTGTTAAGCACGTAGCCCAGCAGGAGGCCGTCTGGGCTAAACTTGATATCACTGATCGCTCCGTCCACTCGAGAAGAAGTCCTGGCGATGGCGGTTTCAGGATTTACACTTTTGAAAGAGGAATATACCGGCTCATTGACTTTGATGTAGTAGTTTTTCCAATCTTCAAAAAATGCCCGAGCGTTGACACCAATCGTATTTGCAATGCTATTTTCCTCGTTTCTATTGATCCTAGACAGGTTGAGAATGCTGGAGACATAACGACGTCCGTACTTTTCTGCGATAAAATTCCAAAGCGATTGCCCCACCAAACCCGCATCGATCCCAGTCAGGTTTTGAATTTTGGGATTAGAACTTTCCTTTAGGTACTCGCGCATGAAGTCATCCATCTCGCGACTCCATCCTTTGGCAAGGTAATGTGCCGCTCCGTCAACGTACCAAGCAGGAAAATCATTGACCAAATTGGCCTGAAAAGCATCCGCGACTGAGGCACCGTAGAGCATCTCATGGATGATTACTTTGGAAGTCGCATAGATGATATCCTCCTTAAATTGGTCAATACGTCCCTTGTAGGACACCTCCGCAATCAGGCGCGTAAATTTGGTCTGTCCGTCTTCGGAGTATTCCTGCACGTTCAAGTTGAGGTTACTTTGCAGCGCTTCTTCAGGAGAATTGTAGATGTAAATCTTCGGCTTGGTGTAGGCCACATAGCCAATCATCTGCGTCAACTTATCAAACTCCCCCTCCAAATAGTCAATGGCCATCTTGGCATTGGCCCCGCCTCGGTCATAGTAATAAACCTCAAAATTATTGGAAGAATAAAAGTACCATTCGATCTCCTTGTGCTGGACTCGGTTTTTACCAAATCTTTCCTGATCAAATTGGGCCAAGGAGCGGGTAGAGGTACCCAATAGTATAAATAAGATCAAAAGTCGAAAGACCATATATCGCATTCGGATCGGCATTGATTGGTTTTAAATATACTTAAAATAGCGAGCTATATCCACATCGGCAATTACAGGCTCAGAATTTATTAAATGACTAGTCATCATTTTGCTGAAATAAGGAATCAGGGACACACCTTTGGCCCCAAAACCGTTGAAGATGTAAACGCTATCCTCGATCGGATGTTTGCCGAGGAAAGGTTTTCGATCTTTGGTCGCCGGGCGAATGCCGATTTTGTGGCTCTTCACCCCATTTACTGGAACTCTGACTAGCTCATGTAGCTTGGACAGAATCTCCGTTTTGGCAGCTTTTGAGGGTCCGGTATCCAAATCATGCCAAGTGTAAGTTGAACCCACACGATGAATCCCACCGCCTAGGGGAACTCTGAATACTCCTCGATTGGCAATGAAGTCCGGTTCAAAGTCCTGTTCCACTTCCAGTATTTCACCCTTCACAGGAGCAAAAGGAAGGTAACTAAAAAACTGACTTTTCAAAGCTCCCAGCCCGTTGCAAAACACCAGCTTTTTAGCAGAAATAGCTCCATACTTCCATCCATCAGTGGATTTCTCCAGAAGGCTTTCATCAAATACCTCCAGCCGAAGTCGATCGTCAAAGTAATTGGCCATTCCGGCCATATATTCATTGATATTGAGCCAACCAGACATACGCAACAGCACGCCTCCAAAGTTGTCGTTCATTTCGCGATGCTGACTTTCTGTGAAAATCTCCTCGATAAACTGTGTTATGGATGGATCGCTAGAATGCCCCATCCATTCGTTCTGCTCCTCAATCGAGAGGAAGGGGCGGTAGATTTTCTTTCGGTTCAAAAATCGCCTTCCGCAGGCATTTTCCAGTTCGCTGTAGAAGGGTTCGATCTCTGGAAAAAGAAGCTCAGCCTTCCAGGATTTGACCATTTTTCGACCGGTGACAGGATTGTACAAGCCAGCCGCGACGCGACTGCTTTTGTTCCAATCCGGCTGATCAATCAGCAAAATCCGCTGCCCCTCCTGCTCCAGCCGATAGGCTAGTGAGGTGCCTGCCAAGCCCTGTCCAATAATCAAAAAATCAATTTCCATACCCCAAATTAAAGGCATTATTCATTACTTTGCTGCGATCCCGCAGACTTTTGCCATGCTCCACATTAAGTCATTCACCGTCAATCCATTCCAGGAAAACACCTATCTTATCCACGACGACCATGGCACTGCTGCCCTGATCGATCCAGGATGCCATACGCCCGCGGAGCGGAAGGAACTGGAGGATTACGTATTGACAAATGGTCTGAAAATCGTTGCTTTGCTCAATACGCATTGCCATATCGATCATGTTCTGGGCAATGCCTGGGCGAAGAAACGATTTGGCATCCCGCTATGGATTCACGCCAAGGAAATTCCTGTCCTGAAATCCGTCGAAGTCTATGCTCCGAACTATGGATTCCAAGGTTTTGAATCCACGGAAGCAGATCATTTTCTTGAAGAGGGGCAGGAATTCAAAGTAGGAACGGAGAAGCTGAAAATCTTATTCGTGCCAGGTCACGCGCCTGGACACGTGGTTTTCTACCATGAGGCCAGCGGCCAATGCATCGCCGGAGACACGCTTTTCCGTGGAAGCATCGGCAGAACCGACTTGCCTGGAGGCGATCACGAAGTGCTTTTGGAGAAAATAAAATCCCAACTTTTCACGCTTCCGGCAGAAACCGTCATCTATCCCGGACACGGGCCAGAAACCAAAATCGGTTTTGAAAAAATGTACAATCCCTTTGTGGGTGAAAGGGCCGTACATTGAATATCAAAGCTCAAATACCAAATACATTAACGCTCCTGAATCTTTTGTCGGGAGTGGTCGGAATTATCTGGGTGCTCGACGGACAAGTCATGACTGGTGCATATTTTGTCTTGATTGGTGCAGGATTTGATTTTCTTGACGGCTTCGTGGCCAGGATGCTCAAGGTTCAAAGTGAAATGGGCAAAGAGCTTGACTCGCTAGCCGATGTAGTCACGTTTGGGGTGCTACCCGGACTGATCCTTTACATGATGACCAAAAACACAACTGATTCGGATTCTTACCTTCCTTATCTGACGCTGATCGTTCCAATGCTTTCGGCCTATCGATTGGCAAAATTCAACTTGGATACCCGACAAAGTGACCGTTTTATCGGACTTCCTACGCCTGCCAACGCGCTATTCTTGAGCACGCTACCCTATCTCGGTTTGCGATGGCCAATAGTTGGGGACTGGCTTTCCATCCCACTGTTTTTGGTCGGCATCGCCTGGATTTTTGCCATCTTATTGATTTCGGAGATTCCATTGATTGCCTTAAAATTCAAGAGCGCGTACTTTTCTAAAAACCGATTTAGATACACATTGGTTTTAGTCAGCCTTGCGATTTTCGCAGGACTTCAATTCGCCGGCATCCCGCTGGTGATTTTGGCGTATATTGGTTTATCTGTGATCGAAAATGCAATGGGAAGTGAATGAGATTAAACGTTGCAGCATGGGCGCTTTTTCTGATTTTTGGAGTTTGGGCTGAGATTCCTCAGGCCTCTGCGCAGTATTTTCGATTTAAAATCAAGGATCAGGGTATTTACAAAATCTCCGCTGCACAAGCTTCCAAGCTGGGTTTTTCGAATCTGTCCGAAGTCAGCATTTTTGGCTACCCGGGCATGCTCCCTCAAAAGCTTGATTCGACTCAGTTAAACTTACAGGAGATCCCAGCTTTGGAGCAGGACGGCAGTCTCTATTTCTTTCTGTCGGGACCCAATACGTTCAGCTATTCCGCCGAGGAACCGACTTACTCCCATCACTTTTTTTCAGATTCCTTGAGCTTCCTGATCGGAAAAAATTCGGCTCCACTCAGAATCGGCCTAAAACTGGCCGACCCAGCCGCTGCCGACCCAAAGCATATCTGGTACAGCTTCACTACATTCAAAGCCGAGAAAATCAATCTGCTCAACTCCGGCAGAACCTGGTTTTCGGATCCGATTCGCCAGGGCCAAAGTCTCAACATCAACCTAGATCTCAGCACCGAAACGATCCATCCGTGGATTTTGCGTGGGAAGCTAATGGCTCATTCCTTCGCAGGTTCCACTATGCGAGTGCTTACCGGCAATGAGCTGTTTGGTGAAGTCGCGTTTAGCCCTATCCCCAACTCGACTTATGGCATCAAGGGTAGAGAAGAAACTTTCGATTGGAAAATCAACCCCGGCAACTCATTTCCCCAAATCCGGTTCACCTTCCAGGGAAGCGGATCCGAGTCGGCAGGCTACCTGGATTATTTTGCCGTGGGAGTTCCATTTGCAAATTCAACGTTGACTGAAGGCGTATTTGAATCCGCCGAAGAACAAAAAATCGCCTTGCCACCAAGCTTTGAAACCTGGGAAGTCAGTAATTTTTTCAATCCAATAGCGATAAATTCTTCCTCCGGAAAAAGTGCATACGGCAAGAAATGGGTAATCTTTTCTCCTGAAAACACCGTCGAAATCACGCAATTCACCGCAGCTAAATTGCCTTTGCGTAGCCTGAGTTCCTCTCCCGAACTGCTGATCATCGCCTCTCCCTCGTTGCTTTCCTCAGCAATCAAGCTGGGAAACCACAAGGCTGCCAGAGGAATTGAAGCCTTGGTCGTCACGACCAAGGACATCTACGAGTCATTTGGCTATGGAAATACGGATTACACGGCGATCCGGAATTTCATTGCCCACCTGTATCACTCAGACAGGAAACTCAAAAACGTCCTGATCCTCGGCAAGGGCACCTTTGACTACAAAGGCAAACTTGGTGGCAGACCCAATCTCGTCCCGATCTACACCAGTCGCGAAAGCCTCAACCCGCTGACCACCTTCAGTTCGGACGACTATCTGGGTCTGATCGATTTTGGTCAGGGACAATGGGAAGAATCGCGTGAAGGAGACGAACTGCTGCAGATTGGTATCGGTAGGCTGCCTGCCATCAGCTACAATGAGGCCAACGAAATGGTCGAAAAAATCATTCGGTACGAGTCCAAACTGGTGCGCACTCCAAAATCTTCGACGGTGTCTTTTTTGGTGGATGATGGCGACAGCAATATCCATGTCAGAGATGCAGAATCCCACGCGGTTTTTTTGACGAAAAACCATCCTGACTTCTTGGTCAACAAGCTCTACCTCGATCGATTTGAACAGGAAGAATCCGGCACGAGCCAACGCTCGCCCGATGCAAAATCCGCCTTACTGAAGACATTGGATGAGGGAACGCTGATCCTCAATTTCATCGGGCATGGCAACGAAACGACCTTGGCTGCTGAGGAAGTGTTCCGGGTCGAGGATCTGAGCAACTGGGCGAAACAGGAGCAGTTGGCGCTGTGGATCACGGCGACCTGCGAATTTGGGCGCCATGACAGCCCCTTCCTCCGATCGGCTGCTGAGGAACTGCTGGCTGCCAAAGAAAAAGGTGCAGTCGCCCTGCTCACCACTGGTCGGCCAGTATTCAGCAGTGTTAATTTTTCCCTCAACAAAGCATTTATCGAGGAGGTTTTTAAAAAGAAAGACGGTATATATCAGGATCTCGGCGAGATCTTCAAGCACACCAAAAACAAGAGCCTGAACGGATCTCTAAACCGGAATTTCTCACTTTTGGGCGACCCGAGTCTTCGGCTTGCCATTCCGGAACTTGAGATCAAGCTGGCTGCGATCGAAGATGGACAGACCAATGCTCCGACCGACACGCTACATCCTTTGCAAGAAATAGTGCTAAAAGCCGAAATCATCGATCCGCTCACCCAAGCCTTTCAAGCGGGATTCAATGGTGAATTTCAAGTAGAGTTGCGCGACAAACCGCTGCAGATCGAAACGTTGGGAGATGAAAGCAACCCCTATCTGTTCGAAGAGGAAATAGTACTAGCATTCAAAGGAGTAGGAAAAGTCGTATCTGGAAGACTTGAGGCAAAGCTTTTGATCCCAAAAGGAATAAACCCGGTATTCGGTGCGGGAAATCTGAGAGTCAGAGCTTGGGACACTCAGACCGGACTACAGGCGAAGGGTGCCCAATCACCGATAATCGGCGGCCAAGCCGAAAACGAATCCAACGACACCACTGGCCCGGATATCCAATTGGTCATCAATGGGCAAAACTCCGGACCGTTTGTTTTTCCCACTCCTAATTTGGAAATTAAGGGACTGTTGTCAGATCAAAGTGGAATTAACGTCTCGAGCCTGATCCCTGGACAAAGCCTAAGCATCCAGGTAAACGACCGACCTGCAATTATCCTGAATGAGGATTTTCTGGCAACAGATGGCGACTTTCGAAATGGATTTTTCGAAACCTTTTTAAACGGTTTCGAAGAAGGCAAAAACAAAATCACGCTAAGTGCATGGGACAACGTGGGAAACGAAACCAGCCTCACTCAGGAGGTAGAAATCAAGGGAAGCGATCACCTACAGATACTTAGCCACAAGGTATATCCCAATCCCGCTTCCAGCGAGAGCAACTTTGAATTGACGCATACTAGGCCGGGCGAAAACCTCCTGCTCAACTTAGCTGTGTTTTCTGTTACCGGTGAAATACTATTTTCAGAAGATTTCCGTTTGCTAAGTGCTGATCAGATTATCACCGGTCTGACTTGGTCTTTTTTGCAAAGCCAAACAAAATATCCAGCAAAAGGAACGTATCTTTACAAATTATCGCTACAGTCAGAATTAGATTTCACCTCCGATTCAGTAAGCGGAAAACTAGTTATTCAATGAAAATAAAGGCCGAAAAAAGCAAGAGAAGCGTATTTCTTACCATTTTTCTCTTCGCCGGTTTCTCATCTTTCGCACAAAACCCAAGTGTTCCGCCCAACAGCGTCGTCCTGTCAGGCCAAGATCCTGACCGAAGGGTGATCACTACAGCAGTCCCTTTCCTAAATTTTGCTCCAGACTCTAGACACTCCGGCATGGGAGATGTGGGGGTTGCTACTTCCCCGGACGCAAATTCCGCACACTGGAATTCCGGAAAACTTGCATTTATCGAGGAGGATCTAGGATTCTCCCTTTCCTACTCACCTTGGCTTGGCAAATTGGTCAATGACATGTCGCTTAGCTACCTGACCGGATTCAAGAAAATCGATGAACTGTCGGCTTTCGCATTTGAGATGCGATACTTCAACATGGGTGACATTCAATTGACCGATGGTGCTGGAAACGAGCTGGGCGAGTTCAATCCCCGAGATATCGCTGTTGGAGGCACTTATTCCAGAAAACTTTCCCAGCATTTTGGCTTGGGAATTTCAGCCCGGTTTATTTACTCCAACCTTTCCGGAAACATCTCCTCCTCGACGGGGTCTGAAGCAAAAGCCGGTACCAGTGTCGGAGCTGACATTGGTCTATACTACGAAAAACCCATCTTCGCAGGCGCCAAAGACGGTACTTGGTCTTGGGGCGTGGCGATCACCAACATTGGTCCAAAAATCACCTACAACAGCGCTGAAGATTTAGACTACATCCCTACCAATCTCCGATTGGGAACAGCGTACAAAATCAATTTGGATCCGGTTAACTCGCTGACTTTCGTATTCGACATGAACAAATTGCTTGTTCCTACTCCGCCAAAATACGCAACCAACGAGGACGGAACCTTGGCCACAGATGCTGATGGAAATCTTATCATTAACCCTGGCGATGGAAAAGATCCCAACAGAGCATTGATTTCCGGCATGTTCGGGTCTTTCTCTGATGCTCCAGACGGCTTTTCGGAAGAGATGAAAGAAATCACCTTTTCCCTTGGTGTGGAATACCTCTATGCCGAAAAATTTGCACTTCGCACCGGCTATTTCTATGAAAACCCCGACAAAGGTGGACGCAGATACTTTACCATGGGCTTAGGCATGGACATCAAAAAAATCGGCTTCGATTTCTCCTATCTCGTACCTCAAGTACAAAATCACCCCCTTGCAGAAACCCTCCGGTTTACGCTACTCTACACCATCGCAAGTAATTGATGCTTCTTGACCGATCAACTGCTCCTGAATTTATCATTCCGGCTGATTTTGACTTGTCCTCACCGCAAATACTTGATCTCTCCGGAAATCGGAAATTGTATTTCATCCCAACTCCCGGTTTGGACGTCGTCAAATTGGAAGTCCTGGGCAAAAGCCGACGCTTGTCCCTTCCTTTGCACAAATCTCTGGTCTCGTCATTTGCGCTGCAGATGCTCACTGAGGGGACAATAAGTCAATCGGAAACCGAGCTTTCTGAGTTCTTTGATTTTCATGCCACTGAGGTTCATCCTCTTCTTACTTATTCACATGAAGGGATGAGTCTGCTTACGACCAAAAAGCACTTTGCCGAAGTTTTACCGGTTTTCGCTTCGCTTTTTGATCAAGCTGTTTTTCCGCAGGAAAGCTTGGAAAAGCGAAAGTCCCAACGCAAGTTATCCATCAAATTCGAACGTGAAAAGTCGGCCTCCCGTGCGAGCGGGCTTTTCAGAAAAATCCTCTTTGGAGAAAACCACCCCTACGGCCACGAGATCACCGAGGCGCATGTAGATCAAGTAGAGCGAAAGGATCTAATCGACTACTACAGAAACGAGCTTTGGACTGACACAGAGTTTTTTCTATGTGGCAATCTGAATCAGGAAGAGGTAGAGGAGATCACCTCGTCTATCGAACTGCTCCCCTTCAAGATTTCTAAGGGGGAGGCAGAGCTTCCTCCGACGACGACTGGCACGGCAATTTATGAAGAACGGGAAGACGCAGTTCAAAGCAGCATTCGCATCGGCAACTGGTCTATTGCAAAAGATCATCCGGACTTTCTGGCCCTATCCGTGTTCAACACCATTTTAGGCGGCTATTTTGGCTCTCGCTTAATCAAAAACATCCGCGAGGACAAGGGGCACACCTATGGTATCTCCTCTTCACTGGCTGAGATCGGCGACATCAACTATTGGGTGATCGGTGCGGACGTACAAAAATCCCAAACGGGGATCGTAATCGAGGAAATCTACAAGGAAATCCAACTACTCGCGACTGAGCCAATCTCAGCAGACGAGCTCGAAGTAGTACGAAACTACCTGATCGGACAGATGCTCTCCAGATTCAGCTCTTCTTTTGATCTGATGGATCGATTTAGGGCGGTTCATCATTCCGGATTGGATTTTGAATTTTATCGAAAAAAGCTGGCCTTCCTAAGGACTTTTACTGCGCGTGATATACTCGACGTCGGTAAAAAATACTTTTCGAACCCTCCGTACCTCGAAGTGGTCGTAGGCTGATCAGGATATCTTGGTATAGAGCCAAGAAATATCCCATTTATATTTCGCCCACATCTTATAGACTCGAAATTCCAAAGTCTTCAGTTCAAGCTCTTCGCCTAAACGCACAAGTTCACGCGCCGGCTCAAAATTAGCCGACCAAAGGGCGTGCTTGAGCTCGTAAAGTACGCGACGTCCCAATGCCTGATTTTCCTCGGGATAGCGGTTCATTTGATGGATTTTTGTGCAAACCTTCACTGTACTGGGCAGCATCTTGGAGAGATGCGGGCGATATTGAGCAGCCGACATCGAATTGGACAGTTTTCTCTTGAGCACACCGATATGATCCGAAAAGCGAACTGGATAACTTCGAGCGAGCCTGACCATAATATCGAAATCCTCATAGGAAAGCGACTCGTCGTACCCGCCCTCCTTTCGGAGAATAGCCGCGTTGAAAACGATCGTCGGAGAGCAGATATAGCTTTTCTGGATCAGTGTCGTGTAGATATCGCCAAGCTCTATCTTGTCCAACAAATCTCCCGCATTATCTCTTTGGTAAAATGAACTGACCTCACCTGAGTGGTCTAAAATGTAGGCATCCGAAAAAACAAACCCAGCGTTCTGATCCGCCTTCAATTCGCGGATGGAGGTTGACAAGTGCTCCGGATATAAAACATCGTCTCCAGACAAGTCGACCAAATACTGGCTGTCCACCGTCGCGAGGATCTGATTGAAAAGCTGGCAATAAGGCTGCACTCCCCGGTTAAAAACCGTCCGAATAGGCAACAGTCCCGAGGACTGGTTGACCCAATTCCGAATCTTGTCGGCAGAGCCATCAGTACTCCCATTGTCTACGACAACCAATTCTTTGGCCTGATAATCCTGCATCCGAACACTCTCTAAGGTCTCTTCAATCCATTTTTCATGATTGTATGCAATACAAATAACCGTGGCCTGCCCTGCTGTGTCCATGATTATCGGGTCAAAATCCAGCTGATTTTATTACTGATTTCATTCGAAAAACGGGACTTAAAAAACATCAGGCTATGGTTGGCGCCAGCATCAGTATCCGATGAGCCCAAATCAATGAAATTGGTATTTTGCTCAGCAGCAAGTTGGAAAAGCTGTAAAAGGCACAACTCACCTACACTTTTCAAGGGGGATTTGGGATGAACAGCTGAAAGAAAATAGTACAACGAATCTGGGAATAGCTTTACCGCAAGTGTATGCCCAATCGCATTTCCGTCTTTTGATACAGTGATCAAAAAATACCGCTCCGGGTAATCCGAAACCTGTGCGATCAATCGCTTTTCGTCAAAACTCGACTCGTATCCTTTTTCGCGGTTCCAGGTTCTGATTTCCTGCAAAAATCCAAAATTTTGAATTGATCCTACCTGCACCTTCACACCGGATTCTTTCGCCTTGGTCTGAAACTTCAACTGCTCCTTCTTCACGAACTTTTTGATTTTCTTTTTCCCGATAAAAAACTGATGACTCAGCACGGCCTCCTGTTCAAATCCATTCTTGAACAGAATGTAATTGATCAGATCGGAACCAGGCTCGTAAGGCTTTGGCGGTTGTACAATCCTCACCGTGATGATTTGACGACGCTTCAGCTCCACCAACACCGCTTTGACAAACTCCTCCAAACTCGCCGAAGACAAATTCATCTCGACGAAAATCCCGCCGAAGGGCGACTGCGGTAGAGACACCGCATCGGCATTGTCTGAGATCGAAAAGGTGATAGATGCCTTGAGCTTTCCTTTTTTTACCCAAGCAAAGTCAAGCTGACGGTCAATTCCGACGATTGGGCTATTTCTCAGGAAATAGGGGTGCGATTCCCCGATCGAAGAAAAAACCCTTAACTCATGAACCTCAGTTTCCTTTCTGTAAGCTTCCAAAATAGTCCTTGTCTCTGATGAAATCCTCTTCTAGAAAAACCTGATCCCCAAGCCCCAGTAGGACAGCGTCATTAAAAAACCGGATTTCAATCCAATTTAAAGGGGGAACAAAAACACCCCTTCCAGCACCTTCAAGAGTAAACTCGGTCAAAGCACCATCCAATCCTTCCGATCTGATCTCCAGCCTACCTGTCAAGGCAACAATCACCTGCGACTCCTGCCTATGGGCGTGATTGCCACGAGTCTCTCCCTTCTTTACTCCTGATATCCAGAAACAACGAAGAATTCCATTGGGAAAAAGACCACTGTTTTCCCAGAAATGCACGGACCCGCGCTCGTTTACATTCCCTTTAATGTCAATAAATCTTGGTGGATGATATTCTAATCTCACTGCTTTGGAAGGATTACAACGATGTCTAAAAATAAGACAAAACGGATTAAAGCCCCGTTAGCCCTAAGTTAATTTTATATTTTCGGTTCTCTGTTCCCCCTACCACTGATGAGCAATTCCCCCGACATTCCCGAAAACTCTGATTCCTACCTGACTCTGCGAGGAAAAAGCGATGGGATTTTCAAAGAGCAAGGCAGCAGGTTTCTCTATTTTTCCTTTCCGGTCAAATCAGAAGAAGACATAAAGATCGAACTAGTGTCACTTCGCAAACTTTATTTTGACGCCAGTCATCATTGCTATGCCTGGAGTCTGGGACGAGATGCTGCTCACTTTCGGGCCAATGACGATGGTGAACCCAATCATTCGGCCGGTGATCCTATCCTCGGGCAAATTCGCTCCAACCAACTCACTGATGTTCTGATCGTGGTCGTGCGGTATTTTGGGGGCACTAAACTTGGCGTGAGCGGGCTGATCAAAGCCTACAGAACTGCCGCTGCACTGGCGATAGAGGAAAATGAAATCACCAAAGAATGGGTGAAAGCACAACTCAACTTTAGCTTCCCCTACGCCGCCATGAACGAGGTGATGAAAATTGTGAAAGCACTAGACATTGAAATCCTTTCTCAGGAAATGGCGCTCGACTGCAGCATGACTCTTTCGATGCGAGAGAGCAATTTTGCTCAGGTTCTATCCAAACTGGAAGACATCGAAGGACTCGTGCTTGCTACTGGCTAAACAAACTATCCAGATATCCCTCTTTGCGAAGCAAATTGAAGATTTCCAAGCAGGCCCAAGCATCGGTGGCGGCATAGCGCTGCTGTCTTTCAGTCAAGACCTCAGACTCCCAATTGGACACCTGTTCGGTCTTTGATATTCGGATTTTCAACACCATCCCACTGAGATTTCTGACGCCCACATTGAGAAAGCCGACTTTTTTCAGCTCGTCATTGAGGTCAAAAAAAGATTGGGGGTAAAAGCTGTCGGTCAACTTCCCAAGGCCTTTGAGGTCATCGTGTACGGCAGCACCGATCTTAACCAAGTTCTCCTTTTCCATCAGATTGCGCAGCGACTCGGGAAAACCGATCTTGTTTAATCTGAAAAGAAACGCCTGTGTGGACGTCGATAGCTGCAAAAGGGATACGTGATTAAATTCCCCTTTTCTAAAAGAGGGTTTGGTCTCGGTATCAAACCCTATGATGCGCTGCTCATTCAGAAACTCCACCGCCTCCTCTACCTGATCCGCGTGGTCAATCAGGAAAATTTCACCCTCAAACTGCCCCAGTTGCAGCGTGTTTACTTCTTCTTTGGTAATACTAAATGGAATCATGCTAACTCTTCTTCCGGCTCATAATAGTGAATCCCGATTTTCAAATAACCATATAAAATGGTCATAAATGGACTGATAATGTTGAAAAAACAATACGGTGCGTAGGTCAACGTCGCCACTCCCAAGACCGAAGCCTGAGTCGCTCCGCAGGTATTCCAGGGCACGAGGACTGAGGTCACTGTCGCCGAGTCTTCCAGCGTACGGCTGAGATTTTCAGGCTTCAAACCCCGCTTACGGTACACATCGGCGTACATTCGCCCAGGCACCAGTATCGCCAGATATTGATCGGAAGTTGTCAGGTTAAAAAACATACAGGTCGCCGCAGTAGATGCAATGAGCGAACCTACGGAATGAACCTTTTTGATGACTGCTTCCGCCAAGACGCGAAGCATCCCGCTTTCCTCCATAATGCCTCCCAGCACCATCGCACAGACAATTAACCAAATCGTATTTAGCATCCCGGCCATGCCGCCAGTCACCAATAGTTCATTGACGACATCATTGTCGGTGACGATTGCGATTTCTCCATAGAGGGCCAACATCACTGCTTTGAAACTCAAATAAACGTAGGAACCGGCCTCATTCGCGATAGCAGCCACGATCTCCGGTTGAAAAATCACAGCAAAAACTCCCCCCAAAAGTGCTCCGGCTAGCAGCGCAGGAATCGCCGGCACCTTTTTGACTATCATTCCGATCACAACCAAAGGCACGATAAAAAGCCAGCCTGAGACATTGAATTTGGAAGATATTACTGTTGAAATAGCCCTCACCTCTTCCACACTTCCCGCAGTCTCATAATTCAGACCAATCACTCCAAATAAAATCAACGTAATTACAATGGTCGGTACGGTCGTCTTCGCCATATATCGGATGTGAGTAAACAGGTCGGTTCCAGCCATAGCCGGGGCAAGATTTGTCGTGTCACTCAAGGGAGACATCTTGTCTCCGAAGTACGCTCCAGAGATAATCGCTCCTGCGATAATCCCTTCTTCAAACCCCAACGCCTTGCCAATTCCCAGCAGCGCAACCCCTACCGTCGCTACCGTAGTCCAGCTGCTGCCGGTAGCTATCGACACCACTGCACTAATAAAACACGCTGCGATAAGGAAAATTTCAGGACTCAATACTTTCAATCCATAAAAAATCATAGCAGGAACGATCCCACTCAGCAGCCATGTGCCAGCCAGGGAGCCTATCAGGAAAAGGATCAAAATTGCGCTCATGGCTGAGCTAATGCTCTTGACAATTCCGTCCTGAAGGGTTTCCCAACTCAGCCCAAGTTTGAAAATTGCAATCACTCCAGCGACTGTTGCCGAAAGGATAAGCACCATCTGATTGGAGCCTGACAGGCTGTCAGTACCAAAAATCTGGATATTGATAATCAAAAGGATTATTAAAAATAGTATGGGTATAAGGGCATCTATGACTCGGGGGGCTTTTGGAAGGCCTTTCATTCGATATTTCGGATAGTTTGAAAGGTTTGAATCTAAGTAAAAAAATCAATTACATTCTCGAAAGAAGCTTGGAAAGCTCTTTCCCTACCTCCCAACCAATCGCTACACCCATCCCGCCGAGACGAACTGCGACAGCTGTTTTTGCTCCTATTGGCTGAATAAGCGGAGATTTATTTGGACCAAAAGCCATAATTCCTGTCCACTCCATCTCCCATTCGATCACTTGGCCGGGAAATATCACCTCAGTTGCGAGTTGCATAAGATGGGCCTTGATCTTGGGGTTGGTTTCAAACTCGAGCGTTTTTTCGACTTCAAAGTCCTTGTTTCTTGCTCCTCCCAGCAGTAGTCTCCCGTCGATCTCACGAAAATACACGTAGCCCTTGTCCATATGAAATGAACCCTTCCAGGGGATTTTCTCGGTAATCGGCTTACTCAGAAGGATCAAGCCTCGTCCAGGCTCCAAGGGACCGTGCGGCCAAAGCTTCTTAGAAAATGCATTAGTGCAGATAGCAACTTTCTCTCCGGTGAATTCGAAAAAGTCTTCATTGGAATTGTTTTCGGCGATGACAACTCCTTCGTCTTTGCGGACTTCGACCACGGAGACTCCCGTCAAAATCTTCACGCCCATCTCGGATGCATTTTCCCAAAGGGCGCCCAAATACGCTCCCGGGTCCAGTTCACCTTCGAAATGATTTTCGATGACCATCTTGACACGATCGGAAAAACCGAGTGTCTCTGGCTCTTTCACCACTGAAAAAACATCTTTTTTAAACAGCTTCCGAAGCATCTTGTTGACTTCCTGCAGTTGATCGGCTGCAGCGATATTGTCTGCGTCGAGGAGTTCGAAGCCGTGACTGTTTTTATATTGAAGCGCTTTGTCGCCAAATCGCTTTCTGATTTTGCGAAGCCCCTTGTACCTCATCTCTACCAGAGCAGTTACCTCGTCCGGGGTCATCGTCCAAAAATCATCCAGTATCTCCGTCAAACTTCCGAAGCAGGCAAAACCGGCGTTTTTGGTACTTGCTCCGCAGGGCAATACCCCCTTATCCAAAATCAAAACGCTCGCTTTGGGATGCTTCTTTTTATAATTTATCGCCGTCGATAGCCCGGTAAAGCCCGCGCCAACCACGATCAAATCATACTTGAGAAAGTTTTTTTGCTCCCAATAACTGAACATTGTCCCGGTATCGTTTATAATTTCAAATGAGTTATCTATTTTGAATCCAAGCTACCTCAATAAACCCAAAAAACTATGAGAAAGATCGATTTGCTCCTGGACGAATACGGGGAAAGCCATCGAAATCAGACCAATAAGCTGATTCATTGGTTTTGTGTTCCTGCGATTTTTTTCAGCATCGTAGGACTGATTTTTAGTATCCCAACAGGCTTTCTGCCAGACGCCATGCCATTTTTGGGGAGTTTTGCCAATTGGGCGACGGTGACCTTAGCACTGGTTTTGGTCTATTACCTTTCGATATCTGTGCCTCTGACCGTCGGCATGCTTTTCTTTTCGGTATTCTGCCTTGCCCTGGCTGATTTTCTCAATCTCGCCTTTCCTGGCAAGCTCTGGATGATCAGCCTGGGAATCTTTGTGGTCGCTTGGATTATTCAATTTATTGGACATAAGATCGAAGGGAAAAAACCGTCCTTTTTCAAAGATGTCCAATTTCTCATGATCGGCCCGGCTTGGCTAATGCACTTTATCTACAAAAAAATCGGCATCCCTTACTGATTTGATCGCGTGGATCGCCCTATATCTACTTGGAAAATAGCTGCTGGACTTTTTCGATTGAGCGCCGGTTTTTCGAAGAACCAATGCTTTTCACGATCGACCTTTTTTCTTTTGCGGTCAACCTCCAATTCAACGATGCTCGCTGCATAGTCTCCTGTGAGCCGGACAGCTCTTCCATCTGGACTTGTTCCGGTGCATATTCAAACTCAATCCTCTCGAGCTCGAAAGGCATGGACTCCCCCATGTAGTTGAACAGCACCTCGTTTTGGATGGTTTGCAGGTTATCCCAATTGACGTAAATATTTTTGAGCGGCGTAAAGACTTTTTCAAAAATCCGCTGAGGTTTGGTAGGCGCTATTTCCACGGACTTCTCAGAATCCCGAATCGATATCAAGACAACCCCGCTGGTGTTACTAGCTATCCAGTCCTGAAAAACATACAAAAACCGAAGGGCATCCTGAATCCCGAAATTATCGGACAAGCCCGTATCCATCGTCTCCATGACGGGATTCGAGGGAAGCTCGACGTTTGGGGTGATAAATGGAAATGTAGCGCTCATCCGCAAGGCACTGAGAAATCGGAGATTCCCGGCATCATGGGCGGTGAAAAACCTCAAAAAGTCGATCGTCTGTTTTTTCTCATCCAAACCGGATTTTGCCATTACAGAGCTCCCCAAGTACGACATCGAATGTGGTGAGATTACCAATTTACGTCCATCATTGGTAACCAGCGAAGTGACCGGCAAGAGGGGAATCTGACCATCATATTCCGGTGCCCGATAGGCCTCCAGTGGTTTATCCAAGATCCCGTTCGTATTGAGATTAAGCTGATTTTCGAAGGCATAGCCGCGGTCTTTGAGATGGCTGTAGCCGCGATACTCAAACCGCTGATTTCGGATCAACAGGTCATTGACCAGCAAAGTAAACAGGATCGGGTTGAGATTGTCAGCAGAAATCTGCTCCAGGTATTTGGGGTTCGTCGGATCAAAAGAAGGTTCCGAAAGTGATCGTAAGTAGATCTCTCTAAAAAATGCCTCTCCGATTATCCCACCCGAAGCACCGGTATACAATTCAGTATGCTTCGTGATGCCTCCCTCGGTGGCTGCGTGGATGGTTTGCAAGACATGAAGTGTCCAGAGTGCAGCCCGTTGCCCACCGCCGCTTGAAGCGACGATTACCAATTTTGGAAGAGAATCTTCGAGAAATTTCGACTTCCAGTTATCGAGAATTCTAAGCGTGTTTTCTCTATCCTTTTTCAAGGTATCTGGATGGGTGAGGGAATCCAGTTTCGCTAAAGTATAGGAAGCAGGTGGTGCCGAATAGTTAATCCCGTAAACCTCATGGGGACGATTGAGAAAGGAAACATTTGAGAGGAAATTGATCGAAAGCAATAAAAGAGAGACCACAAACGTGGCCCAGCTTCTCAGCCAAAAACTCATCGCACCCACCAACATCACCAAGATCGCCAGCAGGAGGGTGACACTCATGGCGGCTGGAAACTGAAGGACCTCTTCTTCTTTGAAAAAGCCCAGGAAAAGAACGAACAGAATCAGAAGGATCTGAATCAGAAAGAGGTTCAGGTGATTTTGATCAAACACACGAAGCAGCTTTCTGGTCTCAAACCTGGAAATGTCAGGTCGGACGTTCACCATTTTCAGTCTTAGATCGAGGTAGCTGAGAACGTCATCTTTAGCAATCTTAAGCGCCTTATACTGGCTCAACACATTGGCACGGGTAAACTTTACTTTTCGCAGTCTTTTATCCAATGTCCCAGCGAAAATAATAAAAAAGTCCTTGTTGGTGAGGGCGAAATACCCAAAGATCAAACTGTAGCTCACTACTCCGCCGAGAGAAAACCCAAGATAAAACTTAACCACCTCCCAGTTTGAAGGCAGATCATTATCTAGCTGAAAGACGATGAATTTGACGCTGTAAATCAGGTAAAAAATGAGTGGAATAATGGAGTTATTGATGCAAAAATGGATGAAAGGCTTAGGAATTATTGCCAAAAACTTAAACTGGCGCCCGTCCATGATATAGGTGGTCATGTGAAACGCCATCGTCAGAATAGCCATTCCAATCCCAATCAGAAAGAAACTCAACCAGGAAACCTGATGCAGGTATTCCGGATCCAAAAATAAAAATGGAATACCCAATACCACTCCGAACTGCTCGAGTATCACTCCCAGTAATACCACCCAAACCAAGACCAAGGCTAGGTTTTTCCGAAGGTGAAGTAGAAAAAGCTGAACAGGAAAACTGTATAAAATCCTCTCGCGCATGGACATATTGTTGGGAACAAGATACTGTTTTTTAAGAATTACTATTGAAAGCTTAGGGGCATATAGGCGCTAAAACTTTCTCAACTGAAAGTCAACAGGTTAAACGATTCAGCTCCTGTAAATCAGAAGTTATTCCTCCCAACCATTCGCAGCTTTAGAATAGAAAAAGTACCTTCGAATCCTTAAAAGTCAAAAAGATGAGAACCTGGTTTCTGTGCAAAGTTAAGTACGCAAAAGAAAATGAGGAAGGCTTGCTAAAGAGCATTTCCGAGCAATATCTGGTAGATGCGGTGTCATTTACCGAGGCGGAGGCGATTCTATACGACCGGCTAGGTTCTCAGATCAGAGGAGACTTTCAGGTGACCGGCATCAGCAAGAGCAATATCGTGGACGTGTTTTACTTTGAGGATTGTGATGTATGGTATAAGTGCAAGATTACTTACCTGATCGCTGACGGTGAGAATGGCAAAGAGAAAAAAGTCACGCAATACATGATCGTAACCGCGGAGGATGTGCGCCAGGCTTACGATCGAATCCAAGAAAGTCTCAGTAATATGTTGGTAAGCTTCCGGGTACCTGATATCAACGAAAGCTCTATTGTCGAAGTGTTTCCATTTGAAAAAGACGAGGTAGCCGAACAGCTACCCCCAGGAAACTTCAGGCCTGTCAATCAGGAAGAAGAATTGTAAGACGAAAATGGCCGCAAGAATTTGCGGCCATTTTCGTTTTAAATCCTCTCCACTCCCGACAGGCCGAGAAGAGGAATCACGAAAGAACAAGGTGGCATTTAGGAATTTGGAGATTAGTCCATAGACCGATTTGGGGGGCGTAAGAGAGAACAAGTAATACGGATGATTTCTCGGCGATATATGAAGTTTTATGTTTCCCAATCAATACAGAAATCGCTACCCTAGCAGGTTTTTTAAATGTATTTTTATGTTTTTTATATAATTTTTATTGTTTTACATAACGAACCAGAAGAATTTCATCTATTTTTGAAAATGCAAAATTGGGGATCCATACAGGTGTTGGGCAAGCTCGTGATTACCTCAGAGTACTTTCTCCAAGTGACCTTTGATAAAGCCGGGACAGCGTTGACTTTTAGTTCGGGAATAGGCCCTATGCCTACGGTTCTTGCCCAAGAAGAAAAGCCTATCCGATTCGAAGACTGTTTCTTGGCCTCCGATTGGCCAAAATTTGAAAACCAGCGCAATAGAGCCTGGAAAAACAATCGTCAGTCCTTTATGGTAGATTTACATAAAATCGCCCATCCCAAAGACTCCACGGTGCTATGCAGATGGGAATTCTTCTTTGTCTCCGAAGACTTTGGAACTTGTCTTGGGCTGGGCCACCCTGAGGATCCGTTTAGCTCCTTCGATCTTGGCTTGGATGAATTTATTGACAATACAACCAACAGCAATGAACTGTTGGACATTGTATTAGAAAGCAAATTACTGGGTTTTTGGGAGTTTGACCTAAAAAAAACAACCGGTCACATAAGTGACGAACTGGCCCATGTGCTGGGCTACGGTGTCGAGGATTTCAACAACATAAATAATATTTCTTGGAAAAAGCACATTCATCCAGAGGATTTGCCAGCTGTTTCGGAGAAGCTAGCGTTATATCTCAGCGCTACCGGAAATGCGCCTTTCCGGGAGGAATTCAGAATAACAACAAAAGACAAACTAGTCATATGGGTAATCGGATTTGGCAAAACTACCAAATGGGACGACGAGGGGCGTCCACTTAAAATGCAAGGGTTGTTCATTGACATCACTGAAAAAAAGAAACAGGAAATATTGATGCAGGAACATCACCTTTTTTTAAGAGACTTGGCCTTTCAGCAGTCACATTCTCTTCGAGCTCGAGTCGCCAATATCTTGGGGGTACTACAGATTCTAGAAACAGCAAACCAAACTCCGGAGTCCAAAGAACTTTTGGATATCCTTAAAAATGAGTCGAAGCTGCTCGATCAATCTTTGAAAAAAAGTATCAAAGAATCCGTGCTTCAAAACAAATCATTGGAACGAGAAATCAAACCGAAGTAATCACAACCTCCTGATTTTCCAACGCGCTTTTAAATAGCCCCAAATCAGGGAGGGGCTCAGTGCTTTTTTCCCCTGGAAGCCTCCATCATATCCCACATTTCGTTTGGTATTTGATCCAGATTATTGAATTCACCTGCTCCTTTGAGCCACTCTCCTCCATCAATGGTAATGACCTCGCCGTTGACATAGGCAGAAAAATCGGAGACCAAATAAGCGGCAATATTTGCGAGCTCCTGATGCTCTCCAACTCTTCCTATGGGCACCTTTTTGGCAGGGTCAAACTTCTTGACCAACGCTCCGGGTAGTAGTCTACTCCAAGCACCTTCGGTGGGAAATGGTCCAGGCGCAATCGCATTTGAGCGGATACCATATTTAGCCCATTCCACCGCAAGTGAACGAGTCATCGCCAAAACCCCAGCTTTGGCAGCTGCCGACGGAACGACGTAACCAGACCCAGTCCAGGCGTAAGTGGTAACAATATTGAGAAAAGTACCTGGCTGCTTCTGTGCGATCCAATCTTTGCCTGCAGTCAAGGTCACCTGCGTTGTCCCTTTGAGCACAATGTCCAGCACCGTATTAAATGCATTGGTAGAAAGCCTTTCGGTAGGGCTGATAAAATTGCCAGCGGCGTTGTTGAGCACGACATGGATTTGCCCCAGCTCGGCTTTGGCTTTTTCCCACATCGCTTCGACCTGAGCAATGTCGCGGACATCGCAGCTGACCGGGATGACGGCACCACCATGCGAAGCCATCATTTCTTTTGCAGTTTCAACCAGCACGTCCATCTTGCGGGACGAAATAACCACATTCGCTCCCAGAGTTAAAAAATATTCGCTCATCGATCTGCCCAAGCCGGTACCACCGCCAGTCACGAGAATGTTTTTACCTTTGAGTGCTCCTTCACGGAGCATTCCTTCATTAAATTTCATGCTTTTGAATGGTTTCGTTGGTGCCCAAGATAGTATTCAGGCGCGGTAATTGAAAGGAAGTCTAATTCTGCTATTATCATGAAGAAACAATTATTTATTCTTTGCACTCTATTGCTTCTGGGAGCCTGCTCCGAAGAAGTCGACAAAGACATCAATACCGATTTGACACAGGAATCCTCACAATTTTTCAAATTGTCAGAGGCCATCGGTGAAAGTGCCTACCTGGGAAATCTCTCTTATTCAGATTATTTGAGAATTACTTCGGCAGAATTGCCCGGCTGTCCCACCATCGTTCCGATCCCCGATACAAGAATTATCGAATTGGTCTATCCCGCCACGGCAGAATGTGAGCAGCCAAACCAAAGCATAAGAAACGGTAAAATTATTCTCGATTTCACACTTTCCGAGACAGATACACCCACTTGGACACTAGCGTACGAGGTGTATTTTTTTGAAAAAAATCGGCTCGATGGCATCCGCCACTTCAGTGCCATCTCCGCCAGTGCAAACGAGGAAGTCTTTGAAAATCTGAAAGTAGTGTTAGAAAACCAATTGACTTTTGTCGCGTCGGGTGCTCAATCCTATTCATGGGTACGCTCAGGCAACTACCCGTCGTCATTAACTACCCGTGGAAAAATTGATGGCAGAAATCCCGCCGGGAGAGATTTTTCGATGGTTACCACCACGGCAAAAGTGCAGCAGTTTGACTGCTACAGGCTAGGCTGGGAGCTCCCGCAAACCGGCACTGAGTCATGGATCGTGTCAAGAAGCATCTCTAGCAGTATAAGCTATAGCGTAAGCTTTCAAAGTGGCACCACTTGTGATCCAATTGTGATTTCTACCTTGCCTGACGGCAGAAATTTGCAATTGAATCCATAAAAAAAGCCCCAGAATTCTCCGGGGCTTCAATAAGCAACTTATTCTCAAATTAATATCTGTAATACTCCGGCTTAAACGGACCTTGTACTTCCACTCCGATATATTGCGCCTGATCTGCCGACAAAGTATCTAACTCTACACCCAACTTCGCTAGATGAAGTGCAGCTACTTTCTCGTCCAGGTGCTTTGGCAAAACATATACTCCCGGCTGGTAGGTTTTGTAGTTTTCCCACAGCTCCAACTGAGCTAACGTCTGATTGGTAAATGAATTGGACATTACGAAGGATGGGTGACCAGTAGCACAACCCAGGTTTACCAACCGCCCTTCTGCCAAAATCAAAACCTCCTTACCATCCAGATCGTAAAGATCCACTTGCGGCTTGATCACATTCTTCGTCTGACCGTAGTTTTTGTTCAGCCAAGCCATGTCGATTTCATTGTCAAAGTGGCCGATGTTGCACACGATGGCTTTGTCTTTCATAGATTGGAAATGAACACCGGTAATGATGTCTTTGTTGCCAGTAGCGGTCACTACGATATCGGCTTCTTTCACAGCATCTACCATTTTCTTCACTGCGAAACCGTCCATCGCTGCCTGAAGGGCACAGATTGGATCTACTTCAGTTACGATCACGCGAGCTCCCGCACCTCTTAGCGAAGCTGCAGAACCTTTCCCAACGTCACCATATCCTGCTACAACGGCAACTTTACCGGCCATCATAACATCAGTAGCTCGACGGATCGCGTCTACTAATGACTCCTTGCAACCGTACTTATTGTCAAATTTTGACTTAGTCACTGAGTCGTTGACGTTGATAGCAGGCATGGGAAGCGTGCCATTCTTCATTCTTTCGTACAGTCGATGAACTCCAGTAGTAGTCTCTTCGGACAATCCTCTGATGCCTGCAACAAACTCAGGATATCGATCCAAAACCATATTAGTCAGGTCACCACCGTCATCAAGAATCATATTCAGAGGCTGTCTATCTTCGCCAAAAAACAAGGTCTGCTCGATACACCAATCAAAATCTTCTTCGTTCAGGCCTTTCCAGGCATAAACTTGAATTCCTGCTGCCGCAATCGCAGCTGCTGCGTGATCCTGGGTTGAAAAAATATTACAAGACGACCAGGTAACCTCTGCTCCCAAAGCCACCAAAGTTTCGATCAACACAGCAGTTTGGATAGTCATGTGGAGACATCCTGCTATCCGTGCTCCCTTGAGCGGCTGAGACGGACCAAACTCCGATCGCAAGGCCATCAAACCCGGCATTTCAGCCTCTGCCAATCTAATTTCTTTTCTCCCCCACTCAGCAAGAGAGATGTCTTTTACTTTGTACTGAACGAATTTTTCAGATTTTATTTCTGACATGTTATTGATAGTTAGAGAATTGATGTCTTTTTAATGAGGCAAAGGTACCGTTTATATCGTGAATTGAAAACTCTCCTAAGTCTCCGGAAAGGAAATTTCCTTCAGGTCAAAAGTTCTCACTCCACCATCTCTAAGGTCTACTTGGAGTTTACCCTCCCTAGATACTCCCGATATTTTTCCTTCGAATTCGACCGCACTGTCCCTATACCACGTCCATTGGTCTTTGAGAAATAAGTGATGAAGGTAATCCCTGATGATTTCTGAGGTCTTTCCCTTTTTCAAAGCAATATACCCCTGCTCGATATGCACAATGAGTAACCTAAATAATTCCTGCAAGTCAAAATGGCCTCCGGTGATCGCCGCCAATGAAGTCGCTTTCGGATTGCTGAATCTTCTTTGGTTAATATTTAATCCAATCCCAATCACGGCCATTTCCCAATTTCTGGAGCTAAGAATATTTTCGATCAAAATCCCTCCGATCTTACCCTTTCCCGGCACCACCAAATCGTTCGGCCATTTGACCTTTAAGTCCGGCAGGTATTCCTGAAGTAGGTTTCGTATGGCATTAGAGACAACCATGTTAAGGTAAAATTGTTCTGAAATATCTAGAAAATCAGGTTTGAGTATCAACGAAAAAGTCAAATTCTGGTCAGGCTCGGATTCCCAAACGTTTCCCCGTTGACCCTTGCCATGGGTCTGATTGGCGCAGACGACAATAGACCCCTGACTCGCATGTCCGCTCCTAATCAATTCAAGCGCCTTGTCATTCGTAGAGTGACACTCTGGCAGAAAAACAACATGTTTCCCCAAAAAAATCGTGTTGGCAAGAATTTTATACATAAATTTTCTGTTCGGCTGGTTTGGGTAAGTTAATTGCCGTGTAAAATTAAATCAATATATGACAGCAGAGGCGTTGAGCAAGGTTATCGTCAGGGGAATGGAAGAAAAAAAGGCTTCTAAAATTCAGGTGTTAGATCTTAGGAAAATCAAGGATGCAGTGACAGACTTCTTTGTCATCTGCTCTGGCAACTCCGATACTCAACTCGAAGCTATCTCAAAATCAATCGAAGAAGAAGTACAAAAAGTCGGCGAAGGCGGGGCTTGGAGAGTGGAAGGAAAAACCAACGGCGAATGGGTACTCATGGACTATGTCAATGTAGTCGTCCACATATTCATCCAAGACAAACGCGAATTCTACGGATTAGAAGATCTTTGGGGGGACGCCCAAACCACCCTAGTCAATTAATCTCGAATAAACATTCAAGAGATTAAGCCGTTTTACCTTAAGTTTACAGAACTACCATAAAAGCGATGAGCGAAAAAAATAAGAGTAAAAATTTTGTCCCAAAGGCCCCTCAAAAGCCCAATTTCCAGCTTTGGCTGATAATAGCCGCGGTTCTGGTACTGTTGGGCTTGACATGGATTCAGCAGCGTGGTGCGGTGATTGACATTACCCAAAAGCGTTTTGAAGACATGTACATGGCCGGAGACGTATCCAAAGTGGTCATCGTCAGAAATATGAACCGCGTGGACGTCACCCTGAAACCGGGAGCACTGCAAAACACAAAATATAAAACCGAGCTAGAATCCAATTCTTCGTTTTTCAACCCTACCGGCCCGCATTATGCGTTGCAGGTGACGACCTCTGATAAGTTCCAGACCGATTTTCAGGCAATGGAGGAGAAAGTTCCGGAGGAAAATCGAATCGGTGCGTCGGTGACCAATGAAGAAAACTGGAGCAGCTATTTCGGAAGCTTTGGATTCCTGATTCTTTTGTTCGTCTTCTTCTGGTTTATGATGCGCCGCATGGCGGGTCCATCCGGTCCAGGCGGTCAGATTTTCAATGTTGGAAAATCAAAAGCACAACTATTTGACGCTGAAAACAAGGTGAAAATCACTTTTGACAACGTAGCCGGATTGGATGAAGCCAAAGAAGAAATTCAGGAAATCGTAGAATTCCTGAAGAATCCGGGCAAATTCACCAAACTGGGCGGCAAGATCCCTAAAGGGGCATTGCTAGTAGGCCCTCCAGGTACGGGTAAGACTTTGCTTGCCAAAGCAGTGGCTGGCGAAGCGGGAGTACCCTTCTTCACACTTTCAGGTTCTGACTTTGTGGAGATGTTTGTCGGTGTAGGCGCTGCCCGTGTGCGGGACTTATTTAAGCAAGCGAAAGAAAAGGCACCTTGTATCATCTTCATTGATGAAATCGATGCGATCGGTAGATCTCGTGGAAAAGGCCAGATGCCAGGCTCCAACGACGAGCGAGAAAACACCCTGAATTCCCTTTTGGTAGAAATGGACGGATTTGGTACCGACACCGGGGTAATCGTACTGGCGGCCACCAACCGACCCGATGTACTAGACAGCGCATTATTGAGACCGGGTCGATTTGACCGTCAGATATCTATCGACAAGCCGGACATTGTCGGTCGAGAAGCAATCTTCAAAGTTCACCTTGGACCGATCAAGATCTCCAATGACATTGATCCTAAGAAGTTAGCAGCTCAGACCCCAGGTTTCGCAGGAGCCGAGATTGCCAACGTCTGCAACGAAGCCGCTCTGATTGCTGCGCGTAGAAACAAGTCTGCCGTAGATATGCAGGACTTCCAAGATGCGGTCGACCGTGTGATTGGAGGTCTTGAAAAGAAAAATAAAATTATCTCCCCTGAAGAAAAGCGCATTGTTGCCTATCACGAAGCAGGGCATGCCGTCGCCGGTTGGTTCTTAGAGCATGCAGATCCTTTGGTAAAAGTGAGTATCGTACCCCGTGGGGTGGCGGCGTTGGGATATGCCCAATACCTGCCGAAAGAACAGTTCCTGTATCAAACCGAGCAATTGATGGACGAGATGTGCATGACCCTGGGAGGACGTGCAGCTGAACAGATCATCTTTGGCAAAATATCCACAGGCGCTCTTAGCGACCTAGAGCGAATCACCAAACTGGCCTATTCTATCGTATCTGTGTACGGTATGAATGAAAAGCTTGGAAATGTTTCTTTCTTTGACAGCAAGAGCGATGGGTACAAGATGACCAAGCCCTATTCAGAGGCTACTGCCGAGATGATCGACAAAGAAGTGAGTAATCTCATTTCGGAAGCTTATGAACGGACGCTTGCGCTTTTGAATGAGCACCGAGAGCATTTGGAAATTCTCGCTCAGGAATTGTTGGAAAAAGAAATCCTCTTCCAGGCGGACTTGGAGAAATTGATCGGCAAGCGACCTTTTGCCAAGGAAACCACCTATCAGGCATTCACCAATAAAAAGGAAAAGAAAACCACTCCTCCTCTCGATACTAAAGCAGAAGATGGCCAAACTGTAATCGAACCCGCGAATGTAGAAATACCGGAGACGAATCCAGAAAAATAAAGTCAAAAAGCCCTGAGCCAATCGGGGCTTTTTTATTTTGCACCCACGATCCTATCTTTGGGAAATGCTAACCAATACTCCGGACTTTGCCCTGCACGGCAAAAAACTCTATTTCGCTTCCGACTTTCACCTCGGAGCACCAGACTCGGAGACCAGTAAAATCAGAGAAAAAAAAATCATTCGTTGGCTGGACTCTGTCGCCGATGACGCTGCTGCAATCTTTTTAGTTGGCGATCTATTCGATTTTTGGTTTGAATATGGACACGTGATCCCCAAGGGATTTATCCCCTTCATCTCCAAGATTTCCCAACTGCGTGACCGGGGCATTCCAATCCTGTTTTTCACGGGAAACCACGACCTGTGGATGAAGGACTATTTCACCCAAGAACTAGGGATCCCGGTCTACCATCACCCGATCGAGCTGATGATAGAGGGGCAAAAAATCCTCGTTGGACACGGCGATGGCCTGGGCCCGGGCGATCATTTTTACAAATTACTCAAGAAGGTGTTCACCAACAGCTTTGCCCAGTGGCTATTTCGTTGGATTCATCCGGATTTGGGAATGAGGCTGGCTAAAGCCTGGTCAGGCCGTAGTAGGATATCAAACGCCGCGAAAAACGAAAATCATTTCCTCGGCGAGGGAGAATGGCTTTGGCAGTATTGCAAGGAGATGGAACGCAAAGTTCATCACGACCTCTATATCTTCGGGCATCGCCACCTCCCGCTTCAACTTGAAGTTTCGGAAAATTCCACCTACATTAATCTAGGCGAATGGGTCACCCAATGTACCTACTTGGAATATGATGGAATTCAAGCCAAACTCTTGAAATTCGAGTGATGAAATTTCCCCTTATCCTCTTTTTCGGGCTATTGACCAAATCTCTATTTTGCCAAGAAGCGCTAGATTTTGATGCTTCGGTTGCCGAAATCCACTTGGAGTTTCTCGATCTGGTATCCCTCGACACCAAAGATCAAATCTACGCCACCAACACTTCTGGAGATGTATATCTCTTCGATCCCAAAGGAAAGCAGCTTAACATATACTCCCCCAGTCGACAGGGGCGACTTCAGCAGCTCGAGGCCGCCTGGACGGTGAATATTTTCTGCTTTTCTGCAGATCTCCAAGAATATCGGATTTTGGACAGATTCCTCAATCCCATCGCAGAAAACAGCTTTCTCCTCAATGATATTACACTTCCTCAAGCTGCGACCCTAGGGAATAATAACACCATCTGGGTATGGGACGAATCCGATCTTTCAATCAAAAACTTAGACTATCCTCGAAACCTCGTGTTGCAATCGCTACCGCTCAACATGAACTTGGATGTGGAAAACTTGAAAGTGACTGAAGTCAGGGAGTTCAAAAACCGACTGTTCATGAATGTGCCTGAAAGCGGGATTTTCATCTTTGACAATCAGGGCAATTTTCTTCGAAAAATAAATCTGAGGATCGATCAGCGGATGTGCTTCTACAAGGAAAATCTCTTTTGGGTAGAGGGGGCAATGTTGAAAATGTATTCCCTGAAGTCGCAGGCTATTTTCGACATGGGTCTACTTCCTTCCAAAACCATCCAATACCTTCAAATTGGCCAGGAAAAAATAGTTTTTGTGGAAAAAGACCTGATCAAAGTTTACTCACTACCTGAGGGTTTTAAGCAATTGAAGTGATACTCGGTCAAACACTCCTCCGAGCTTTGTAAGCTGACTTCCCGGCCATTCTCCTTCCAGATTAGATACAAAAAAACCGACAGAATATCTCCTGCCGGCTATCAATTAAATCCTACCCAGGAGGCAATTAGCCTCAGGTCAGCTTAGCTGATTTCTACCAGCTCTATATCAAAGATCAAATCCTTACCAGCCAAATCATGATTGGCATCGAGAATGATTTTTTCATCTGTCAAATCAACGACCGTTACCGGCATGGGCTGTCCGCCTCCACCTTGAAGTACCAGCTGAAGCCCGATCTCCGGCTGAATATTCGGCGGAACTTGGCTCAACGGCACCTCTATAATCATGTCGTCTCTGCGTTCTCCATAGGCTTCTACTGCCGGGATTGTCACTGTTTTTTTATCGCCGATGACCATTTCGTATACTGCCGCATCGAAACCTTTGATCATATTACCGTCGCCCAGCGTAAAGCCCAGCGGTTCGCGGGATTCAGAGCTGTCAAAAACGCTCCCATCTTCCAATCTTCCGGTGTAGTGAACCTTGACGGCATCTCCTTTTTTAGCTTGCATGAGTTTCTATTTAGTGAAACTCAAAGATAAGAATTATTGCCTGTCCGCCCAACCGGACACAAATGTCCGAAAACAGTATATTTTTGTACATTTACGTACACTATTCTGGAAAAATACATGCTTAATCGCCGGAATAGTACTTGGCATCATTTTCCCAATACCTATCCAAACAAGTAACCATGGAAGCTCAGAACTTAGGCAAAATATTGATCATAGACGACAACGAAGACTTACTTTTCGCTGCCAAAATGCTTTTGAAAAAGCACGCCAAAGAAGTAGTCATCGAAAAAGATCCACGTCGAATCCCATTTCTGATCAACAACAACAGCTTCGATGTGATCCTGCTGGACATGAACTTCCGCGAGGACACCACCTCCGGCAAAGAGGGATTTTACTGGCTAAGTCAGATCAAGGAGATCGACCCAAAAGCCGTCGTAATCCTGATCACTGCATTCGGCGACGTAGAGATGGCCGTGCAAGCGCTCAAAGAAGGCGCAACGGACTTCATTCTAAAACCATGGCAAAACGAAAAACTCATCGCTACCCTCTCCGCGGCAATCAAACTAAAGGAAAGCTACAACGAGGTGGACAAGCTCCAGAAGAAGCAAAAACAGCTTCAAACTGATCTCAAAAAACCATACGCAGACATCATCGGTGCTTCGGCCTCGATGAAAAACATCTTTTCGATCATCGACAAGGTTGCCCAGACGGATGCCAATATCTTGATCTTAGGAGAAAACGGCACGGGTAAGGAGCTTATCGCACGGGCGATTCATGAGCGATCCCTGCGAAATGATGAGATCTTCGTCGGCGTAGATATGGGTGCGATCACCGAAACGCTGTTTGAGTCCGAGCTTTTCGGTCACAAACGGGGCGCCTTCACCGATGCCAAAGACGACCGTGCAGGAAGGTTTGAGATCGCTGACAAAGGCACGCTTTTTCTGGACGAAATAGGAAACCTGTCCATGCCTCTGCAATCCAAACTACTGACTGTTTTGCAACGCAGAGAAGTGACCCGCATCGGCACCAACAAGGCCATCCCCGTGGATATCCGACTGGTCTGCGCGACCAATATGCACGTGCATGAGATGGTTATGGAAAGCACCTTCCGACAGGATTTACTTTACCGAATCAACACGGTCGAAATCTTCCTTCCTCCGCTTCGCGAAAGACAGGATGACATTCCGACCCTGGCCAACTATTTCCTGAAAAACTATTCACAAAAATACAGAAAGACCTTCGTGGGCTTCAAGCCTGCTGCCATGGAACTGTTGCAACGCTACCAGTGGCCAGGCAACATCCGCGAGCTCCAGCACGCCATCGAACGGGCAATAATCATGGCTGAGGGAGACGAACTGGATAGCAGGGACTTCTTTTTCCTCTCTGCAAAGCCGGCATCAGACAAAGCTCCCACCTCAGTCACGCTCAATCTGGACGACATGGAGCGTAGCACAATCCAGCGCGCAATCGACAAAAATGGCGGAAACATCTCCAAAGCGGCTAAAGAACTTGGTTTGACCCGAGCGTCCCTCTACCGAAGATTAGAAAAATATGGACTATAGAGTCGGCTTGCTGGGCCGCATCGCGCTGGTCGCTGCCTCGCTCTTTTTGCTTGCTTACGCCATCATCGATGACTGGGGAGTCTTTATGATTTCTCTGTTTTTAATTTTAGTGGTATTCCAAATCATCTTTCTGGTCAGATACTCCGAGAGCTCCTTCAAAAAAGTGCGTCTTTTCCTGGACAACATCAAGCAGGACAAGTACTCGCAGCTCTATCCCGTGAAGTTTGACGGCACCGAAACTGATGATCTCCACATTGAGTTTAATGCTATCCTGGCCAAGCTCAAGGAAGATCAGGCGGAGAAAGAAGCCAACTACCAATATTTCCGCTCAGTGTTTAAGCACCTCAGCATCGGCCTGATCACTTTCGGAGAGAACGGAGACATACAGATTCTGAATGTCGCCGCCAAAAGAATCCTCGACATACATGAGCTCAAAAACATCTCCGAGATCGAGGTCATCAACAAGGAACTCCATCTGGCGGTCCAAAACCTCCGGACGGGTGGCTCGGAACTCATCAAGATCGCCCACCCCGATGGGATTATGCAGCTCTCGGTTTATGTGATCGAACTGCTGATGCGTGGCGAGCGCTTCAAGCTCGTGTCCCTGCAAAACATCCAATCCGAGCTCGAGGAGAAAGAGATGGAGGCCTGGCAAAACCTGGTCAAGATCCTGACGCATGAAATCATGAACTCCATTGCCCCTATCTCCTCTCTCGCCGGCACGCTCAAGGGCGAAATCGAGCAACGCATCGAGAGTAATCAAACAGCGTCAGAGGAAGAGTTGGAGGACTTTCTGATGGGAATGAGCACCATCGAAAAACGCAGCGAAGGCCTGATTAATTTCGTCTCAGAATTCCGTAGCCTCGCTCATATTCCCACACCGAAATTCGGGATTATCGGCATCGCAAAACTCTTTGATCAACTCGAAATCCTGCTTCAAAATCAGCTGGAAGCTCAGGGGATCACGCTGACCCAGGAACTCAATCCGAAAGAACTCATCCTTTTTGGAGATCAAAACCAGATCGAGCAGGTGATGATCAACTTGCTTCAAAATGCCATTCAGGCATTGGAAGAGGCCGAGGAAAAAATCATCACGCTCAAAGCCTTCATCGACGAAGCCGGCAAGATCATTCTCGAAGTCTGCGACACCGGCAAAGGGATCGAGGAAGAAGCATTGGGCAAGATCTTCATCCCTTTCTTCACTACCAAAAAGAAAGGATCCGGCATCGGCCTCAGCCTCTCCAAGCAGATCATGCGCCGCCACAAGGGAAACATCCAAGTCCGCTCCAAGCTCGGCGAAGGCACGACGTTTAAGCTGATTTTTAACGGGTGATTCAATCGGAAGTGCTTCGGCGGGCTCGGAACCATTCAGTTGAGGAGGCAGAAAAGTTTGAACACTCGCTGCCTTTTACTTAGTATCACGCCCTAAATTTTACGTCCCCGAACGGGGTTAAACTTTTTCTTTGGACCCTCCCGACAAGAATTGCCAAGCTCCCACCCCAATCACCAAGAAACGAAGCTCACAAAACCAGCACTTATTGATCTGAAACAACGAACGATTCTCCTAAAACCAACCGGTAAAACCAAGAACATCCTTACCGGAACAGAAACGACCCTGCTCATACCACAAGCAATTCACCAAAAAGTAAGAACGTTCCTCCTGTAGGTATACGATTTCTACTGAAAACAGGAATTAAGCACCTGTAATTAGATTTTCTGCTGATTTTCGAAATAAAATTCCGTTTCTCAACAGCCTCGACATCCAAATTGGACGGTGCACCGTCCTCTGCTGTCGGAATTCCCCATTCAGAATGTCGGAATCGGTGTTGCTGACTTGCTTTTGACAGATCTAATTTTGGTCAAGCAAAACATCAAACACCATGAAACCATCCAAGTCAACCGTCATTATTTACTGGGCCGCTACAATATTCATCTTCCTCTTTGAGGGGGTCATGCCCGCACTCTACTCGCAAAGCGAACTGGGCAAAGAAGGCGTCCGCCACCTAGGCTATCCCGATTACTTTGGCGTTGCCCTGGTGATATTCAAAATCGCAGGCTCCATCCTGTTGGTCATTCCCAGCCTACCCAAGCGTGTCAAGGAATGGGTCTATGCAGGCTTTGCGTTTGACTTCATCTTTGCATGCATCAGCCACTGGGCGGTGGACGGGCGGGACTTCCAGACATTTATGCCATTGATCATCCTGGCCGTTTTGATTACTTCCTACGTGTATTATCACAAGATCTATTCTGCGAAGGAAATAGCATAGGAGATCTCTACTCCGTGGTCTGTGGGGACAGACCACGGCTGGTTCATTCCGTTTACTCGAAGCTTTTCCCGCATCCAACCGATATTTCCAAAGCGCAGTTTAATTTTTCCTCTATTTCGGTATCTTGCTTTGCCCCAGAACCTCCATCGGAAGTGAAAAAAGAAACCGCTCTCCTCTGCTTTTTTATTCTTCTCAAATTCACCCTGCAATACATCGCCGTTCACCCCGCCTTTGAGCTACACCGGGATGAATTTCTTCATTTAGACCAAGCTGACCACCTGGCTTGGGGATATTTGTCGGTACCGCCGGTCACTTCCTGGATGTCGGTTTTGATCCGAGGACTGGGTAATTCGGTATTTTGGGTACGTTTCTTTCCGGCGCTTCTCGGAGCAATGACCATCTGGCTCGTCTGGGATCTGGTCAAGCGACTAGGAGGAAATCTCTACGACCAGTCTCTTGCCGCCATCGCGATGCTGTGCTCGGCACTCATCCGGCTTAACATCCTCTATCAACCGAATTCGGTCGATATCCTTTGCTGGACGCTGGTGTTCTATACACTGATCCGCTTTTTCCAAACCAAGAACTCCAAATGGCTCTACTTTCTGGCCGCAAGTTTTGCACTCGGAGTACTCAACAAGTACAACATCCTGTTCCTGGCGATGGGCGTATTTCCTGCGCTGTTGATCACGCCCAGTCGCTCCATTTTCCAAAATAAACACCTCTACCTTGCGCTATTGATGGCAATCATTTTGGTTGCGCCAAATATCTACTGGCAGTACGAAAACGGTTTTCCGGTGCTCACCCACATGAGCCTCCTGAGCAAGTACCAGCTCGTCAATGTGAGTCGAATCGGCTTTCTCACCGAGCAATTGCTCTTTTTCTACCCGTCTTTGATAATCTGGACAATTGGCTTGGGCGGGATTATTCTGGCAAAACGATTTCAGCGCTTTCAATTTATCTTCTGGACGTTTTTGTTCACGCTGGCGATCTTCACCTATCTTCAGGGTAAGGCCTACTATGCCATCGGACTGTATCCCGTGTTGCTGGCTTTTGGAGCGATTTTGCTCTCTGATTTTCTGGCAACCGGTTGGAAAAGAAATCTAAGGCCCATCGTCCTTGTCCTGCCTCCCTTGCTGTTTTTACCTGCTTTTCCCCTGATCCACCCCTTTTTTTCACCGGATAGAATCCTCGAAAAACCGCCTGCTTATGGACTTCTCGGTCTCAACCGCTGGGAAGACGGCAAAGAGCACCCCCTGCCCCAAGACTTCGCCGACATGTTAGGGTGGAGCGAGCTGGCTCATCTGGTGGATTCTGCCTACCAAATGATGTCCAAGGAAGGCCGCACCCTGATCATCTGCGACAACTATGGACAGGCCGGTGCTATCAATTTTTACTCAAAAACTCCCGGACTCCAAGCCCTGACCATGAATGCAGACTACCTGTATTGGTTTGATTTGGAGGAAAAAGTGGACAATCTGATTCTGGTCTGGGAAAAGGATGAAAAGATCACAGCTCGTGAACTTGGCTTTTTCGAAGAATATCGGGAGATCGGCAAAATCACCCATCCTCTCGCCCGTGAAATCAGAACCACGGTCCACTTCCTTCGGGGAGCCAAAGGAGACATCAATCCGATCCTGAGAGAGGAAATTACTGAGGAGAAAAAGGTTTGGGAAAACGGCAATTTCTAGTGAAAATCTTGGAGACAGGGTGAAAGAGTCTGGTACGCATATTAGAACCGAAGCCTTTCTTCTCTGCTCAAGAAAGCGCTTCTGAAACAGGAAAAATGAGGTACTATTCCTTTCAAAATGGAAAAAGTCAGCTGCATAGTTTGGAGCAGGATTTTCCTATTGATATTTGCTTGGTAGGACATTGAAAACTCCATGCTCAAACGCTCAAATCCCCCATTTCAGTTGCAGAGATTTCACTCGCTTTACAAAACCCGGTTTCGACTCACTATGATCGCCGCAGTTTCATTGCTAAGCACCTCCGCTTTTGCCCAGAAAAATGTTATTAGTTCCAACCAGGTCTGGATCCAATCTTATCACGAAGGGCGGATTTCGGAAAAGTGGAATGTCCTGCTGGACGGTGGATTTCGTTGGAGAGACGGATTTGACAACAAATCCGCCTACATCATCCGGGGAGCCATGGGCTATTCCCTTTCGTCGAAATTGAGAGTTTCCGGAGGACTAGCCTACCTTGGCGTATATGAACGCGAAAAAATTGTCCGTCATGAATATCGGCCTCATCAGGAAATTTTGCACAAAAGCGCCTGGGGCAAAGTGAAATTCAGCAATCGGCTAAGAATCGAGGAGCGTTTTTTCAAAGACGAAGTACTTGACGCCGCAACGGTGGATTTTAACTTCCGCTTCCGCTATGCGCTCATGGTAAGTATTCCTGTCGCAAATCTTTCCACCAAAGATCCAACCCGAAAAATGCTTCTCAACATCGGCAATGAAATCTTCCTCAACGCCGGCAAGGAAGTCACTGACCGAGTCTTCGATCAGAACCGCTTGGTCTTCAGCCCAACCCTTCAATGGAGCGAAAATCTGAGTATCTCCCTGACCTACAATTCCCAATACGCCAGTACAGTTGTCCCTGATAATTTCCTGCAGAGCCGGGTTTATTGGTTACAGATTCGACACAATTTGGACTTTCGAGACGTTTCGAAAAAGTAAAACAGTCTCCTATCGGAACTTAGTTTACTGAATTCAAAACTTAGAAGAATCCCTCTCGTTTTAACTTTACCAAACCAAGCTCATTTTCCCATGAAAATCTTTGGCAGTTTTTTACTCTTGATTTTTGGATTTTCGTCAGTAGCGATGGCACAGGATAAGCAAAAGCCAGACTTCAAGTCCGATCCCCTATTCGTTTTCCCCGGCTCCAGATTCGCCCTCCCAGAAAACCTCCAATCCTTCACTCCGGACACGGTAGGTTTGGATTCCAATGCTTTATTGAAACCCAGGCCATTTTCTCTCGATCGGGAGATTACTTTTATTAGCCCACCGTCCTATCAGTCTCGCATGCCGATTTACACACTCCCTGATTCTGACAGCCGCATGCCTGTCAAGGAATTTGGCGACTCGATCAATTACACAATCCTAAAAAAGGAGTTTTACCCTAGTCCCTCGCCAAACAAATAAACCCGATCTTCCCTGCGCTTTGTCCCACAACCTATTTCAACAATCAAAAAGCCCGATTCTTTCACAGAATCGGGCTTTTTGATTTTCTTTGGAGTTTCTACCGCATTCTTTTGCCAGACGTTCGAGGCCAGAAAAAGACCTCAAAGCTTATCTATCTACCGCAAAAGGTTTCGACTCCGCTCAACCTGACACAATTGTCGCCCTGAGCGGAGTCGAAGGGCATCACCTACTTGTCCTTCGGCTTATCCCGCTGCATCTGGATCATGTCCACCGGAGGCGGCGTATTGTCACCAAGTAGATGCTGCACAAAGTAATCGCCCATCTTCCAGAAGAAATACTCTGTCATATCGCCGAAACCATGTCGCTGACCCGGCAGGATCACAAACTCAAACCGCTTCCCGGCTTTGATGAGCGCATTGGCCATGCGGATTGTATTTGCAGGGTGTACGTTGTTATCCACGTCGCCCGTGCTGAGCATCAGGTGACCTTTGAGGTTGTTGGCAAGTTCTGGATTCTTCTCAATCTGATAGACAAATGTCGTGTCACCTTTGGCAGAAACCTGCTCCTTCACACCGTGGTGCTTCTCCGACCACCAGCGGTTGTAGATGTTGTTTTCGTGGTTCCCTGCGGAGGAAACCGCCACTTTGAACACATCCGGATACACCAGCATCGCCGCCGTGGACATAAATCCCCCGCCCGAGTGTCCGTGGATTCCGACTTTGCTTCGGTCGATGAAGTCATAGCGATCTGCGAGCTGCTCGATCGCTGCCTTCTTGTCCGCCAATCCATAATCCCTCAGGTCGCCGTAGCCATAGTTGTGATACCACTTGGATCGCGCCGGGTGGCCGCCACGGTTGCCGAGGGTGATCACCACAAAGCCAAACTGTGCCAGACGATCCGTGCGGTCGAGACTTCTTCCAAAAGCCTTGTTGACGGCTTCGGTCTGAGGCCCCGGATAGACATACTCGATGATCGGATACTTGCGGATGGAGTCAAAGTCAAAAGGCTTGTAAATTACGCCATAGAGGTCGGTGATGCCGTCGTCCGCTTTGAACTTGAACGGCTCGGGAAACTGATAGCCTGCGGCAAAAAGCTGGCTCAGGTCCGCAGTTTCCAGATCCATCACCTTTGCCCCAGCCTTGTCATAAAGTACAGCCACAGGAGTGGTGTTTACCCGTGAGAAATTGTCGACAAAGAAGCTCGCGTTGTCATTGATGCTGATGTCGTGGTTGAAGTCACCCTTATTGAGCAAATTCGCCGCGCCGCCATCCAAGCTGACGCTGTACAGGTGCTCATAGTAGGGATCTTCTCCTTTTTCACGGCCATTCGCGGTGAAATAGAGTTTTCTCGCTTTGGTATCCACCCGTGCCGCACCAGCAGTGTGGTAAGGTCCGGAAGTCAATTGTCGCTTGAGTGTGCCGTCTTTCCCATAGAGGTAATAGTGTCCCCATCCGTCACGCTCCGACCACCAGATCAGGTCATTTCCTGCGATTTCGAGTTTCTCCAGATCGATGTAGGTATTGCTTCGCTCTTCGATCAGGACTTGCTTTTCTCCTGAAACCAGATTCCACCGAACGACGTCCACTTTCTTCAGATCGCGGGAAGTCACTGCAAAGTAAAACCCTTCCAAATCGCCAAGCCAAGTAGCCGGGCGGAAGTCATCGTCGCGCGTATTGGTCGCAGGAGTCGTAGACCAAAGGTTGATACCTTGGTCTTTGAAGGTCGCCACCGGCAGATTTTTCAGCTCCATCTTGTCAAAGGAAAAGTGCAACAATTCCGTCTTGGGCTGCTCTTTTTCTCCCGGCATGGCATACTTGTACGTCTCCAAAGTCGGACGCGGATCCTTCGTGTTATGAAGTACCCAAAGGTCTTTGACCGACCGCTCATCGGTGCGGGTCATGATAAACTGCTTGCTGTCTGAGCTCCAAAGTGCTCCGACTCGCTTCCGCTCCTTCTGTTTTTTCTCCTCCTCCACGTTGTCATCCCCACGGCCTTCAAAGCCGTAGCTGTAGTCCTTCACCCCGTCTGTAGTCAATTGGTTATCTACAATGGTCGAGTCTTTTTCGTCCTTCACCGCCTTGAGGAAGTTGGCCTTGTCCATCCAGTAGAGGTTGTAGTCCTTCATGTACACCACTCGTGAAGAGTCTGGGGCGATGTTCGCCCACATAAGCCTTTTGGGATCTTTTTCGGTTGCGATCTCGGTAAGCTGCTGGGTGCTGATGTTATAGAGGAAGGTATGCACCTTCTTTTCCATAGAGTCTTTGGCATTCTTGTTTTTCTCTTTGAGCTCCGCCCAGTCGGACTTTAGCACGTCGGCGGTGCTCTTCACCTTGAATCGGATGGTGTTTTCATCTCCCATCAGCTTGAGATCGTCCAACTTGAGATGCTGCCCATCGAAGGGATCCTTGACCGCTTTAGTGATCTCTGCGGCAAGTTTGTCCTTGTCAAAAAGTTGGGTTTTAGTCTTCCTTGCAGGATCGACTGCATACCAGTTTTTGCCATCAGAGGTTTCGTATTCGTACCAGAAGCGGTCGGATTTTTTCATCCAGTGCGCATCCACGCTGGTAGAGAAGACCATCTTTTTCATTTTTTCCGGAGAAAAGCGAGCAGCCAGCTCGTAGTTTCCCGGATAGACTTTTTCCTGGGCAAATCCCGACAGCGAGGCCAAGATCATCCCAAATGCAAGTATAGTTTTCCTCATTTGGTTGGTTTTTCGTAGAGACGAAGCTAAAAAGCAGGCTAGGAATGACTAGTACCGCTCAAATAAAAGCCCAATCGCTGGGGGTTACAATCCTTTGTGAACAAGGGCAACTTCTCTTTCCTCTGAAATCCTGGATATTATATCGGCCATTCCTACGGCATTTTTTTTTCTCTCTCTTCGGCCTACGGAATCCAGCCATTGAAATGGCTGGCTAGTTAATCGTTCATGCCTACGGCAACTGGCCCAGCACGGGACATCAATGCCGGAGCCGTCCTTGCGAGGGGCATTTAATCCAGGCTAAAACTGCATGGGAGTTTCCAGCCCCGAAGCAATCTCTTCAGAGATAGCAGGTATTTAATTTGGAGACTGCTTCGCTCGTGCCTCACTCGCAGGGACGGCTCCGATTGAAGCACGGGATATCAATGCCGGAGCCGTCCTTGCGAGGGGCGATTAATCCAGGCTAAAACCGGATGAGAGTCTCCAGCCCCGAAGCAATCTCATCAGAAATAGCAGTTTCTAAATTTGGAGAATCATACACCTTTTTCACCTTCCCTTAACCTTCTATTCATCTTCGCGGAAGAAAATTCTGATTTCAAAACAAATTCATAACAACCTAAACATGATGGATTTATTCTGAGGGTATAAATTTCAAACAATCAAAAGAAGTCGAATGAAAACATTCTTCAAAACGATTGTCATTTCCGACGTTCATCTTGGGACGAAGGGCTCCAAAGCCAAAGAGATCGCCCACTTTCTCAAGCAGTATCGCTGCGAAAACCTCATCCTCAATGGAGACATCATCGACGGATGGCAGCTTAAAAAATCCGGAAGCTGGAAGCGAAAGCACACCCGATTTTTCAACCGAATCCTGAAAATGATCGAGAATCACAGCACCAACGTCTATTACCTGCGCGGCAACCACGACGACTTTTTGGAGCAAATCCTTCCCCTCCAGATCGGCAGGCTGCACATCCTCACCGATATGTACTATGAGTCTTTTGGCAAAAAGTACTTCATCACCCATGGCGACGTCTTTGACAGCGTCACGACTAATCTCCGCTGGATCGCCTACTTGGGCGATCTGGGCTACACCTTCCTGCTCTGGCTCAATCGGGTGGTCAACCATTATCGGTTCAAGGCTGGTTTGCCCTATTATTCGCTTTCGCAATACATCAAAGGAAAGGTAAAATCGGCAGTCTCTTACATCGATGACTACGAGACCGAACTCGCCAAGATGGCGAAGTCCAAGGGTTGCGACGGAATCATTTGCGGGCACATTCACCAGGCTGAAAACCGCATGATCGACGGCGTTCACTATCTCAACTCTGGCGACTGGGTGGAGACAATGAGTGCGTTGGCCGAAGATCATGAGGGCAACTGGCAGCTGATCTACTACCGGGAGATTGACTTCAAAGGAATCCAAATCGACGCTCAGTACCCCCTTTCTCCACAGGCTGAAGCTAACATCGTTCCGATGCGGCAGGTTTCTTTTGAAACCCGTGACGACGACGAAATCACACCCCCAAGCATTCGGCGACAATGAAGTTTTTTTTCATAGTACAAGGTGAAGGCAGGGGTCACATCACTCAGGCGATTGCTTTTGCCACGCTGCTCGCAAGCCAAGGCCACGAGCTCGGCGGAGTGATCGTAGGAAAAAGCAACAGGCGGGAAATCCCCGAGTTTTTCAAAAGAGAAATCAAAGCTCCGATCAAGGAGGTGGTGAGTCCAAACTTCGAATGTGATGGCTCGGACAAAAAAATCCTGATTGGCAAAACGATTTGGAAGAACAGTCTAAAGGCAAAGTCTTATTGGCAAAGTCTCCGACAAATTGACCAACTGATGCAGGAAGTGCAACCGGACGTGATCCTCAATTTTTATGATCTGTTGGGTGGGATTTACAATTTCCTCTTTCGTCCGAAAGCTCATTTCTGGGTAATCGGACATCAATACCTGATCAGGCATCCGGACTTTCATTTTGCTCCGGGTAGACCGATTGACAAAGTGCTTTTTCAGGTCAATACCCATCTGACCAGTTTGGGAGCGGATGAGCGACTGGCGCTTTCGTTTTTGCCAAAGGAAAACTCACCGGAATCCATCCGGGTGGTTCCACCGCTTTTGCGGCACCGAGTCAAAAATTTGACTCCGCAGAATGGAGACTTCTTCCTTGCCTACATGGTTAATCCCGGCTACGCAGACGAAGTGATCCTCTTCGCCAAAGCCAATCCAAAACTTCAGATTAAAGCCTATTGGGATAAAAAAGATGCAGCGGAGACGGAGCAACCACTTGCCAATCTTAGTTTTCATCGAGTCAATGATCAAACATTTCTCCAGGACATGGCAGCTTGCAAGGGTCTGGTCTGTACGGCCGGATTTGAATCGGTGTGCGAGGCCATGTACTTGGGGAAACCAGTGATGATGATTCCCGTTTCAGGGCAATACGAGCAAGCCTGTAACGCACTCGACGGAGAAGCGTCAGGAGCTGGAATCGCTTCCGAAAAATTTGATTTTGCCAAGCTGGCCGAGATACAAAAAAAGGATGCCGAAGCATCCTTGGTCTATCGTGACTGGGTGGGCAGTTGGCCTGAGCTGTTTCGGAGCCTCGTTTTGGAAAGTGAAAGACGTACGCCCAAGATCAGCGAGTCCCCCTCCCACGATGGTCTCCCAGCTATGGGTTAGCAGCCCAACTCTTTTCTCTGTTCGGGACTCAGGTCTTCTATCTTCACAAAGACTTCCTTTCCGTCATTTTTCAGTTTGACATAGGGAAATGTCGCTCGCTTCACCCTTCTTCTATCTTCAAAAGAAAGGCGGTTGTACTTTGCCTCCAAGGTTTTAAACAGTTTTTGCTGTTCCAGGATCTCTTGATTGTCGGGCTGGGAAAAAGGCCTGTTTTCATAGGCTCGGGTCTGATATTGCCCATAGACCGAAAGGTACTCCTGAAGCGATTTGCTGTGAAGCTGAGGAGAATAAACAAACGTGTATGCCACATCACTTCCTTCTGCTCTCCGAACAGATTGAATAGCTGGTTGTTCGGAGGAGTTTTCCCTTGGATCTCCCTTCCTCGGGATGTCAGAGCTTGGAACGATGGGTTCCTTCAGACTCCTTTTCCTCTTATCTGATGACTGGGAGTATTCACTCTCCAACTCCTGATAGAGCTTATCCAGCAGAGCCTTCTCCTCTGGAATTTTGTGGATGTAGATCGTCCCGGAAGTTCTCAACTTTTCGTAGCGGGCATTTTTCTGGAGGTAGGCGGTATTTGCGTCAGGGTATTTCTGGATATCCTTGTGCCAAGTCACTCTTCTTTGGGTCAGAGTGATCGTATCTTGACTAGTAAGCGGCTTTCTAAAAGCCGCATCCTTTCCCAAGTGTTGATCATAGCCTTGCTGCGTGTAGAGATGAACTTGATAGGGCTGTGGAAATTTGCCCGTTCTTGCGACCTCACGTACTGAGGATTGAATCAAAAAAGCAAAGTCCGAGGGCTTGTATGATTTTAGCTTCTCATTTGAAACCACAACTTGGTCAATCCACAAGGCATATTTTTCTTCATTGACCAATTCATCCAATTGTTCTTGGCTCAAGGCCATCTTGGCCGGAACATTAGAACTAAAATACAGTTTCTTTCTTTCTGAGTCGGATAGTTGTCTGTAGGTTTTGGAGATGTAATCCATGTTTACATCCTCTATGATAAAATAGACATCGCGATAGTGCGCTTCTTTCTCCGGGTCAGACACCTCATCACCAAAGTTTTGACTGTCATATACCACCCGCCTGAACTCCACTCCTCTCAGGATCTCCTGCACGTCCCCCAAGGTGCCCATTTTCACACCGGGAGCAGCGGAAAACCGCACGACAGGCTGGCTACCCTTGATCCCATCGAGCCTTTTGGCAAGCTCTTCGATAGGCACGGATTCGCCATCGACTTCGACCACACGATCCGAGATGATCCGGATATTCGTCTCTACGTTGACCACAGGACTGTCCTCATTTGGAACCTGGATCTCGGACGCCACCTCTTCGGGTTGGACTTCAACCTTCTCTCCGAAGAAATATACCAGGGCTCCTATCAGCGGAACCAACGCGAGAATCTTCAGCCAGCCAAGCGGGCTGCCGGGTTTCTTTTTCATCATGGCCAATCTTTTTTTGGTGAGCGAAAAATTCAAACTGCTGGCCATCGTCTGCATCGGTCTTGCGTTGAGATAATGCAAAAGCTGCTGTTGATATTCTTTGACCGAAGTGGCTTTCAGCGCCACTTGGTCTGCAATGAATTCATGATTGAGCCGGATCGCCTGGCTGGCAAAATACAAGCCCGGATGAAACCAAAACGGTATCCTCAGCGCCTCGATAAACAGCACATCCCAACTGTGCCGCTCTCTGACATGACATTGCTCATGGGCAAAAACCGCATCGGATATCCCCTCTTTTTCAAAGGTAGGTCGCGACACAAAGATGTATTTCAAGAACGAAAAAGGTGACGATACTTCCGGAAGCAAAACCAGCGTTTCGTTGCGATATCCGACATGAGGATTTCTTCGGATCTTGGTATTCAGTTGCGTCAGATTTTTCAAAAATCGAAACAGAAAAATCGCCGAAATCATCAAGTAAACTCCCAAAAGGACACTTTGCAAAGGGAAAGGATCTTTCGGAATTTCCGCAGAAACGGCAATTTCCTGCTTGCCGGATTCAATGGAATCAAACTCCTCACCCCTTCCTACTACAGGAAAAGCTCCCAACTCTTCAGAGGAATGCTGAACCGCCTCCTGTGATTCCAGCATCATCTCCGGGGCTTCCTCCTCTGAGACTTCGATGGTATACAGCGGGATCAAAAACGATCCGATCACTGCCGCCAAGAGAAAAAACCGATTGAAGCGGTGGAGCACTTCCCGCTGCAGAAGCAGCCGATGGATCAGGAGCAATGCCAACAGGCAAAGCATGGATTTGAGGAGATAGACGATCATTTTTTTTCGAGTTTATCTTCAATGATTGATTTCAGGGACTCCAGTTCCTCCTTGCTGAATTCTGTCTTGGAGGCAAAAAACGAGGCAAACTGTGCAGGAGAATCGTCAAAAAAATTTTTGATCAAGCCTTTGATGTGCTTGGAGAAGTAATTCTCCTTGGTCACCAGAGTAAAATACTCTCGCGAGTTTCCTTTCGTCAGGTAGCCAACGAATTGTTTTTCCTGCATGCGCTTTAGCAGCGTCGACACCGTCGTCGCCGCCGGCTTGGGTTCTGGATAGGCATCGAGCAAGTCCTTCATAAAGGCTTTTTTCAAAGACCAGAGATAATTCATCAATTCTTCTTCGCCGGGGGAGAGTTTCATCCTTTTTTCTTTTCTACAAATGTAGAATCAAAATTGAATTCTACAAGTGTAGAACAAAAAACCTTCAAATTTTCTTTAGACTTACTAACCAGAAAATTCTAATTTCGATGCTCGCCCAACCTATAAGACCTAGATGTCAGCTGAAAATACAAGATTAAAGGAGGATAAGGAGCGCCATAAACATTGGAAAAAATGGGGACCTTACTTAACAGAACGCCAGTGGGGAACAGTCAGAGAGGACTACAGTCCCGACGGAGCTGCCTGGGAAAACGTGACCCACGAAGATGCCAAAAGCAAAGCCTATCGATGGGGAGAGGAAGGAATCGCCGGGATCTCAGATCACCAGCAGCGACTCTGTCTCTCTTGGGCATTTTGGAACGGTAAAGACCCCCTGATCAAAGAGCGCCTCTTTGGTCTCACCGGTAATCAGGGAAATCACGGCGAAGATGTCAAGGAAATCTATTACTACCTCGACTCCACGCCCACGCACAGCTACATGAAGATGCTCTACAAGTATCCTCAGGAGGAATTTCCCTATCAAAAGCTCATCGACGAAAACGGAAGAGCAAGCAAGCTTCAGGACGAATACGAACTGATCGATACCGGAATTTTTGACGAAGACCGCTATTTTGACATCTTTATCGAATATGCCAAAATCGACTCGGAAGACATCATCTCCATTGTCACAGTGCACAATCGCGGCCCCGAAGCAGCCAAGCTTACCCTGATGCCAACGGCATGGTTTAGAAAAACCTGGTTTACCGGACATGAGCCCTTTATGCCCCGAATCACCAAGATCGATGAGCATACTGCCAAGGCTTTCAGCCCTAAGACAGGAAACTATATTTTCACGTTTTGCTCTAATAAAGACCTGCTCTTCTGTGACAATGAAACCAATCGGGAAAAACTCTATGGCATTCCGAACGAAAGAAAATATACAAAGGATGGGATCAACGATTTCATCGTCTCTGGGGATAGATCCAGGCTAAATCCAGCAAATACCGGAACCAAAGTAGCGGCCGTCTATGAACTGGAGATCCCAGCTGGGGGTAAAAAATCGATTAAGATGCGCATGCAGCATCGACAGGAAGAAAATGCCTTGGATGCCTGCCGGGAAAATATGGACTTGCGAAAAAAGGAGGCGGACGAGTATTATGACGCGATCCAAAAACGGGTAACTGATCCCGACCTGAGGTCCATCCAAAGGCAGGCATATGCGGGTATGATGTGGTCCAAGCAGTTTTACTATTACGATGTCGAGCGCTGGCTGGAGGGCGATGCCGGGCGCTATTCTCCACCTGCACAACGAAAGAGTGGTCGAAATCACAACTGGCGACACCTCCAAAACTACGACATCATCTCCATGCCTGACAAGTGGGAATATCCATGGTACGCCGCTTGGGATTTGGCATTTCACTGCATTCCTATCGCCAGGATCGATTCGGAATTTGCCAAAAACCAACTTTTGCTCCTGCTCAACGAGTGGTACATGCATCCCAATGGTCAAATCCCTGCCTATGAATGGAATTTCTCCGATGTGAATCCGCCTGTCCATGCCTACGCCGTGCAGCGGGTGTATCAGATTGATAAGAAAGTAAACGGAGGCAAAGGCGATCAGGAGTTTCTCGAGCGTGCGATGCACAAACTCATGCTCAACTTCACTTGGTGGGTCAACCGCAAGGATTCAGAAGGCAAAAATATCTTCGAAGGTGGGTTCCTCGGGCTGGACAACATCTCTCTTTTCGACAGAAATCATGCCCAGCACTACCAGGGAAAACTAGAACAAGCCGACGGAACGTCATGGATGGCGATGTTTTCGCTCAACATGCTAAGAATTGCATTGGATCTCTGCGAATTCAATAAAGTGTACCAATATAGTGCTACCAAATTCCTGGAACACTTCCTCTACATCGCCGGAGCGATGAATAACATCTCCTCGGAGCACATCTCCCTTTGGGACGATGAAGATAATTTCTTTTATGACATCTTTCACCTTAAAGGGAAAGACCCAAAAAAGCTAAAAGTAAGATCTATCGTTGGTCTGATCCCGCTTTTCGCAGTCGAACCCATTCGCGAAGACCTATTTGAAAAGCTACCTGAATTCAAAAAGCGACTGGATTTTTTCCTGAGCGAAAAACCCAAATTGGCAGCGCTGGTATCCAGCTGGATTCAACCCGGATACGACAAACGACGTTTGTTTTCCCTTCTACGAGGTCACCGAATGAAAAGCGTCCTCCAAAAGATGTTGGATTCCGACGAATTTCTGAGTGAGTATGGAATCAGATCGCTTTCCAAATACCACAAGGACAATCCCTATACACTCAAAATCAGTGGTGAAACCTTATCAATCAAGTATACGCCAGGTGAGGCTGAAACCCGGATGTTTGGTGGCAATTCCAATTGGAGAGGACCAATCTGGTTTCCGATCAATTTCCTCATCATCGAATCTCTTAAGAAATTTGACTTTTATTACGGAGGAGATTTTTCCATAGAATACCCCGTCCGCTCCGGCAATTTCATGACTATGGACATCATCGCCAAGGAGCTTAGCCTGAGGTGTATGAAGATTTTCATGAGAGATGAAAATGGTCACCGCCCGATGTTTGGCAAGAACCAGAAATTCCAAGAGGATCCCCATTTCAAGGATCACATCCTCTTCTATGAGTATTTTCATGGGGATACGGGCAAAGGGCTCGGCGCTTCCCATCAGACAGGCTGGACAGGACTTGTGGCCGAGATGATCCACAAGTATTACAAAACCTCAGAAGTCAACCATGATGTCGTTACTCCCCTATTTAGAAGCTAACCGGATTGAGGCTGGCTGTGACGAGGTCGGTAGGGGATGCCTTGCCGGGCCGGTGGTGGCTGCGGCAGTCATCCTACCCTCCGACTACTCCAATCCCTGGATCAATGATTCTAAAAAACTGAGCAAACCCAACCGAGAAGATCTGATCGAAGAGATCAAAAGTAACGCGCTGGCTTGGGCAGTAGCCGAAGCGAGCGTGGAAGAGATCGATCGGGTCAACATCCTGAATGCATCCTTTCTGGCAATGAAACGAGCAGTCTTGAATCTGAAAAAAAAGCCCGAACACTTGCTGATAGACGGTAATCGCTGGCGATCTGACCTGACGATTCCCTTCACCTGCATCGTCAAAGGAGATGGAAAAATGGCCAGTATCGCAGCAGCATCTATCCTGGCCAAAGTATACCGGGATGAGTTGATGGAAAAGCTGGCGGAGGAATACCCACATTTTGCATGGGAGCGAAACGCCGGGTATCCAACCACCGCCCATCGGGTAGGTATTGAAAAATTCGGAAGCACAATCTGGCACAGGAAGAGCTTCCAGCTATTACCGAGGCAGTTGGAGTTGGTTTTAAAGTAGATAGGTCAAAGACAAGAGGCTAACGCCCCCCTCTTGAATTGGCAAAATTCTGCTAAAATGAAAAAGCCATCCGAGAATCTCAGATGGCTTTCAGTCTATATTAAGGGTGTTTCATTTCTATTATTGTCAGGCAGATCACCGGGGCTGACCATTTCGTATGATCCCCGAGCCTATCGAAGGGCTATTTCTTTATCCGTTCAAAGATTAGCTTCCCCGAAACCGAGTTTTTGCTGATAGGTTGAAGAACCATTTTGTCGTCTGAGAACTCGACGATCTTCGCAAGTCTGTCTCCCCTCTCCTCATGGATCAGCAGCATATTACCCTCTTTTATTTCGATCTTGGCTTCTTTCTGAACTACCGTTTGATTTTCCAAATCAGTGAATTTCAGCAGATCTCCTTCTTCAAACTGGTAGACCGTATTCTCCAAACGGTAATTGATCCGGGCATCCATACCGGCTTTCTCTGCAGCAGAAGCATTCTGGTATTGTGAGGAGTTGACGATTTTTTCCATTCCTTCAAAATGCGTCAGCTGCCAACTTCCAATCAGTTGTTGGTATTCGATCTGATTCCAAAAAACTGCAAAAGTCAGCAGTACGGAGGTAACGAGGGATAAGTGCATATCGGTATTTTAAACAATAATTTTGCCAGAACAAGGTTCAAACCGATTCTGCGATCGAATCCATTAAATCGCAGGGTTTAACCTCAGAACTTTGTCAAATCTAACCGTGGGTTCTGATCTACAACAGCTCAAAATGTCAAGCGTCTAACTTTGTAAATCATCTACATCTAAAACAAAACGGGCTTTCCCAAAATAGGAAAGCCCGTCTTGTTTTAGATTCAATATTATCAACTCATATCCTTCATTTCGCTCACCACTTTGGTGATGGTCTGCTTCGCATCTCCAAAAAGCATGAGGCAGTTTGGATAGCCGAAGAGTTCATTCTCAATACCCGCGTAGCCTTTCCCCATGCTTCGTTTGGAGACAATCACGGTACGTGCTTTGTCCGCGTTGAGGATTGGCATGCCGTAGATCGGGCTTTGGGGATTGGTGCGGGCGGCTGGATTAACCACGTCATTGGCTCCAACGATGAAGACTAAGTCGGTGTTCGGGAAGTCGTCGTTGATGGACTCCATCTCGATCAGCTTGTCGTAGCTGATATTGGCTTCTGCCAAAAGCACGTTCATGTGTCCAGGCATACGTCCCGCCACGGGGTGAATTGCAAAGCGGAAGTCAATCTTTCGCTTTTCGCACTGCTCCATCAGCTCGCGGATCACGTGCTGCGCCTGTGCGACTGCCATACCATATCCAGGAACGACCAACACCGACGAAGCTCCGTCAAATAACATCGCAGTCTCTTCGACTCCGATCTCTTTGACCACGATAGCAGGACCATCTTGCCCACCTGTCGCTACAGTTTGTCCAAAACCTCCCAACAACACATTCGTCAGGGAGCGGTTCATGGCCTTACACATGATTTGAGTGAGGATGATCCCCGAGGCACCTACCAGCGAACCCGCCACGATCAATACATTATTGTTTAGGATAAAACCTGTGGCGCAGGCCGCCATACCAGAGTAGGAATTCAGCAAGGAAATCACCACCGGCATATCCGCACCACCGATCGGAATCACGGTCAGGATACCCAAGAGCAAAGAAATCCCAATCAAAACGCCGATGAATACCAAATTGCCAGGATTGAGGAACACCAAAACTGAGGTCACCACAAAGGCAATCAGCAGTAGCAAGTTAAGCGGATGTTGTCCCTTGAATGTGATCGGCTGTCCGGAGATTTTCCCGTCCAGTTTTAAGAACGCGATCATTGAACCGGTGAATGTTACCCCGCCGATCAGGACCGAGATGATGATACTGGTGAGATTGACTGCATCGAGAGACACGCCTGTAGCGCTGCTCTTTTGGAAGTAATCAGAAAGCGCTACGGCAAAAGAGGCCAAACCTCCGAAACCGTTGAACAAGGCAACCATCTCCGGGATTTTGGTCATCGCCACCTTGGTAGCATAGAACAACCCTATGGCTCCACCGATGAGGATACAAACAAAAATCTCTACATATGAGAGCAGATTGATCGTCAACAGGGTGGCGATAATGGCGATCAGCATTCCTATGGCTGACAACATATTTCCTCTTCGGGCATCCTTGGTTTTGCCGAGAAGTTTGATGCCTGTGATAAACAAGATCGAGGCTACCAGATAAGCTATTTGAATCGCAGTACTCATTTCTTTTTGAACATTTTAAGCATACGATCAGTCACGGCATAGCCACCCACCACATTGATAGAGGCTAAGATCAGCGCAAACATTCCCAGCCATTTGGCCATGGAGGTATAGCCCATTTCGTTGCAGGCAATCAGGGCACCGACGATGGTGATTCCCGAGATCGCATTAGAGCCGGACATGAGGGGTGTATGAAGTGTAGGGGGTACTTTGGATATCAGTTCAAATCCCAGGTAACTCGCCAGGACAAGAACATAGATCAGTATAAGTAATGCTGATACAGTCATAGTTCAGGGGTCTATTTATTAAGTATACTATTGGTGAATTCATGGACGGTTTGTCCCTGATGGGTGATCAATACGCCTTTGGTGATTTCCTCCTCCATATCCAGCGCAAATCCGTCTTTGCTGGCCAGATGAAGAAGAAGGGTGGAAATGTTGGTTGCGTAGAGCTGGCTTGCGTTGACAGGCAAAAGGGAAGGCAGGTTTGACTCGCCGACCAGAGTAACGCCATGCTTGACCACGGTTTTGTTTTTCTCCGAAATCGCACAGTTTCCGCCCGACTCCACCGCCATATCGACGATCACCGAGCCGGTCTTCATACTGATGACCATGTCTTCGGTGACTAGGATCGGAGACTTTCTCCCCATGACCAATGCCGTGGTGATCACCAGATCGGCGTCCTTGATTTTATCGCGGATCAGTTGCTGCTGTTTTTCAAGAAACTCCGCGGAGACTTCCTTGGCATATCCACCCTCCACTTTGACCGCTTCTGCTCCTTCGACAGTTAGAAACCTTCCGCCGAGAGACTCGACTTGCTCTTTGGTCTCGATACGGACATCACTGACTTCCACGATAGCACCAAGCCGCTTGGCAGTAGCCACCGCTTGCAGACCTGCCACGCCAGCTCCGAAGATCAAAACTTTGGCAGGTGTGATCGTACCCGATGCTGTCATCATCAGCGGAAAAATCTTCCCCAAATAGTTTGCTCCGAGGATCACTGATTTGTAGCCTGCGAGGTTGGCCTGGGAGGAAAGGGCATCCATCTTTTGCGCTCGGGAGATTCTTGGCACTGCATCCATGGAAAAGGATGAGATGGATTTCTTGTTCATTGCGTCCAAGACATCGGGAAACTGATAGGCGTACATGTAGGAAATACATGCGCCGCCATTCTTCATTTGCGCGACTTCCTCCAGCGTCAAAATATTTACCTTGAGGAGCACATCGGCAGTGTAAACCTCCGAGGCGGAACCTACTTTGGCACCTGCATCGGTGTAGTCCTGATCAGAAAAATAGGATCCCTCTCCGGCTCCTGATTCGATGATGACTTCAAATTCTTTCTTTTTGAGAAGCTTAACTACATCCGGACTGAGCGCTACTCTTTTCTCAAATTCCTTGGTCTCTTTGATGACTCCAACTATCATTTTATAGGGCAGTTCTGGGCTAGGACAAAATTTATTTTCGACTATTATTATTCAAAGTAAAGGAAAGCTTTGGCTTGGATGAAATTTCAATGACGGCAAATTTCCATTTCCAAAGCTGAAAATAGGCACTTTTCAACCCAAAATGACTAAAAACCTTTTGGCTAAATCGCGCAATCGATTTCTTAATTTGCCTGGGATTTCCAATTTTTTTTTTGATTTCACAAAAATCCAAACTCCATTGGCTTAGCTATCCTTGTCTATCGGGCGAAAAACTTGTGGATGAAAATAGTCTTTTATCCCCAAAATGAAGTCCTCTTATAAAATCCCTGTATAAAGGATACATTAATCCCTATTTTGTCATACTATTAATTCTCAATAAAATCCATAGCCCATGAACAAACCCGAGCAACCCTCTTCGGGGCAAACCAGGAGAGACTTTATCAAAAATGCAGCAATTGCATCTTCATTTTTCATCGTTCCCAGGCATGTGTTAGGCGGTGTAGGTTTCACCTCCCCCTCTGACCAACTCAATCTGGCAGCTATCGGCGGTGGCGGCAAGGGAGCGAGTGATATCGAGCTGGCATCTGTCGGCGGCAGAGAGCGGGTAGTAGCACTTTGCGACGTGGATTTCTCTGGATCTGCCAAAAAATCAGTCGAAAAATTTCCTCAGGCAAAATTATATGCGGACTACCGGGAAATGCTCGACAAAGAAAAGGACATCGATGCATTGACCATCTCCACACCGGATCACGTTCACGGCCCGGCCGCAAAATATGCGATGGAAAGGGGCAAGCACGTCTATGTCCAAAAGCCGATGACTCAAAACATCCGCGAAGCCAGAATGCTCACGCAACTGGCTCGTGAGAAAAAAGTAGTAACCCAAATGGGTAACCAAGGCGGCTCCAACCCACTGCTCAAACTTGTGCAGAAATGGGTCGATGAAGACCGCATCGGGCCTGTTTCCAAAGTTCAGATCTGGACAAACCGACCGGTATGGCCTCAGGGCAACGCATTCCCGGCACCAGCACCTAGTCAGAAGCCAGAGGCTTTGGACTGGAATCTTTGGCTCGGCCCATCTCCGGAGATCCCATATACGCCAGACTTGCACCCATTTGGCTGGAGAGGCTGGTGGAATTACGGTACTGGCGCTCTGGGCGACGTGGGATGCCACTTGATCGATATTCCGTTCCGTACGCTCGGCCTGATGTACCCAACCGATGCAGAGTGCTCCGTGGCTGCGGTTTATTCTCAGATGTGGAATGCCAATTACAACCCTGAAGGCTGCCCCGCGTCATCATTTATTACGCTACATTTTGCCGAGACTGCTAAAAGTCGCGCTCCGATCGAGATGACCTGGATGGATGGCGGCATCAAACCTGCTCACCCGGACATCATCCCCGCTGATCATGAAATCGGCGGTTCAGGCTCCAACAACGGCGTATTTATTATCGGTTCAAAAGGAATCATCACAACCAATATCAACGACTCCTCACCGCTGATGCCAAAACTCTATCTGAACGACGGCACCTCAGAAATGGGCCCGCAGACAGAGGAAGGATTTGAGAGAGAATATGGTCATCAGAGACTTTGGGTGGAAGCTTGTAAGACAGGATTTGGCTCCGCTGAGCACAAAGGCCTGACTTCGTCTTTCGACTATGCTGGCCCAATGACTGAAACTGTTCTGATGGGTAACCTGGCGATCCGCAGCTACATGCTCAAGCGCCAAAATGCACAAGGGAGAGACGAATTCTTCGGTCGACGTAAGCTGCTTTGGGATGGTGAAAACATGAAAATCACCAATTTCGAAGAAGCTAACCAATTTGTAGGCAGAGAGTACAGAAAAGGGTTCGAAGTTTAGATCCGTTTTCAGCAAGCAGTCTCAGTTGACAGTTTACAGTGACTTACAGAAAAATAAGTTTTGAAGCCGTGAGTGGAAACACTCACGGTTTTTTTTGACTGGGTGCATACATCAAAACCAAAATCTTGATACTAAAGTCTGACTACTTGCTTCGTTTATTTCAATTTACCAAAATCAATCGATGGCGGAACTCCCTTTGCATTTCTTTGGTGCATACTCAGGAGCTCAGTCGGATCATTGAAGAAGCCGCCGTTTTTCAGGTAAAATCTCCCTGAATCGCTCCCACCCGCAATGTCCCTTCGATAACCTCTTTTGGCAATATCATCGCCGGTAAACTTGGCTTCGGTCAGTTCGGACCAATTGCCCTCTGCATCCGCAACCCATTGGTTGTCAAAAAACACGCGTCGCTCAAGATTGCCCGACTCCGGGACAAAATTTTCAAGGAAAGAGTGCGGCCGCTTGTACCAGGTGTCTGTTTGCGGTCGGAGAAAACTTGCTATCAGCATCCATTCTCCCCGCTCCGGCGCGAAGAAATAAGCGGTATAGATTGTGTTCCCATTGCCGTCAGGCTCCACGGAATTTAGAAATTTGTAGGTGTTTCCGGCCACCCAGTTGTAGCGAAGGTAGCTCTGTCCGCCGGAGCCTTCGTTGCCAAATTCACCGGTATATACATCTTCTCCTTTTTTCAGCAGTTTGATGCGCTGCTCTTCAGGGATATCCTTGGGATTGTCTGTAGAAAAAGGGCTCCATACCGAAAACAATATCCGGCGCTCCGACGCAGAATTTACCTGAATCCCGAAGTAGCCCTCGCCAAATCCATTGGCCATAAAGTAGGAACCGATCGGATCTTCTCCCGGCAGAACCGTCATCTCATTGTAAAACCATTGGAAGTTTTTGTCCTCCGGCAGCGTGTAGCTGAGATGGACTGACGGCCCTCTCCTGCCCCAATAGAAGCGGTTGTCGATATTGTCGCGGACAAAATCAAGCTTCAGTAGTCCTTCATGGCGAATCCAAACACTTTTGATCTGGGCAAAATCGTCGCCCGCTTTCTCAACGCCTGCAAGTTTGAGCTCATTGTATCCGGCAAGTAAAGGCAATTGACCTACTTCGTAGGTACCCGAATCACCTGCGGACAATTGGAGCTCCAAGCTGCGGCCATTCAGATTCACGGAAATCTTGCTTTCGCCTGCTTGGGCCAAGATCTCCAGATCGACAGAAACCTCCGCAGCAAGATCTGACTTAAAGTAAACGCTAAACTCGCTCTCCTCACTTTCCCAAGTTTGGATGCCTGAGGCATTGATCTTCTCCTTGTGCTCGCCGCGGGATTGGTAGGTGTTTCCCCCAAGTGGGATTTCAATGGCAAGATCAGACTTCTCTGTCTGAACGGATTGGAGAGGATAGAATCCAGCAGCGATAGCAAGTGCCAGAAACCAATGATGGGCAAATAGGGTTTTCATGTCTGAACGGACGAGGTCAAAACTTAAAGATAGTGTGGGAATCTATTAGAAACACACGAGTTCAAACAAACTGATTTCTCCCGAGTAAATTTGAATCAATAAAACAAAATGCTCATTGGATTTACCCGCAAAAAAAACTTTGAAAACATCTCACTTTTACGAAATAATTCTGTCCAACTAGTATATTTCGATCAAATTAACGGCTTGATTTTTCCTAAAGACAGACTCTTATCAATCAGCTGATAGTGAAGCGATAAGATGGGCCATGCGGATCAAGATCGATTGGTTTTTTAATAGTTTTTAGCCCCACTCGGTATCATGAAAAAAAGACTTTTACTTGTGATGACTTGGTTCCTTGCGATACATAGTCAAGCCCAGGATCTAGGCATAGAAAATAAATTGACCTTGAGTTTTGGCCCCAGCATCCTCGCGCGGCAGGACCTGATATTTTCTCCAAACATTCACAACGACTTTTCTTTCCTGAACTTCGGATTGGGCTATACCCGAGAAGCCAAGCTATATCAGACGGTTCGGCTAAACTATGCAGGATTCAACCCGATGGTCATAGATCCTTATGAATTCACGGAATATGGAGAATTCGAAACGGCCTATCCACATAGCTTCAACCTGGTTGACCTCGATTACTCGCTCGGCAAGAAGGTGTTGGTAACGGAAAAATCAGCGCTGACCATCGGAGGTATGTTTTCCACCAATATCCAGGCGATGAATTATGTCTATGGCAGGTTTAGCAATTTTGGTTATTTCGCGACTTTAGGTTTGGGTGCCTTTGTTCAGGACAAGTTTACGATCAATGAGAAAAGTCATTTGACTGCAACACTTCAGCTGCCTTTTGTGTCTTGGTTATCTCGCTCCCCCTACCTGGTCAATGATGATGAGTTTATTGAAAACATCTTTTCTCACTCCGGCTTCAAGACCTTTATGGCTTATTTAGGAGATGGTCAGTTAGCTACTTGGAATAAGCTGCAAACCTTTGACTTAGAAGCAAAATACTCCTATACACTAAGTGAAAGATGGGATCTGAGCGCTGCTTATGCATTTGAATTTATCCATGCCAGCCAACCGAGAAATCTACTTTCCTTTCGCAATGCGCTGAATCTGTCTGCCACTCTTAAATTTTAACCCATGAGACCGACTGGAAAAACAATAGCACTTGCGGTACTGTCAGTATTCTTGTTTGGTTGCGAAAAAGCTTTCATCGAACCACCTGCCACTAACCCGGAAGCCATCTTTGAAAACCTCTGGACTACCTACAACGAAGAGTATGCGCCTTTTGAAGAGAGGCAGATCGATTGGCAAGCAGTTTATACAACCTATCGTCCGATGGTAAATTCTTCCACGACCGACGCAGAGCTATTTGATGTTTTATCCGAAATGCTGGGAACGTTTGACGATGGACATGTCAGTCTTACTGCTCCAGGCAGGGAGATCTATTATTCAAATAAAATACGGCGCGAGCTGATCGATGATGAGCTTTTCAGTATTCCTGTCATTAAAACCTACCTCGAAAGCGGCTACAAAGTCGGTGATGAGGACAGCTATATTTATGGGAAAATTAAAAACGACAATCTAGCCTATATCTATTTTGACTATGTGGGCGACAACTTTTTCAAACTCAATGATTTTCTGAATGAATTTCCAGATGTCTACGGCTATATAATCGATCTCCGGCATAATCAAGGCGGGGATTTCACGTACTGCTTCTCCGAAATCGGCCGCCTGACCGACCAAACCCGATTCGTTTTTAAAAGCAAAACCAAAAATGGAAAAGGCCCAGACGACTTTGACGATTGGTATGACTGGAGTATTCATCCGAAGGGCAGTTATGTGAACAAACCGATAATCGTGCTCACCGATCGCTACACCATCAGTGCAGGCGAACGTTCGGTGATGGCATTCGCGACTTTGCCGAATGTCACCACAACGGGAGACACCACCAACGGCGCCCATGGAACGATGATTGGCCGCGAACTGGCAAATGGCTGGTTTTACTCTTTGGTACCCCAAAAAGTATTATTATCTGATGGAAAATCCTACGAGGGCATCGGCTTGGCACCGGAAATTTACAGCAAGAACACTATGACCGGTATCGATGCAGGGATCGATCAAACTTTGGAAAAGGCAATAGAAGCGTTGAAGTAAATCAACCTTCACAGAGCTGAAAAATCCTCGGCAGTGAGTGTTGAGGGAAATGGATGAGACTTATCGGAAAAAACTCCGGACTGTGACCTCTTTTCTTTTGCAAAAAATTGAAAATCCCCGCTGTCCCAATGCCCATAGTGCAAGTTATTTTCACAACCTAAATACTTTGCCTATTTTCCGAAATGAAAAATTTTTCTGACTCTGAAGTCCGTTGGGGTATATTAGGTGTGGGCAATGTCTGTGAGGTCAAGTCCGCTCCGGCGATGAATCACATCCCAAACTGCAAACTCGTCGCCGTGATGCGCCGCAATGCCGCCAAAGCCCAAGACTATGCCTCACGCCACGGCGTGGGCAAGTGGTACTCCGACGCGCAAGCGTTGATCGATGATCCCGAGGTCAACGCCATCTACATCGCCACTCCTCCCGATGCTCACTTGGAGCTGACCCGAATGGCCGCTGCCGCCGGAAAACCCGTCTATGTCGAGAAGCCAATGGCCCGCAACCATGCCGAGTGCTTGGAGATGATCGACATCTGCGAAAAGGCCAACGTACCGCTTTTTGTCGCTTATTATCGAAGAGCTTTGCCACATTTTGTCAAAATCAAAGAGCTCATGGGTCAGGGCGCGATTGGAGCCGTGAGAACTGTTCACATCAACATGCGGCAAATCGTGGAACCTGAAATCATCACCAAACTCGAAAACAACTGGCGCGTCATTCCCGAGATTGCCGGAGGAGGATACTTCTACGACTTGGCCTCCCATCAGCTCGATCTCCTGGACTTCTTTTTTGGGAAAATCACCCACACGTCCGGCTTCTGCGGCAATCAAGCCAAAGCCTACGAAGTGGAAGACATCGTCGTCGGAAGTTTTGTCTTCGAAGACGGCGTATTCGGCACAGGCAACTGGTGTTTTTCTTCTTCTCAATCGGCTGAAATTGATGAAGTCGTCATCGACGGAGACAAAGGGCAGATCCGCTTTGCGACTTTCGGAAAAGGAGAATTTACCTTAATTCAAGACGGCAAAGAACCTCAACTATGTCAATTCGAACTGCCCAAGCACATCCAGCAGCCGCTGATACAAAGCATCGTGGATGAATTATTGGGAGACGGACTCTGCCCAAGCACAGGAATCTCAGGCGCGAGAGCCAATTGGGTGATGGGGGAGTTGATTAAAGTGAGAGTTTCCTCGCCGACAGCGGAAGTCTGACCCAGCAAAAACTAACTTGCCGGTTTTCCTCCTTTAAACTTAAACGACACAAACACCGCTACTATGCATGATCATCCGATAGTTGTATTCATGGCCCTACTGATCCTTGGATATGGACTTTTCTCCAAAAAAGCGGAAAACTCAATTATCACTGCACCGATGATTTTTGTGGTGATCGGTCTTTTGGTGAGCTTTTTTGATCTGGAGCTGCTCAGCGAAGGTCCCAAAGCAGACTTTGTGAAGCCACTGATGGAGTTCACATTGCTCCTGGTATTATTCATCGACGGGTCTACCATTGACTTAAAGAGCCTTAGGAAAGACCGGGCTTTGCCTTTCCGACTTTTGACCTTTGGACTGCCCCTGACGATGATAGCAGGGGCGGTGATCGCCATCCCCATGTTTCCGGAGGTTAGGCCACTAATCTTGATCATGATGGCCTTCATCCTCGCCCCGACAGACGCCGCTCTAGGTCAGGCCGTGGTGACCGGGGAGCAAGTGCCCCGCAGAATACGGCAAACCATCAATGTGGAAAGCGGATTAAACGACGGCATCGGCCTTCCTCCCATCCTGGTATGCATTGCCTTGCTGTCGGGTTCCGCCGGCGAGGGGTTTGACGGTCAATATTGGCTGACTTTTGTGGCCAAACAATTCATCTACGGCCCCGTGATAGGTGGAATAGTCGGCTGGGGCTGCGGCAAATTGGTAGAACTCGCCTTCAAAAAAGGCATGATGGCCAACGTCTATCAGATGCTCGCTTCTGTCTCTATCGCCGTACTTTCCTTCTGGTGCGCAGAATTCCTGGGAGGAAATGGATTCATCGCCGCCTACGTGGCGGGCATGTTACTAGGCGCACAAAATGAACACCTGCGCGAGCGAATGAAAGAATTTGGGGAGGCTGGCAGCCAAATCATGATCTTGTTTATCTTCCTGTTGGTCGGTATGATTCTCGTACCGATCTCCTATCAGTTTTGGGATTGGAGGTCTTTTGTCTATGCCATTCTTAGCCTGACTGTGATCCGCATGATTCCGGTGGCGATCAGCCTGTTCAGATCCGGACTCGATATGAAAACCATCTGGTTTATCGGCTGGTTTGGACCCAGAGGGATCGCGTCGGTCCTCTATATGTTGATGGCGATCATCGCGCTCGGAATAGAGGGATACGAAAAAATCATCAGCATCATTACCTTGACAGTGATCCTGAGCATCTTCCTCCACGGAGTGTCTGCTGTGCCGCTGTCAGGCATTTTCAAACGAAAATATTGACGTGTCTCACTAACAAACCCTGCCCTATTTACGTCCCACAAACAACCCGGCGTTATTCCGGCCTTCCTACTTCCACATGAAACCTGTCAAATGCAGCTACTTATGATCCGATCTTTCGCCTTGGCTATATTTCTTGGAGCGATGACATTTTCCCAGGTGCTCCTCGCCCAAAACCTCAAAAACCGCGTCAAACCTGGCAAAATGTACAATGCAGGAGATTCTATCTATGCACCTCGCTATGGTTTGAGTGCTAAAATCCCCCAGGGTTGGGTTGGAGTACTTCCCAGAGAAACCGAGGTTTTCTTACTCAATTCATCCAGCGGAACATTTGGCGAGATCTTCGTTTTCGGAAGGGAAAAGGTCGATCTGACCCAACTTGCAGAATCCTGGAAAGCCGGGGTAGATGTCTCAGAGACCGTGAGGTTAAGAGCGACCGATCCTACCATTGAGGGCGATTTGCTCTATTCCCATGCAGAGGCAGTGGGCAACTATCTGCCACCGAAAAACTACCGAGCCTTTGCCGCGACAAGATGTGGTGAAGCTTGCATTACCGTGCTTGCAATATCTGAAGAGGGAAATGCTGAACTTACTTCTCAGGCAGCGTTGGAAATGTTGAAAACGGCCATCTTGTCCACTCCAAAGGAGGTCGATCCTTACGAAGGATTTGATTGGCAAGGCTTCCTATCGGGAAAGCTTCTGATCTCCTATGAAGGATTCATCGGCGGCGCGCAGCAGACCAAAGTAAATCTCTGCGAAGGCGGCACTTTCCAAGCTCAGATCTCCAAAAAAGGCATGATGAAGGATTCCAATCCAGACTACAAAGGAGGGATGAAAGGAACCTGGGCTGTTGAAGGCAAAGCGGCTGAAGCAACTTTGACACTGACTTTTGACAAGGATAAAAAGGCACCTTTTGTCGCGCAACTCAAATTTGTGAATGAAGAACTCTACGTGAACGGCGAGCGTCACTATGCCAGTCAAAGTGAGAAGTGCGATTGAAAAAGAGGCTAGACATTTGAATCAAGAAACAAGATTTTAGAGGCAAGAATCAAGATTTAGATGCAAGTATCAAGGATCAAGACACTAGACACAGTAACCTTGCCTGGTTTTGGTTGTCACGTTATGGTCTAGTGTAGGTTCAAAATTAAGGGTTTCATTTTGTAATGCGAATCTGATTTAAAGGGCGCTGGGAACTTTTATAAGCATCATGGAAATAGCGTCAAGATACCAAACGAGGTCAAACGAGACAAAAGTAAAAAGCCTTGAATGAGCGGCAGATTTATAGCATAGACTTTCGACTTCAGATTATGGATCATTTATCGATTGGTCGTTTTGGCCGGGAAAGCCTGAAAGGAGAAGAGGCATTTCGTAAAAAAACGGAGGAAATCACGGTTAAATGTATACACTCTAAACTTACGGAAAAACTCTATGAATACTTATACATATTTTAGTGAGCATTATGAATGTTTCGGCGAAGAAGATTTTAGACTTACTGGATACACATATATAGGAACCGAGCAAGATATAATAAATAACGAAGATATATACTTCGACATGGAGACACAAAATGGCTTAGTGTTTATCTTTGAAAAAATGACGATAAATTATCCATTTCCAGAAACAATTTTTAAACCGAAATATGTTAAGTTTGATAGTTGTTATATTTGTGGAAAATTTGGAAATTTTAAAGATGCTGATATTGTGTTTTCAAAATGTGGATATAAATATCCAGAATTCTACAAAATAACTAACTCACACTTAAAATTCGAAGGAGGTGGAAGAAATTTAGATTTCAAGGAGATTAAAAACTCTACTATTGATATAAATTATAGTGACAGTAATAACTCTTTTATTAACTTTACAAATATATTGAAATGTAAAATAGAAATATACTCAAACGAATCTGAAAAAAACAGTGCTAGTATAGTAATTGACTCCTCCAAACTGGATGTGCTAGATATACATGATGCAAAATTAGAAAAAATAACCTATTCAAATTCTAAAATAACTGACCTCAGAATTTCATCATGCTTGGGGAATGATTTATATCTTATTGATGTAAATAATTCTAAGGATTTAAATCTGAGTTTTTTGTTTTTAAATAATAATTTGTTTAATCAATTAGTCATTCGAAGCAATTCTAATAAAAGTAAATTCAAATTAAAAATTCTATCTTTAGTTAATTCTAAAAATATTATTATTCAAAATTGCAATATAAATTCATTTAAAATAGGAATTGGTGTTAACAGGGAAATTAATATCATAGGGTGTATGGCTAGGGAAATTACATTTGAAAATTTTACATGCTTAGAGAATATCAATTTTGATTTGTTCGAGCTAATAGATGAATGTAAATTCATTATTAGGAAATCGTCATTAAATAACATAAAAATGCGTCCGTCATTCCTACATCAAATAAAACACTTTGAATGCAAGGATAGTACTATAAACAGTCTTGAACTATTTAATTTTAAATTCTTAGGCACTGACATACTTGATAAATCCCCTACTCTAATTGACGATAAACTAAACTTTGTATCAGAACTAGCTTTGGTTTTAAAAAAGCAAGATAATACTTATTACTCTAAAGTTTACAAATCCTATGAGCTTGAACTTAGAAAACAACAAAACGATAGTTTATTTACTTTTATTGATAAATTAATTATAAATCTAAATTTCTGGTCTAGTGCTCATGGTACAATGCCTCAAAAAGCTCTGTGCTGGATACTTTTAATGATAGTATTGATGTTTGGTTTCATCAATCTCGACTTAGCGTTAAAAACTAATATACCCTATGAAGCTGGTTTTGATTTCCTTTCACAGAATTATTCCTATTTTATAAAACCAATAACATTCCTATCAGAAGTAGAATCAAATTATAAAATATTTAGCAGTGAAAATCTGACTATTGAATTTAGTCCTTGGTTGAAAGGATTAGATTTTGCATACAAGATTATTTACGCTTTTTTGTTGTATCAGTTTATAGCCGCTTTTAGAAAATTCAACAAATAGTATTTTGTTTTATCTCTCCAAAATCAATAGTATTGTTGCCTTTTAATATTTATTCAAGTTTATCCTTTTTTACAAAATGACCGACAATTGGGTGAGCTTACAGTATCAGTCGGTAGAGTATGAGTTGAGAACCAAGAAGCTAGAGTTTTGACCTTGCCTGGTTTTGATTATCACAATTCTGTCTAGTATCGTTTTAATATCAAGGATTTCATTTTATCTTTTTTCTTGGCTATTGTGGGTTTCAGTTTCAGGATAAATGAAACAACACTCATGGTTTAGAGAAGTTTTCTGAACTTGGCGGGGAGGGGAGTTGAAACGGAAGATTAAAAAATGAAGCAAGAAGTAAATCATAATTCAATTCAACCGGGATCTCAAGTCCCGGTTTTTTCATTTTAGCAGAAAAAAATCACTCTTCGCGGAAAAAATATTTCTGAAGGACTTTCCCAAAAATTAAGATTAGGCGACTCCTTTTCGTAATCTAATTTTAAGCTAGCAAAAGTATGTTTTCTAAAATTTATTTATAAAATCATTCATTTTTCAAATTTTTTAGATTAAGTAAAGACAATTTACAGGATTTATTTAAAATAAGAAAAGACAAAATCCAACATTGATAGATATTTTTATAAAACTGGCGTGATTTTGGAAATAGACCATGCAACCTTCTATCTCAAACTTTCATCTATTAAATCAAAGATTTTACAAAAGAATAAATCCAAAAACACCGTCATCCAAAAGCCTCTGACCAAGACAGCTTCATCTTTCACACTAAACCACAAAACACCATGAACACGCAGATTATCACACGATGGTTAGGAACCTTGGCCCTTGGAGTAGTTCTCCTCGCTGGCATCGTCGCACCGCAGCATGCGGATGCAAAAAATTACATGGGAGTGAGTTTTCAGGTCTTTTACGACGAGCTCTCGCCCTATGGTGACTGGGTGAAAGATGCCCGGTATGGATATATCTGGTTGCCAGCAGTTCGGCAGGATTTTCATCCCTACGGCTCGGATGGACACTGGGTCATGACCGAATACGGCAATACGTGGGTTTCCAACTACGATTGGGGATGGGCACCATTCCACTATGGTCGCTGGTATTTCGACGACTATTTCCAAAGCTGGGCATGGATTCCCGGCTATGACTGGGGCCCAGCTTGGGTCAACTGGAGAACAGGCGGAGGCTACTATGGTTGGGCCCCTTTAGGCCCTGGCGTGTCTATTAACGTGAGTGTGAATCTCCCAAGCTTTCACTGGGTATTTATCCCAAATCACCGAATCTATCATCAACACGCCTATCGCTACTACGCTCCATACAAGACCAAGGTGAAAGTGTATAACAACACCACGATCATCAACAATACCGTGGTGTACAATAATCACAATTACGTGGGGGGGCCAAAACGATCGGACGTCGAACGGGTAACGCGCAACCTTGTACCGGTTTACAGCATTCAGGCCAGTAAAGCCCCGGGCCGGGCTGCCATATCGAAAAACTCGGTCAACCTTTACCGTCCTGAAGTGCAGCAAAGTCGTGGAAGAACTACCGAGCTCAAACCCTCAAGAGTCTTGGATGCACAGACTACCAAAACCGAGAGATCCAGCCGGGAATTGACCCCAACTGCGCCGTCAAGAGTAAGCACTCCTGTCCAAAGCTCAAGTGGAAGGACTATCGACACTCCGTCCAGATCAAGCCAATCTTCAACGAAGCCTGCCACAAGACAAACTCCGAGCAGATCAGTGATCCCTTCGGGAAAAGAGGGAAGCAAAAACCCGACAGTAACACCTGCGCCTTCTCAATCTCAAAAAAGAGGTACAACGACAACTCCATCAGCTACTCAAAGTTTCGGAAGTCGGGAAGCAACCCCATCCAGATCAACTGAGGTGAGAAAAGAACCGTCAAGAACTCAGCAAAGCGCACCCTCCAGGGGAACCATTCGACAGTCGAGCCCTGCACAGGCTCCTGCCAGAGTGCAATCCTCTGAAGTAATGAGAAGCGAACCGGCAAAAACCCGAGTTTCTGAACCGACTAGATCTTCCGCGCCAGCGAGAACTTCAACTCCGGAGAAGAAAAGTACCACAGAAACGAAAGGAAGAACTTCAAGCTCCACTTCCGGCAGAACTTCTAGCAGCGGACGAAACAATTGATCCGTAAATTATGAATGCACAGCCCGATCGCGATTGATCGGGCTTTTTTTTCGCAGATATCCTTGGAGACAGCATGACCACCTCTGCCCCCTCCAAATCCCATTGAATAACAGTGGCGTATGAAAGAATTCTTTGCTTACCTTATTGAAATGGAAAAAGAAACAGCCAATTCCTCTCGAGAAATAGTCGATCAAAACTGCTGACTGTTACTTTGTGGACGCTGTTCTATTTTAGGTTTCAAAAAAAAAAGCTTTAGACACCGATCTGACTACCGACACACCTTTTTTAAGATGTTGAATCAACAAAGCCCAAAATTCAACCGGATCACTGGAAAAAGTTGATCGACCGAGCCAAAATGAATAGGATGAACGCCAAGCGACGCATTATCATGCTCAACTTAGATTCGGATCTATATGGAGCCAACAAAGTTTTTTTTCAAGTTGCCAAAGCGCTAAAGGAAGAGGGGCATGACATCCTGATCTTTCTGCCGGGAGACGGGCCGTTAGTTGAGCTTTTTAAGATTCATGGCTTTGCTTACCGATCTGTAAATTTGGCGGTAGTCCGAAGGAAATATTTCAATCTCTCCGGCCTCCTCAATCGCTCTCGCAGATTCATTAAAGCATATCGAGTTCTAAAGAACGAAGCCATAAATTGGCGTGCTGATACAATTTACACCAATACTATCTTAATCTGGGTTGGAATGGTGGTTGCCCGAAGCTTGAGGTTGCGGCATTTTTGGCATCTACACGAGATGTTGGGGAGGGGCATTCCCAAGCGAATCTTTGGCTTTTTTCTGGCAAAAAACAACGACACATTCATCTGTGTATCACAGGCAGTGATCGATTGCTGGCAACAGTATTTCAATCCAAAATGCACCTGTCGCCTACTTTTCAACGGCGTACCCAAACCAGAATTTACCGACACCCAAATTCTCAGAAAAGAACTTGCACTAGCGAAAGACACCCTTTTGATCGGGCTGATAGGAAGGATTAATTTCATCAAAGGGCAGCCTTACTTCATTGACATCGCGAAAGAAATCACCAAGACTCGCCAAAATGTTGAGTTTGTGATAGTCGGCGACCCCTACCCTGGCAATGAATACCTGGTTGATGAGCTAGCAAATCAAATCAAGGACTATGGTCTGACAAACGTCCATCTGCTGGGTTTTAGAAACGACATCGGAAACGTCCTTCAATCTCTGGACATAATGATGTTCCCCTCTGTTACAGACGACTCCTTTCCTTTGGTGGTGCTAGAAGGGATGCAAAGCAGTTTACCGATCGTCGCAACCCATCAAGGAGGTGTCAAAGAAATGATTGAGGAGGGAAAATCCGGTGTTTTCATACCTATCAACGACGCCAAAGTCGCTGCGGAAAAAATTCAGCCGCTTTTGGATGACAAAGAGAAAAGAAAACAAATGGGAGAATCTGCCTATGAGCGGGTGAATCAGTATTTTTCAGAAAAGACTTTCCGAGAAAATCTTATCCAAATTTTCAACTAACGAAATCTCTACTTCTTCTCCACCAAGCTCTTTTAGATTGTCTTAAATCTATACCCAAAAATAGAGTTAGTGTTTGGATATACGCTGTTGCTCAACTAGATTACATAGATCAAAACGTAAAACAGGTGAAGATAGCGATCGTCGGCGTACGTGGCATTCCAAACAATTATGGCGGAATGGAAACGCTAGCCGAGCACCTAGCTGAATTTTTATCCCAAAAGAATGACGTACAGATCTATTGCTCCTCCTATGACATGGACTCTAGGCTTGAGACGTATTTAGGTGCAAAGCTTATTTATATCCCAATCACCTCGCATGGAGGATTTGGGATTCTCTACGACAGTCTAGCGCTTCTGCATGCAGCGTTGACCTGCGACAAGATACTCCTATTGGGTGTGGGAGGCGGTTTTATGCTTTCTCTTTTAGGAAAAAAGAGAAAAGACACCGTAGTCAATATTGGTGGACTGGATTGGAAAAGAGACAAATGGTCAAAATTTGCCCAAAAAGTAATACTGAAATCCGAGCAACTCCTGGTGAAAAATGGCGGACAAATCGTCGCTGACAATATAGGAATCAAGGATTATGTCTATTTGACTTATCGTAGGAACGCACATTTCATTGCCTTTGGTGGCGACCAGGTAATGTGTCAACCTATCACAGCAGAAGCACTTAAGAGGTACCCATTTTTAGGGTCTCCCTATGCTTTTATAGTCACGCGAATACAAAAAGACAACAACATCGAAATGATGCTGGAAGCTTTTTCGGACAATCCCCCGATGCCTTTTGTGATCATCGGAAATTGGGAAGCGACTAGCTATGGAAGAAAATTGAAAGCCATCTATCAAAAGGTGAAATCCATTCATTTGATCAACCCGATCTATGATACCTATGAATTGGACTTATTGCGATCCAATTGCAAAATTTATGTCCATGGACATTCAGTGGGAGGCACCAACCCGACTTTGGTGGAAGCCATGAGTTTAGGGCTGCCGATTCTTGCTTTTGCAAATGGATTTAATGAATACAGCACTTTCCAGAAAGCAAAATACTTCAAAAACAGGGAGGAGTTGAAACAATTAGTTGCGCAACACGAAGGGCTAAATCTACAAGGTGTCGGCATGGACATGTTGGATTTGGCTAGAACACATTATCGCTGGGAAAAAGTAACGAGTGACTACGAACAGGTAATAAGAGGCGAACCTCAACGCGTTGATAGGGTATAAATGGAGCTTATACAATGAATATAAAAACGCTGGTAATTTCACCCCATATCGATGACGAGGTGCTTGGCTGCTACACCTTCCTTGGTCCAAAGACCTTTGTCTTGTATCTCGGAGTAGAAGACCGATCCTACATTACCGCATCGGAAAGAAAACAGGAGTTAGTAGAAGTATCGAAAAAATTAGGGTTTCAATATGAGGTGTTGGACTTCACGGTAAATGCCTACCAAGCGAATGCCCTGATCTCTCCGATCGAAGAAAAGATAAATCAGCTCAAGCCAGACTACATTTTGATCCCGGCCAACTCCTACAATCAAGACCACAGAGCCTGCCATGACGCGGCGATTACCGCCACCCGCACCCATGATCAGAATTTTTTTGTCAAAAATGTACTGATCTATGAGCAGCCTCAAAGCATACTGTGGCCCGTCGCGTCGTTTAATGCGCAGCTGTTTAAGCCTGTCGATATTCAGGACAAAATTCGCAGCTACCAATTGTATGAATCACAGGTAAGAGGCCACCGCTCACCGGAATTCCTCAGCACTTTGGCTGCCTTGAGGGGGAAGCAATCGAACATGGACTATGCGGAAGCATTTGAAGTTAGGCGAATGAGTTGAAGGATAAACATGCTTTTTACTTATAGCATACTACTCGAATAAATCGACTTTTCTCCAAACAGGAACCTATGAAAAACGGCAAGAAAAAAATACTCATATCTGGTGGACTGGGTTTTGTTGGCAAGCACTTGACCTGCTATCTACTCGAACAAGGCCACGAGTTAACCCTAGTGGACAATCTGAGCGGCAGTGACTGCGATACGAATAGAATTGAGGCTCTTAGACAGAAATGCCGGGTTTTTGTCATGAATTTCCTTGATTTCAAATCCACTGAAACATTTGACGAAGTCTATCACTTGGCCAGCCCAGTCGGTGCGATCGGCATCCTGAAAAGCAGCGGAAGAATCAGCAAAGAAATCGTTGACTTAGCGGTAAAAGCATCAGAAATCGCCCTTGAAAACAATGCGAAACTCATGTATATCTCTTCGTCAGAAGTCTACTACGCTTCAGAGGTTCAAGAGGAAGAAAGCAATATTCTGCTCACGATCCACCAAGGCGCCAGGATAGAATACGCCATGGGAAAGTATGCCGGAGAGATTTCAGTGCGAAACTTTGGACTGCACCAAGGCCTCAAATACAACATCTGCCGACCCTTCAATCTGATTGGCAAGGATCAGTCCTCAAAGTTGGGTTTTGTAGTCCCCAGATTCATCGAGTCCTGTAGGCAAAACACTTCTCTCGAAGTATTTCATGACGGACAGCAGGTCAGAAGCTTTTGCCACATCGACGACTTTTTGGAAGGACTCGTCTCCCTGCAAAACAGCGAGCTCGTAGGTGAAACAATTAACCTGGGCAACATCAAAAACAAGACAACCATCCTGGAATTGGCCTATTTAATCATCGAATTGACCGGCTCTACGGCTGCTATTTCATTCGTCAATCCTTCCCTTAAATATGGAAAACTGTACATGGAAGGGGGTGAAAAAATTGCCAACACGAAGAAAGCAAATTCTCTTCTAGGCTACGAACCGAAAATAGAGCTAAGAGAAGCGATACAAAAAATAATAAGTTAGTATGCAAGGGCTTTACATTTCATCGCCAACACCGTTCTCTGTGGTAAATTTCCACCGCGATCTTCCAAGCAAATGACCCAAATCAATAACTAGAAAAACCATGACCCAAAAACGAATACTCTTCACCGGCGGATCGGGAAAAGCAGGCAAACATGTAATCCCCTACCTACTCGACCAAGGCCATCGTGTGTTGAACGTGGACTTGACTCCTTTGGACTATCCTGGCGTGGACAACCTGACTGCGGATATTACTGACTCCGGACAGATGTTCAATGCAATGAGTATGTACGCCGGTTTTGACGAGATGGAACCCGGTACAGGCGTACCGAAATTCGACGCCGTGGTCCACTTTGCCGCTGTGCCCAGGATCTTGATCAAGCCGGACAATGAAACGTTTCGGGTCAACACCATCGGCACATACAATGTCATCGAAGCTGCCGTCAAACTGGGGATTAAGAAGATCATCATTGCCTCTTCGGAGACGACCTACGGCATCTGTTTTTCTGACGGGCAAACTGACCCCAAATCCCTGCCCCTAGATGAAGACTACGACGTCGACCCGATGGATAGCTATGGCTTGTCAAAGGTGGTGAATGAGCAGACGGCACGCAGTTTCCAGCGCCGAACTGGGGTGGATATCTATGCCCTTCGGATCGGGAACGTAATCGAGCCTCACGAATACGCAACACTCTTTCCCCATTACTTCAAAAATCCAGAAGTGCGCCGCAGGAATGCCTTCTGCTACATCGATGCGCGTGACCTGGGACAGATTGTTGATTTATGTTTGCAAAAAGACGACCTGGGGTTTCAGATCTTCAATGCCGGAAATGATCACAACGGTGCGATCATCCCAAGCAAAAAACTGGCGGAACGCTTTTTCCCTGGAGTGCCTTTCACCCGAGAATTAGAGGAACACGAAGCTTTGTTTTCGAACAAAAAAATCCGGGACGTCTTGGGTTTCAAGGAGGAGCATAGCTGGAGAAAGTATGTGAAAGCTCAATAGTCCTACCTAAAGACAAAAAGAAATAAACCTATGAGATTCTTCCTCCTCATCCTTCTCAACTTCCTATTCTTGGCCTGCTCATCAAAGCAGGAGTCCCAGAATTCGGGGCAAAACCTCGCGAGAAAAGACTCCACTTTCACCACACCGCTCGGCAAGACTTTTAAAATCCCCGCCCCTGCCGAAAAAACGCTAGCCCAATACAACGAGGCCAAAGCCACTTTTGAAGCCAATCCGGAAGATGTAGAGGCCTTGATTTGGTATGGGCGGCGCACCGCTTACCTCGGACAATACCGCCAAGCTATCGACATCTACTCGGAAGGCATCAGAAGATTTCCAGATGAAGCCCGACTCTACCGCCACAGGGGACACCGCTACATCAGTATTCGGAAGTACCAGGAAGCAATTGCTGATTTTGAAAAAGCCGCTCACTTAATCGAAGGGACTGACGATAAAATCGAGCCGGACGGTATGCCTAATGCGCAAAACATCCCTGTAAGTAGCCTCCACGGCAACATTTGGTACCATTTGGGCTTGGCTTACTATCTAACCCATCAGAACGAAAAAGCCTATGCTGCCTACCTGCGCTGCCGCGAGAGTGGCAATCACTATGACAACGTCGTATCCAGTACCCACTGGCTGTACATGATTCAGCAGCGCTTGGGCAATCCAGCCAAAGCAGATTCTTTGTTTGCGCCGATTAATGCCGACTCCACCGTGATCGAAAACCAAAGCTATGCAGATCTCTGTCGCCTGTATAAAGGTTGGCTTCCTGTGGATTCTTTGATTCAAAGTGGCCCCGGAAGCCCATCCAACGACGCTGTTCGATATGGGGTTGCCAATTGGCATTTGTACCATGGTGATACCCTCCGGGCTAAGCAAATGATGGAGGCATTGGTGGAGGAAAAGGCCTTTACCTCCTTTGGTTACCTTGCTGCAGAAAGTGATTTGATCCGGTTTTTTGGGAAAAAGTAAAGTATGCATTGACGTTTTTCTGCCAGTCAGCGAATTCTCTCGGCTTAATTGGCTGGAAGACTGGAGACAGAAGACCGAAGGCCCCATCCCTGATTGGACTTGGAAAATTATGCCACTGATGCATCTGTGGCATTTCAAATTCCTCTCCGATTTACGTTCCTGCAGTCAAATGAAAATATCCAGAGCGAATATCACTTAAACCTTTTCAAAATGCACAAGTCTTATTGCTAAATCCACCCCATGAAAGCTACTCGGTTTTTTTTAGCGCTCCTACTTCTCTCCTCGATCGCCTGCAACTCGGAGGAGCCCGCTGATCCCGACCAACCGATGTATTTCCCCTTGGCAACTGGTTCGGAATGGGAAACCACCTCTCTTTCCGATCTCGGATGGAATGAAACAGAGGTACCGGCCTTGCTGGATTTTTTGGAGGAAAAGAACTCCAAATCCTTCCTAATTCTAGTCAACGGCCGAATCGTCCTAGAAGAATACTTTGACGGACACTCCGCTACAGACACTTGGCAATGGAACAGTGCAGGAAAGACCCTGGTCGCTGCGACCACTGGAATCGCACAGCAGGAAGGCCTACTGGACATCAACGCTCAGGTATCTGAGTACTTTGGTATCGGCTGGACCAGTGAGCCGATTGAGAAAGAGAATTTGATCACGTCCAGGCACCTGCTCACCATGAGCTCCGGCATCAACGATGAAAACGAGTTCATCATCAAACCCTACCTGACCTACCCTGCCGATGCAGGCACGCGCTGGTCTTACCACAATGTCTTTCAAAAACTCATGGACGTGGTTTCTGCGGCCAGCGGACAGGAATTTGAACCGTATTTCAATTCCCGATTGAAATACAAGATTGGGATGGATGGGTTTTGGAACTTTGGACTCATCTTTAAAATATACCATAGCAGCACCCGCAGCATGGCGAGATTTGGACTGCTCGCGCTCAATGAAGGCAAGTGGAACGACGAGCAAGTGGTGGACGCAGAATTTTTCAAACAAAGTATCACCACTTCCCAAAACATCAATCCCGCCTATGGCTACCTGTGGTGGCTAAACGGCAAAAGCCAATTCATGCTTCCCGAATCACAAACCGTCTATCCGGGCCCCTTGATACCAAGTGCCCCCGCAGAAATGTTTGCTGCCATGGGTGCCGCAGATCAACGCCTCTACGTCATTCCCAGCAAAAAGCTGGTGATCATCCGAATGGGAGCTGCCTCCAACCCCTCAAATCCGAATTTTGCGGTTTCCGGGTTTGATGAAGCGCTTTGGAAGAAAATCAATGCGGTGATCAACTAGTCGATATCCGATTTCATTTTTGAAAATACCAAAACCTCAACGCTTTGAAGCGACAACACATGCTTGACTTGCGCCAAACCAATCGTTGTTTCTTAGGAATTGGACAGCTGCGGTCTTCGGTCTTTGATGACCTTTCTGTAGTAAGGCTGCCTTTTCTCCAATAAAAAATTTGTAACCTTCGTTCGGTAGAAATCATATCCAATCACTATCAGCAAAAAGACACACACGATGTAAAACACATTGTAAGCGATCGTGAGGTAGATGTATCCGGCGCAGATACCTCCGGCCAGATAGGAAGTCATGATTGTCAAAAGTAATTTCATCTTGTCCCGAAGTTCCGGCTTTTCCCGAAACTCTTTTTTGGTAAACATAGACGTCAAGATTCCCAGGTCTGTCGTAAGCCCTGTCAAGTGAGTGGTCTTCACAGCGGCATTGGAAATGGTAGCAGTCAGGCCATTTTGGATTCCCATCGCAAAAAGCATTAAACTCACCATCAGCTCGGTTTCCAGCAACGTCTCACGATAGAAATACTGAATGTACGTCCCGACTGCCAGTAGACAGCAAATCTCCAACACGATAGGCAGGGCATGCGCTAGGTAGGCCCGCTCTTTGTGAAAGTTGATCACAATGATATTGGAAGTGAAATTTCCCAGAAAAAACAAGCCGATCCATCCGAACACGACCAACGCCTGATACCAGTTGCCTTTCGAGATTTCTCCAGCCAGAATGGCAAAGTGCCCAGTTACATTGGAAGTGAAGGCGAAGAAGATAATCACCGAAATGACATTCACCATTCCGGCTGAAAAAGCAGTCAGAGCACCCAGCTGCACATTTTCCCTATTCGTTCGATTTCTGTATTTTCGGATCATTGGTAATTAGGTGTTGATTCTTTCGAAGGTCATCTTCACGATTCCCCTTACTTGCATATCAAAATTGAAATGCAAAACCATCCGATCTTCGCTAAGCTCCTGAATCTGGTAGTACTCTGTGGCATGGTCACCACGCTGGATTTGGAGAATATTCCCCCTTCCTTTGAGCTTCCATACCAGAGATTGGGTTGCACTTCTTCCACTCATCTCCAGAGTTTCCGTGTTTGCAAAATTCCAGATTTCAGCTTCATGAATGATCAGATTTGAGAGCAATTGGGCCTTGATATGATCGGTGACCCGGTAGTCAAAACTCCCATCGAGCAGACTGTCCCCCTTTTCGTATTCCCAGGACACTTCCCTCCACTCTCCCAGAATACTGAATTCCGGGCTAGGCTGGAGGGAAAGTAGGGTAAGGTAAAGCCCTGCCACCACCGCAAAAACAGTCGGATAGGTTAGGTTAGTCTTCATGGCGATGCGACCAAAAGTCAATGAGCGATCCGCCCGTGAGTGAAAAACATTGCGGAAAGTTGATCCTGATATTCCTTCTGCACGTCCAAAGAAAAGTCTTCCCACTTGACTTCGGTGATTTTCAACTTGCTTTTCCGGAAAAACGGAATCATGTCAAAGCTGTCGCTGTTTTTGAGTTTCAGTTTGTTGTTGACAGGGATGAACGCTTCGTCCACCCGGTTGGCTGAGGTATAATTTTCGAAAGCGGATTGATTGATCCCACTGAAAATATCCACCGTCATCCGTTCAATTTTATCCTCGAATTTGGCCAGTAGGAGCTTGCAACTCGCGTGAAATTCCGGAGTTTCTAATTTGTCGAGCACTTTTCGCTTGGAGTAAAACAACAGCTCGGTGATCGATGTGGATGCCATCAATCCGTGCAGTAAGATCAAATTGATTTTTTCATGATGTTCACAACTTTTCTGCATTGCGATCTTGGCAATATTGAGAGAAGTCACTGTGAAGTCGGTCGGAATTAGTATAGTGCGAGCCATGTTCCTTGTTTTTTTTGATTTAACAAGGGTAAAATTAGATCCGACTAATTAGAATGGCTTAAGGATCAGATTAGGATGTGATTAGAATCAGACTCGGGAGATTAAAATCACATTAGAGTACAAAGTTTCCTCTTGGCAGCTGTATTTGGACGGTCGTCCCTTCGCTGAGTACAGAGGAAATCCTAAGCTCTCCGTCGTGGATCCGAACGATGTTTCTGGCCAAGGGCAATCCAATACCATAGCCCTCGTAGTTTTTGGTATTACTAGCTCTGAAGTACGGATCAAAAATGTACTCCTTCTCATCGGGAGGAATCCCGATTCCACCGTCTTTGATGATAACCAAGATCAGATTGTCAACCACTCCAAGGGCGATATTGACGGCTTTTCCGTCCGAGTATTTGCAGGCATTCAGGACAATATTTGAGACAGCCAGATGGAGGAGCTTTTCATTTCCCAACACTTTGAGCAAAAGCGGATTTTCTGGAAGCAAACTGAAATCCAGCACAATCTTAGAGTTGGTTTGAATCTTCTCCACCGTCTCTTTGACATCCAACACAAGCTGATCCATCCGCACTTTGCCAAACTTCTGACGCTTGCCGTCGAATCCCGTCTGCGCAAGCAACAGCAAAGCTTGAGTCTTTTTCTGTAGTTTCTCGGCTTCTTCCAACATCGCCTTGATTGATTCGATATACTCCAGAGGTTCACGAAGTTTGGATAGAGTGACATCAGCCTCGCCGATGATCGAAGTCAGCGGGGTGTTCAACTCGTGCGAGGCATTGCTGATGAAGTTTTTTTGCGTTTCGAAAGAAGTCTCCAGCCTATTCAGCATGTCATTGAACGTCTGGGTCAGCTCACGTATCGAATCATTGCTGCTGGGAACCTCCAATCTCATGTGAAGATTCTCAGAGCCGATTTTCTTGGTCTTTTTGATGATGTTTTGGATGGGTTCGATGATCTTTCTCGAAAACATGATCGAAAACAAAACGATCAGCAAAGCCGCAATCGCGAGCGAGGTAAAAATCAGGTTTCGGAGGTACGCTAGGTGATGCGTTGAAAAGTAGTTTTCGGCGGAAATGATGACCAAGTGCTCCCTTCGATCTGGAGTCATGTAGAGTGTGCCGTAATAGAAGGTGTTTTGTTTGTTGTAGGTAGCGAGGCTGTCTACTAGAATCTCTTGGAGAAAAGAAGCCGAATAATCGGCCAAGCGCTCGTCTTGAAGCACATCTCCCCGATCAATATTTTCTAAAATCACATGGTTTTCATTGGGCAAGGTCTCCAGATAGTCCTGCCTTAGCTGCTGCACAGCATTTCCGTCTTTCTGCTGCTCTAGCTCTATCTTTGCAGTAGCTATGGCTCTTATTTCCAGTCTTTTGTAGAAATCAGCAAAGGAAAATCGAGAGATGGAATAGTAGATAAAACCGCTAAATAACAGCGTATACCCCAAAAAAGCGGTTAGTAGGATGTAGACTATTTTATTCTGCAGCTTCATTAGTCGTCTTTGAGGACATAGCCCATCCCGATCACCGTATGGATGAGTTTTTGATCACCATATTTATCCAGTTTTTTGCGGATATAATTGACGTATACATCCACCACGTTAGTTCCCATATCGAAATTTACGCCCCAGACTTGATCGAGTATCTCAATCCTTGAGAGCACTCTGCGAGGTGATTTCATAAACATCAGCAGCAGGCGAAATTCCGTCGAGGTAAGCGAAATTTCGTTCCCATCTCGCAGCAAGGTTTTCTCCGTATCGTCGAGAACAAGGTCTGCAAAGCGATAGATCTCGTGATCTACTTTGAGATTTTCCTCATTTTTCCCCCTTCTCCTCATAAGTGTCTTGATGCGGGCTAGCAATTCTATAAACTTGAAAGGCTTCACCAAGTAATCGTCGGCCCCCGAATCGAGCCCGATGACCACGTTTTCGGTGCTTCCCATAGCAGTAAGAAAGAGGATCGGCACCTCGCTGTCTTCCACGCGCACCTGCCGGCAGACTTCGAGCCCGTTTAGTCCAGGCAACATAATATCCAAGATCAGCAGGTCAAAGGACGTACTGAGCGCAAGCTGCAAGCCGATGTGCCCATCCATAGCCACCGTCACTTCAAAGCCATTTTCTGTCAGTCCTTTGTTGATAAAGCTACAGACTCGGAAATCGTCTTCTACCAGGAGAATCTTTTTCAACAGCATTTACTTTGAGTTCAAAAATTAAAGTCAAGGCAACTTGTAGGCTTGGCGGGCGAGCAGCTTCCAGCTTCCCTTTTCTTTTTGCCAAACCAGCAAAACTCCGATCTTGATCGAATTGGCCTTGCCTCCATCCAATACGTCTGCCACCAGATTGTGTCTGACGAGGGCAACATTTTTTTTCACTTGGATCGTTTGGTCTTCAAACGAGACGGATACAAAATCCGAAACTCCGCTCACCAAAGCTTCGATGAACTGGGCTTGATTTTCGACCTTCCCACTCGAATGTCCATAACTCAGATCCACCGAACTGATCGCCTCAAGATTGGCGACAGTCGGGTCGATCAGCGCCAGCCGAAGGTCATTTACTTTGGCTTCCACCTCTTTTTCAACTTGCGCAAAAGAAAAAGTATAACTCAGAAGCAAACCTAATGTTAGGATAGATTTAATTAAGCTCATCGAAATTGGATTTATAGTTGTGGAATCGAAGATAGGAAAAATGAAATCTAGACTCTAGCAGAAAATGACGAGAGGAACGTCTAACGCACTCGGTTGATTCGCTTTCCAGCTGCAAAAATCAAGGACATCGCTTTAGTCTCAGGCTGTTTTCTCTAAGACTTCGGTCGACTGAAATCTATTTACCCATACAAAAGGCCCAAGCTTGATCGCTGGGGCCTCCTCGACGCAAAAATTGATTCTGGTCAGTTTTTATCCTTTTCTCACCCTCGGAATCACTTCCTCCCCGATCAGCGTGATGCTTTCCGAAAGTTGTTTATGGCTTAAGCCTGCACTGTCCATCTGGAAGGTAAAGCGATCTATCCCCCCCAAGGCTTCGCTGTGGCGAAGTATTTTCTCAGCGACTTCTTCGGGTTCACTGATCAGGTAGGCTCCATGCGTAGAGTTTTGCGCATCGAAACTTTCCCGAGTAATCGGACCCCAACCCCGCTCCCGACCGATCCGCGTCATCGCCAGCTGGTAGCCTGGAAAGTAAGTTTCTACCGCTTCCTCTCGGGTTTTAGCTACAAACCCAAAGGAATGCAGACCAACTTTTAGCTGATCGGGCGAAAACCCGGCTTTTGCGCCAGCTTCCCGATAGAGATCCACCAAGGGTCGGAATCGATGCGTCTCTCCGCCTATAACGGCGACCATCAGCGGAAGGCCCAGCGAACCGGCTCTTGCAAAGGAACCCGGCGTGCCCCCTACTCCCAACCAAATCGGGAGTTGTTTCTGAACCGGACGTGGGAAGATCTGCTGATTTTCCAAGGCAGGCCTGAACTTACCGGACCAAGTGACTTTCTCCTGCTCATTGATTTGGATCAGAAGCCCGAGCTTTTCTATGAAAAGCTTGTCATAGTCTTCCAATCGTAGACCAAAAAGCGGAAAGGCTTCAGTAAAAGATCCTCGACCCACAACCATCTCAGCTCGGCCATTTGAAACCAAGTCTAGAGTCGCAAACTGCTGAAACACCCGAACTGGATCCGCAGCGCTCAGCACGGTGACTGCACTGCTGAGTCGGATGTTTTTGGTCATTCCAGCCGCGGCGGCCAAGATGACCGAAGTCGCCGAGTCCAAGAACTCCTTGCGGTGATGCTCTCCGATAGAGAACACGTCCAGCCCCTTCTCATCCGCCAGTTTGATCCGATCCAAAAGCTCCCGCATCGCATTTGCTGCGGTGCCTACTGGGTTTCCGTCTCGATCGGTGACGAACGCCGCAAAACTATCAATTCCGATTTCCATCGATTTTCCTTTCTTTTTAAGTTAGAGGAAAAACTGAAAAGGGATGAAAATAATTCCGAGACCCCACCAGGCTCAAAACTTCTGGATCAGTCGGTAAATGTCGTCCTCCTGAACGTAACTGTTTCTGTCTATAGGAAGAGCCATCAACAAACCTTGTGAGGTGGGCCAAGGGAAAAAGCCCGTAAGCCTATAATCGCCGATCCGCTGTACTGGGCTAAACGCCTTGGATGTCATGTCCATTCGCAGGATGGGTAACCCATTGTTCAAAAAGAGCAGGTTGCCGTCCCAGAGGATCAGACTACCGCCGTGGTTAATCCATTCATTTGAGGTAGCGAATAGCTCGATTTGGCCGCCTATGCTATATCGGCTCACCTGGAGCGGACTCTGTGAAGAAAGAAAGTAGATGTGGTCTTGATATGGGATGAAACTTGCCGAAGACCTCAATGCATCCGGCACCTGCACCTGGCTCATGCTCCACTCGTTGGTAATCGGATCGTAAACCCTGAAATTCAAATAATTCCAAAGAATAACATACAGTTTCCCCTTGAAAAAGAAGGAATTGATCACAGAGGTATAGTCAAAAGGGAAATCAGCCAGTCGCTCCCATTGATTCGTATGCACATCCAATCGAAGAAAATCATGGTAAGGTGCCGTCCTGTCGGTCAGATACTTGAATCCCAGGCCATAGTACAAATACCTATCTCCCCCTGCCAACAATACCGGCGACGACCTGTACACATCGCCAGAGGGAGGAGGAGGCACACTCACGGGATTGCTCGCTCCAAGATCAAGCCGGCGAAAGGCGGTTTTTTCACTCTCGTCGTAGCCGAGCATCAGGAGCTTGTCTCCAACTGCCGTGATAATCTGCTCATTTCTCTTGGGGATATTTACTCCGGATTGAAACTTCTCCCAACTGGGCAGAACCTCCAAAGTCCTATCGTCGAGTTTCTGGGGGAACCATTGACTTACAAAAGAAGGGACATAGATCCCCGTAGGCGTATGCGGTACAATAAACTCGGCAACTTGCGGACTGACTTGGCTGTGAAACTGAAGCGGATGTCCATTTTCTTGCGTGTAGTTCAGCCAAATACTGTACTCGGTTTCATGTAATGGATGATTAAACTCCAATGTAACCTTGTCGCCGACATAGACCCTGCTTGGCCCCATCTGGATGACAGTCGGCACGATGGAGTGAATCTCAGTTGGAAAAAGGACGCTTTTCCCCCCAGAAGTCAATTTAAGCATCAGCGGCTGGCTTTCAGATGTGCTGATTGGCCTGATCAGTCTTATTCTCAGCTTGATCTCAGTGCGGTTGACGCTGTCAATGGAAACTTCATAATTATCCCCTCCATTCACAATCTCCAGCGAGTTGTTTTCCAGTTTGGAATTAAAATAATCGCCCTTGATCACCAGGGGAGAGTTTAGGTAGAATTCCGTACGACTGATTTCATGGATGACCGGAGGACGGACCCCTTGGCTGCTGAAAACCAAATTCTCCCCATACACCATCCTATTTCCAGACTTCACATACGGCCTGGCGACGTATTCTCTGCCAGCGAGCAAATCGTAGGAAATCCTGAACGAAATCAAAGAACTCTCTGGAGCACCGCTTTTCATGACCCGGTCAAACTTTCTATGACTCTCTGGATAGTCATTCTCATTGGCCGGGATGAACTCCACTCCGTGCTCACTGATCCCCATCCCACCATGCTTCAGTATTTCAAAATTCACCGTCACTCCCGTCTCATTTACATCACTTACGCTCACGCTCTCCAAAAAGGGATAATTGCGATCACTGATAAACTCCTCCTGCTCGCAGGCAAAAAGACAGACTAGCCCAACTACCAAAATCCAACTTACTCGCTTCATCTCCGATTAAAATTTATAGCCCAACTGAAAGGTCAAGCCCTGCACAAACTCATTTTCATCACCGCTAACCTTAAACTGGCGCAGTCCAAAAACCAGCCCCCGGTGCTTGGAAAGGTACCGCTCCACCCCTACCCCATAGGAAACTCCGGAAAAACTATCCGACATCTCGAAACTCTTGCGGGAAGTCACCACCTCCTCCAGCTCAAACTTCCCCTGGTATACGCCAAGCTTATCGTAGCTCGGAATCGCGTAGCTATAACCGACTTCCCCATAAAGTCTCCATTTGTTGGGCTCCAAATCAAAGTAATACCGCGCAGCGACTGGAACCTGCAACAGAGTAAAATCCAGGTATACGTCCGACTCCAGACGATTGACTCCCTGCTCATACACGAAAAAATCCTGGGCGTCAAACTGCGTCCAAGTCAGTCCCACGTTCAAAGACAGGTTCCTGCTAAAAGTCAAAAATGCCTCACCGTTCACTCCCAATGCAGGCGAGGACCCGGTGATCTTGATCTCCTCGCTCGAATCTGGCACCAGCAAGCCGACGGTCTGCCTGCTGTACCCCACAAAAGGGGTAAGCACAAAAATCCGGGAAAAAGTCCGTGGCTTTTCGATCGTATTGGCCGTTCGGGAGAGATACTCCAGCGAAAGATCATTCGGCTTCGTCAGCTCGATCAGGGGAACAAGCAGGGGATTGTCCAGGCTAGCCGCCAATGTCTCGCGATACGAGGTACCGAGCACTTCCATGCCGCTGGCGGTCTCCACATAGTACACGGGAGTTTCACCGTTGAGCTTCCACAGCGTCGCTTCCGGCACAGCGTGCCGCAGTTTTTCCAAAAACACCACCCTTTGTCCGCCCCCCTTGGGGATTTCCTTTCTAAAAAAATGCCGCTCTGAAATCCTAAACTCGGAAACCTCCTCGACAGAGAGCCTTTGAAACGCCTGTTTCTTGGATCGGGCAAAATAAATCACAGTGTTGTCCATCGCCGGAATATCTCTGACAACGCCCTGGCTGAGCGCCGTATCAGCGATCACGATGTAATCTTTTTTGAGAGGCACTTGCCCAAAGGACGGCAGGTATAGAAATAAGCCCAAGCCAAGAGTCAGGAGGAACTTACCAAACTGATCTTGCCATCGGAATGCAGAGATTTTCAAAATAGGGAAATTAGGGTGAACTGGATTCAAAATAACTAAAAAAACTAATTCCAATCCAAACTCAAACCACTGACACATATTAACACATTAGTAATCAGATGCTTTTAGTAAGATCCTCCCCTAGATCCAAAAATTGAAAAAATCCCAATGGGAAAATTACAGCCTGCTGGCTCAAGTAGCGCGCGCGGTGGACGGACCTCCCGATTATTCCGGCTACTTTTATCCCATGGAACAACAAATCCTCATCGATCTGGTAACCAAAAGAATGCCGTTTGGCAAGTACAAAGACCGATTGCTTTGCGATGTCCCTGAGCATTACTTGGTTTGGATGAAAGGAAAAGGCTTTCCCGAAGGCAAACTCGGTATGTGGCTAAACACGCTCTACGAGATCCGACTCAACGGGCTGGAAGACATCTTGGTGGAACTCAAAAAAAACTATCGGTAGGCAAAAAACTTCTCGGCGGGCATTTAGATGATTTCACTTTTTTTCCATTCTTGTGGAGTGAAGCATATCCAATCGCCATCCGGCGCTGGTTTTTATGGCCGTGGCACTTTCCAGCCATTGCACGTCTCGAATCACTTGCCCATCTCGGCTGATCGTTGCATAGTTGTGATACGCCACCCAGGCCCGATTCCCTGAGACGGTTGTTTTGATGAATTCAAAGCGATTGACCCGTGTAGCAGGATTTGGATTTTGCTTCGCTTTGGCGAAATACTCGAGAAGAATCTGCATGTCCCAGACTTCTCCTTGCTCTAGCAGGATAAAGTCCTCTGTGTAAAAATTGCCGATTTGAGCCGTGTCAAACTTCGAAAACAATTCATCAAAAGAGCCTTGGATTAACTGCTGGATCGCTTTTTCATCAGAGTTCTGCTGTGCTTGCGCGAAAAATGAAACGCTAAAAAAGAGGAGGATAAGGTATTTTCTCATCGTGGGAAAGGGTCAATTACTTTGCAATGATAGTTAGTTTCGATCAAGGCTTAATCAATTCCTCAAACAGGATATTGACCGATTCTCGGATCACTCGGTTGAAGCCCTCCTCATAGGTCGGATCACAACCGTTGCTGATGACGACGATTCCAAATTTCTCTTTCGGATCAAAGAACATCGCACTGTACAGCCCGTAGGCCGAACCCGTATGTCCGACCAGCTCATGGCCAGCGATGAGTTTATCGGTTTTCCATAGTGCCAATCCATAATTTTCCTCAGCTGAAAGTGGCGTTTGCATAAGCTCGGCGCTTGATTTTTTGAGAATTCTTTCTCCCCCAGCCTTGCCATAGTTCATATGCATGATCATATAACGCGCCAGGTCGGGAGCGGAGATCTTCATTCCTCCTGTCGGAGAAAAGATCGGCGTGCTGTAGCCGAATCGGTAATTGGCGATTTCTTCTTTTCGAGACGCGTAGGCCGCTGGAGAAAGCGTGAATTTCGATGAATCGGAATCGTACGCATAGATCAACGCAAAGCTCGAAGCATCGAGTTCGTCGATATTGTAGCCGCCATAGAGCCCCAGCGGAGCCAAAATATGTCCTCTGACATATTGGTCGAAGCGCTCTCCAGAATACTTCTCTATGATCGCTCCGGTCATGTTGTAGGCCAGATTACAATATTGATAGCCGGTACCGGGAGCGTAGTCATTGTAGCCTTTTTCCCAATTGGGATTCTGAGCTGGGTTGATCGCATCGAGGGTAAAATACCCTTCCGAGTCGTTGAGGCTTGACGTGTGCGAAAGCAGCATCCTCAGAGTAATGACCGTATCCGGAAATTTGGGATTTCTGACTGGGTAACCGATCAAGTCGCTGACATCATCGTCCAGACTCAGCTCCTTTTCTTCAATCAACTGCATCACAGAGGTGGCAGAAAAAGACTTGGAGATCGATGCGATGCGAAAAATGTCCGAGGTACTCAAGGTCACTTTCCCTTCCTCTTTCCAGCCAAAGGCTTTTTCGTAAATAAGATCTCCATCCCGGACCACTGCCACGGAGAGCCCCATCACCGGGGTAGATTCCATCAGTGACTTGATTTGCGTTTCGACTGGATCTTGGGCCTGGAGTTGAAGTCCAAAAAACAGTAGAAAAAAGAGGAAAAAGGAGCATTTCATAATCGTCTAATTTATCGGTTGCTAAATAAATCCAAATCGGCCCTAACCTAGATCGTTTCAGGGATACGACTTTTATTTTATTGGAAGAAAGACCGTCTTGCCCGAAGCTGCACTTTCCTTAGCGGCTTGCAGGATCTCCATTGTGAGCAGGTTGTTCTCCAGGGAATAGGGATCAAAAGCTTCGAGCGGAGTGTGACCTCGAACGACCGCGAACAAAACTGAAAAAGGATCATCAAAGGGCTTGGCTCTTGCGGGAAGATCCATCTTTTCTTCGGAAAATCCGCTGTAGCCCTCTGCCATTCTAATTCGAAGATGGCTTCCATCATCTGCAAAAATCGCCCCGGTTTGTCCGTAAATCTCCATATCCTTTCGGCCAATCGGCCAGTTCCAGGAGGCCTCGATGATCGTCTGCGAATTACCGTAAGCGAGGATGATGGTGGCTTCGTCGTCCACCTTGGGATTATCAGCCGGGTTCAGCTGCTGGGTGATGGCTGTTACAGAAAGTGGCCGCTGCCCATCCAAAACCCAGGTACTCAGATTGGCACCGTAGCAGCCAAAATCCATCAAGGCGCCTGCTCCATTCAGTACAGGATCGGTAAGCCATTCGAGAAACTCCGGTCCGACTCCGATCTGCTTCGGCCCACGATGTCCGTCGCGCACTACGATCTTGCGCACCTCGCCGATTCTGCCGGATTGGAGTAGCTCCAATGCTTTTTCATTGCTAGCATACCAGCTCGTCTCGTAATTGGTCAGAAGATAGATCTGGTGCTTTTTGGCTAACTCTGCCATTTCTTTCGCGTGAGCAAAACTCACCGCAAGCGGCTTCTCCACCATCACGTGGATCCCACGTGGCGCACAAACCTGGACGATTTCGAAATGATGAAATGTCGCCCCGAATCCCGTCACGGCCTCAGGTTTCATCTTTTCGACCATCTCCTCCACGCTGTCAAAAACGATTTCCATCGGAATTTTGTGCTGCTTCGCGTACTTTTCCGCCAATTCCCGATTGGGTTCTGCGATCCCGACAATTTCGATATCCGGGCGCTTGTGCGCATTCAATACCCAACCGACATGACCGTGATGCAGTCCGGCGACTCCTATTCTCAGGGGGGCTTCTTGAGCAAAAGAATAGGTCAGAGAAAACAAGAGCAGGATAAAAGTCATCGTAAAGTTTTTCATATTGGAATTTAACTCAGATTCCCAACTTTTCACAAGACTTCGAAGCTCTGCGGAGGGTCTGGGCGTTCGAAAAAGAATATCAGCCAAACCCCGTTTGCAATAATCAGTAGGACTGCTTTTTTTTAAATCCCCTTTTTTATGCCCAAATCTCCTTACCTCTTCACCACTCCACGCTTAGGTTTTCGCACTTGGCAACCCTTTGACTTGGATGATTTCTCAGTGATCAATGCTGACAAGGAAGTCATGCGCTATTTTCAGAAACCACTTTCCCGTGAGGAAACCCAAGCTATGATCGACCGGATGCTTCGTCTTTTTGACGAAAAAGGCTACTGTTATTTTGCTGTGGACTTGCTGGAAACCAAAGAGCTGATTGGTACTATCGGGCTGGGATGGAAGACTTTTGAAGCAGACTTTACCCCATGCGTGGATATCGGCTGGAGGATTGGCAAAAAATGGTGGAACCAGGGCTTGGCTACAGAGGGTGCATCGGCCTGCTTGGACTTTGCAAAGCAAAAAGGAATCGCTGAGGTGCTTTCGATGGCCTCAGCTGGAAATGCTCCTTCGATCGAAGTAATGAAAAAAATCGGAATGTGCTACTGGAAGGATTTTGACCACGCTGAGCTCTTAGCCTATCCGGAGATCCAGCGCTGTAGTTTGTATAGGATTAGTCTTTGAGGTACAAACGAATTCAATCTTCTGGGAATGCGGAAATCAATTTTGAAAGAATCGACGATAAACCAAAAAACAGAACAAATTCCCAAATGAGTATTTTGATCTCAATCGAAGTTCAAAAACATGAAAGCAAATGCTCCAGAAAATCGATTCCTATTCAAATCTCTTTTTAGGGGAAGCTTACAGGAGAAGATGTTGAAGGGCTAAAACAGTTGGGATGTATGCGGGGAGGGACAAGTTTCGGTGGGTGGAGATCCGCCTGCGGACGGACAACAACTGATCGGAGCGGGTGATTTTACAGAGCGAAGCCCGGCGATCTTGGCAGTCTTGGCGCTAGGCGTATTTCCGAAAGGCGCGCAGCGCTGTGATCTGCTTTTGTAGGAATCGGTGGATGTCAGGGCTAGGCCCCTTTTCTTTGGAATGTGTGGGATTTTTCTACGTTGATGTCGGGGCCAGCGTCCCTGGTAGGCGAAGTCAGAAGAGTAGCTAAAAAGGGAGTCTTACGGTGAAGAGAAAGACGACCCAGAACGGGTCAGATGTTTATAGCCGATACCGATGGAAATTAGGTGCGACCCCATCGGGGTCGAATGTTATCTGCGGCCTTATGTTCCATAGACATGCAATCCCTTCGGGATTTTCCCCAGGGAATTCTTGTTTACAACGAGCTATTGACAAGCAAGGGCTGAAAGTGCACAAGTACCGAATAATCCAGCCAGTCTGCTCTTCGCCTCTGGTGATATTGCCAATTCGAAGGAATAGGAAGGCGTAATGGCAAACTATGCCGAGATGACGGCAAACGCTCAGAGAGGAAATTTCCTGCCGATACCTCAGGAAGTTTTGGGCGCATTCGTTTCTTTCAAAAGGACGGAAGCAGTGCGAATTTTGACTGCTTATTCAGGCTTTAATTCACCGGCAATAAAGATTTGCCAGATGACTGGCAATCACTTTGAAACCTGAATACTCTATCGGTTTGTTAAAATAGTCGACGCCAGCCTGGCTAAACAGCAATTTATCGGCGGGATTTTCTCCCGATGAGAGCACCACAACAGGAATAGCACTGAGATAAATATCTGCTTTTATACGTTCAAATGTCTGTATCCCATTCAGGTAGGGCATGTTCAGATCAAGCACAATAAGGCAAGGGAGAGTTTCGGTTTCTTGTGCAAGTTTCAACGCTTCAAGGGCCTTTAGCCCGTCAACTGCAAAAGTTAAATTAACATCAGGAGCTATCGTTTCCATCGCTTCCCGCAAAAGCTCCCTATCGTCCGGATCGTCATCTACATGGAGAATTACTTTTCCGTTAAATTTCATTGAGTACTGTTTTCCGTGTTTAGAGCATGAATGTATGACTTTTCCTGTTTAATCGGTAGATACAGAATTACATTGGTCCCGCGATCCGGTTGGCTTTCCAATGAAATAGTGCCTTTATGGTTTTCCATTATTTTTTTGCAAAAAGACAGGCCGACTCCCTGCCCTTCGCCAGAATGCAGCTTACGGAAAAATTCAAATGCCTGCTCCTGATACTTGTCATTGAATCCAATTCCAAAATCCTGAATCGTCAGCTTCAGATAAGGAGTGTACTTGTATTGCTCGGACATTTGCCGAAACTGGTTCAATGAAACGATACTTGAATATATCGTCACCTGTACTGCATTGCCCGGCTGTCTAAATTGGACTGCATTTGCCAGAATCTCCCGTATCAACACTCCCACCTGCGCTTTACAGGCTTCGATGATCGGGATTTCATTGGATTCGATGCTCAGATCCAGGTCGGGATTTTCAAATCTTATTTTTGTCTCCTCGGCCTTTACCAGCTCGAGAATATTCACCTCTTCAAGGGTCAATTGTTCATTGGAAAGCCAGACGTATTGCTGCAAACCTTTCAGTTTAGCTTGCATATCCTCCGCGATCTTTCTGATGCGTAAAACATCCTTTTGACTTCCATTTTCCGTGAATGCGCTGGAGAAATACATGAGTTTTCGCACAGGCTCCTGCAAAGTATGCGTGACTAGATGGTTGATTTGCCTTAGCTCCTGATTCTGAATGTTAGCTAAAGTAACCTGATTGTCCAGCATTGTGCTTTGTTTCGCAAGGTCATCCTTGGCTGCTTTTAGTGCGGTGTTTTCGGTCAGGGCTTTTTCTGCGGCATTCTTTGCGGCTACTAGTTCATCTTCGTATTTTTTCCGCTCTTTGATGGGAATCCCAGCATAGTGTAAATGGTATCCCTCACCGACATCAGTTCTTACTGCGTTGATCAGTACGGCAACATCTTCGCTGGATTTAGTTTTGAGCGTGATGTAAATTTCTTCCGCATGTCCCTTTAGCTGTAGCAAAGGATAAAAGTGAGTTTGTTGAAAAATGCGGGTAGCCAGTGAAAATATCCTTTCGGCTTTTTGTCCTATTAATTCTTCGCGGCTATAGCCCAGAAACTTACAAAGTGTCTGGTTGGCTTCGATGATTACTCCTTCGGAAGAGGAGGAAAAGCAAACACAGGGATTGTTCTGATAGAAATCGTGCATCAACTCTTTAATCTCAGAAACTCTTTCATCAGTTCAATCACTTCGTCGGGATGACTCATGTGGGGGCAGTGTCCGGTGGCTTTCATCACCTTCAGAGAGCTATGCGGAAGGCTTTTAGCCAAATATTCGCCGATCTCAAGCGGTGCAATCATGTCTTCAGCGCATTGTAGCACAAGTGTCTCTATCGTATTAAATTTCAGGTCCTGCCGATTGTCGCTCAGGAATGTAGCCTCCGCAAAATTTTTTGCAATTACGGGATCTGTAGAACAAAAACTTTGGGTCAGCTCCTCGCCCAGATGCGGGCGATTAGCATTTGCCATTACATTTGGTCCAAGGAAGTTTGCCCAACCTATATAGTTCTTATCCATCATCTCCAGCAGCCCTTCAATATCCTTACGTTCAAAACCACCTACATAAGCTCCTTCATTGACGTAACAGGGCGATGGGCCGATCATTATCATCTTGCTGAAATATTTCGGCTGCTCGATACCCGCCAACAGACCTACCATTCCGCTGACAGAATGGCCTACAAAGATGACGTCATGAAGCTGGAGCTCTTCGCATATTTCCAATACATCTTTTACGTAGCCCTGCAAGGTCGCATATCGTTCGGCGATATAAGCGGAGATATCCGACTTACCCGAACCCACGTAGTCGAAGAGGATAATTCGATAATCCGATTCAAAAGCTGGCGTCACATAACGCCACATATTTTGGTCGCAACCGAAACCATTTGCAAAAAGTAGGGTTCGAGTGCCGCTACCAAGAATTTTGACGTTGTTTCTGATTGAAATAGAGTTGGGTTGATTTTGAACAAGCATGCTAGATCCCGTGTGAATATGGTTAATGATACCAAATTATTTCAAAAAAAAATTTGATGCATCTGACCAACGTAGTCAAAGTTACCACAATCTTTCCAAAGTAGATCTCTGGATGAAGTGGAGTACCTTAGCGGCGGGAGAAACATCCAAGTAACAGAAGCTGGCGCTTCCTTCTCCCCCGAGCTGGGAGCAGTTTGCAACTCCCAAATAGCCCAAGCGATCAATAATCGGCTACTTTAGTACTAGTGATGGATTTGCAAATTGCAAACTCGAAGGGATAGGAAGGCGTTTTGCTCCCTATGGCTATCGCGGACAACGCCTAGGAACTGGTCAAAACCACACTCACGAGGGCGTAGCCCCGTGATCTTGGTAGTCTTGACGCCAGGTATGGTTACGTACAGCGCGTAGCGCTGTGATCTGCTTTTGTAGGAATCGGTGGATGTCAGGGCTAGGCCCCTTTTTGGAATGCGTGTGATGTTTTTTCTACGAAGATGTCGGGCTAGCGCCCCTGGTAGGCGAAGTCGGAAGCATAGCTAAAAAAGGGAGTCTTACGGTGAAGAGAAAGACGACCCAGAATGGGTCAGATGTTTATAGCCGATACCGATGGAAATTAGGTGCGACCCCATCGGGGTCGAATGTTATCTGCGACCTTATGTTCTATAGACATGCAATCCCTTCGGGATTTTCCCCAGACAATTCTTGTTTACAACAAGCTGTTAAAACGCCTTTCGGCTGAAAGAGACCTGATTGTTAGGGATTTGGCAAAATTCAAGTCGCAGTTAAAACAGGAGGTAGGTTTCTTTGAAAAAGAATACTTTTCGGAAAAAAAGAAAAGGATCGAAAAACTGATGAAAGCCAATGAAAAAGTCCTGAAAGAGGTGGAATATCAAATTGATCAAATTTTAGATTCAGATTCTGAGCTCAAGAAAAATCTGGATCGAATTACAGCCATCGAAGGAGTGGGAAGACAAACGGCAGTAGCTACTCTGGTGGCAACTGAAAACTTTACCAAATTCACTGACCCCAAAAAGTTCGCCTGTCATTCTGGATGCGCCCCATTCCGATATGAATCAGGGACCAGCCGGAGATCAGCCCATAGAGTCTCCCATAAGGCTGACAAAAACCTCAAACGGATCTTCCATATGGCAGCAGTATCAACACTAACCCAAAAAGGAGAATTAAGGCAATATTACGATCGAAAAGTAGCCGAAGGGAAGGATAAAATGTCAGTAATCAATGCAATAAGAGCCAAACTCATTGGGCGAATTTTCGCAATCATCAATCAAGGTAGAGAATATGAGAAAAAATATATCCATCCCCTTGCTTAAACCATAAGAGTAGAGGGGAGATTTTTTTAAATTAGAAATTAGATCAATTTGTTTATCTTTAGTCCGATGGTTGATTCCTGCCTTCCAAAGCAAGGGTTATTGCGGAGGTAGCTAAATTTAAAGAAAGCATATTATTTGTAAGGTTAATTGTTTAATTTAATTATGAAGAAAGACATTTTTGCTGGAGTTTTTTTAGGACTGTTGATTGGTTTCATGGTAGGCCTATCAATGTCAAATGTTACTGGATTGATATTAGGGGCATTAACGTCTTTGTTGGCTGCATTTTTCGGGTTTAAAGAGAACAGTCAGAGTGCTAGAGGAAATCAAGTACTTATAGGGACTTTTAGTCTCTCATGCTTAATTGCAGTATTTTTTGGGATCTATATGCGTACCCAGAATGTCTTATCGCCATCTTTGAATGAAGAAGTCAAAGTTTACCAAGAACTTGGATTTTCAACTGATGAAATCAAAAAAATAGTCCTTTTAGAAAAAACTGGATTAGTTCCAAAGGATTTTGAATTTAATAAAGATGCAAAATCTTTCCTCGGGGAAACCGTTTTAATGGCGTCTAGTAGTAATGAGGTATTGCTTTTATGCAATAATATTACGGACAGTTCTACATTGATGGAAATCAAAGAATTATACATGAATGCAGGTTTAAAATATCAGGGTTTTTTAGAAGATCTTGAATCTGTATCAAAAAATGATGATGAAACAAAGGAGGTGTTGTTGTTAATAAATAAATTATTATGTTCCGAATAATTGTATTTCTATACTTTCTATTTTTTTTGAAAATAGGAATAGCTTTTGGGCAAGTTAAAAAGGATATTGCTAATACAATAGTTAGAGTTAAATCGGGAAGTAAAATATCAACAGGATTTTTCTGGAAAGATGGTAATACGATAGTAACTACCTTGCATGGTTTGGCTGACAAGAATAATGTGTCTGTTTTTGTTCATACTAATGGAACAACGGGTAGATGGTTTCCTGCTACTATAGAAAGGACGTTAATGAAATCAGATTTAGTAATACTTAGGGCGGAAAGTGCATCCAGATATTTTCTTACTGAAATTCTTGAGAATCCTCCAGTTGACACAGATGTATTTACAGTAGGCTATAATGGTAGTATACCAAATTTTTTGGATAAAGATTTTGTGATAGGCTTGTCTCAAGGTGGAAACCTTCAAGACATCTTGCCGGAAAAGGCTAAAAATGAAATTCGAAATTTACGTTTCCCTAGTTTAACAACCAAGATCCTTTATCTAAAGGGTAGCTTAATTCATGGTTTTTCAGGATCACCGATTGTTGATCAAAGAGGTAGGTTGGTGGGTGTCTCAAATGGTGGGCTAGAAAATGGGGCATCATCAATTAGTTGGTGTATGCCTTCATCATATGTTTTAGAACTAGAAAATTCAAATGAACTACCTCCTTCATCGCACCAAGCTTTAAATGCAAGTATACTTTTTTCTGGCAATGATGAAATGAGTGAGGATTTTTTGATTTTTAAAGATTTTAAATTTCAAAAAATGAAAACTAGAACATTTGATGAATTGAGTAGAACTGCGAATTATTCTGCTACAAATGAATTGGGATTTGAATACTTGCTTAATTCCCTCAAACAAGGTGGGATTTTATATGATGATTTTAGCTATGATATTTACACTGAGGTCAGCTCTGGGGCAACTATTGCTGTTCCTTCTGGGCTGGATTTATTTACGGAGAACGGAAGATTAGTTGGTAGGGATGGGAGTGCAATAATTTATATTGCAATGGAGGAGTTTTCGGATATAAATGTCACGACAAATTTATTTTTAAATGAGCTAAATATGATCACTGGAAAGAGAGGGCCTAATTTTGGAGAATATAGTTGGCTCAATGATGATACTTGGTCATACAGTCGGCCATTTTATAGAATTGATGGTACAAGTATTCATCGGGCAAGTTTTCATTGTTTTGTTCAAGATCAATATTTTACGCCTTTATTCAATGATTATTTATTTCGAGTTTTTGCTAGTAAAAGAAATGTATTCCTCGGCTATTATGTAATAATGAATAGATCTATTTATTTGGGAAACAATGGAAAAATTCAATATTTAAATCCGGAAATGCATGCAAAGTATCATTTAGCAGCGCATTTAACAACTTTTTCTTTTAATTGATTTTGACATTCCTCAGTTAAGCAAGGTTTATAAGATAAACCCTATTCAAGCAGCAATTTTTAATTTAATATGATGGAGTGGTGAAAAATTGCAGAGCATATCTCCGCACCGCCAAAAAAAAAATCCCCTCCAGATTGCTCCAGAGGGGATTTTGATTTGAGATTGAAGATTTGGGATTTGATGCCAAGTGACGCTCCCTAATTTTTCAATTTTTTTATGTTTCAATTTTTCAATCCATCAAGATCGAATATCGAACGCCGAATGTCGAACACTGAAGATCAAGAGTGGCTCTCAACCCAAACTCTCGCATTCACAAAAGCCTCCATCCATGGTGTAAAATCATCATTTCTATCAGCAGGGTAGTGAGCCCAGTTCCACGGCTTCAGGCTGCGCTCGATGTGCGGCATGATTGCCAGGTGGCGGCCATCCACGGAGCAGATCCCGGCGGCGGAGTAGCCTGAGCCGTTCGGATTGCCCGGATAGGCTTCGTAGCTGTACTTCATCGCAAACTGATAGTCGGCGGCATCCTTGGGGAAGTAGAAGTTGCCCTCACCATGCGCCACCCATACGCCGAGACGCTGTCCACTGAGGGAACCTAGCATCACGGATTCGTTTTGCGGGATGGTCACGTTGACGAAGGTGGACTCAAACTTATGGCTGGCGTTGTGCAGCATCTTCGGCTTCACGTCGTGATCCGGGGTTACCAGGCCAAGTTCGACCATCAGCTGGCAGCCGTTACATACGCCCAGAGAAAGCGTGTCAGGACGAGCGTAGAAGTTGTCTAGTGCTTGCTTGGCCTTAGGATTGTAAAGGAAGGCACCGGCCCAGCCTTTGGCCGAACCCAAAACGTCAGAGTTGGAGAATCCTCCCACGAAGACGATCATCTGAACGTCGCTCAGGTCTTCTCGTCCTGAGATCAGGTCGGTCATGTGTACGTCCTTCACCTCGAATCCAGCCAACCAAAGGGAGTAAGCCATCTCACGATCGCCATTCACACCTTTCTCACGGATGATGGCTGCTTTCGTTTTACCCTTCTCAGTTCTGAAAGGGTCAAGCCCCGCTGCCGCAAAGTCACCTTTCCAGCCTTCTGCAAACTCGAATGCAAGCGGCTGCTTTTTATAATTGTCAAAGCGGTCTTTTGCAAGTTTCTCTCCGCTTTGCTTTCTGTCCAATAAGTAAGAAGATCTGAACCATACATCGCGAAGATCAGCGATGTCCAGCGTCAGGTCTTTTCCTGCAAACTCTATGTTTCCAGTATCAGTCACTTTCGCCAGCTCCACATAATCAATGTCGGCTTCCACCAAAAGGGTCTCTACTGCATGGTCATCCGCTACCTGAATCAGGATTCCCGGATTTTCGGCAAATAATGCTTTCACCATGTCTGCTTCATGAAGGCGATTCAGTTTTACTTTCAAGCCTATATGCTGCACCGGGAAGCACATTTCCAAAAGGGCTGTTACCAATCCTCCGGAAGAAATGTCGTGTCCTGCCAGGATCCAAGTCTGGTCGATCAGGTCCTGAACTGCCGTAAATGCTTTCGCGAAATATCTAGGGTTTTTGACGTCCGGAGTTTCTGTTCCAACTTTATTTAAGGCCTGATAGAAACTGGAACCCGCCAGTTTGAATTCGTCCTTGGAGAAATCTATGTAAAGGATTCTACTTCCTTTGATAGGTTTCAGGGCGGTTTTCACAGTTTTCTGCACATCAGAGCATTCACCCACGGAGGAGATGATCACCGTTCCTGGAGAGTACACCGTCTTGCCGTCGGGGTATTTCTGAGTCATGGACAGGGAGTCTTTTCCCGTAGGGATATTCACACCCAAGTCAATCGCAAACTTGGAAACTGCCTCAACTGCTCTATACAGTCTGTCGTTTTCGCCTTTGTTTTTGGCAGGCCACATCCAGTTGGCCGAGAGGGAGATGCCCTGCAATCCGTCCTGAATATGCGCAAAGATCAGGTTGGTCATCGCCTCGGCAATTGCCAATCGGCTGCCTGCCTCAGGATCTGCCAAGGCTGCCACCGGTGCATGACCGATGGAAGTGGCAATTCCTTTGTTTCCGGTGAAGTCAAGCGCCATCACGGCCACGTCATTCAGCGGAAGTTGGATCTCGCCGACGGTCTGCTGCGTAGCCACACGACCGGTCACGGAGCGATCGACTTTGTTTGTCAACCAATCCTTGCAAGCCACCGCCTCGAGTTGAAGCACTTCCCGCACATATCCTTGGATCTGCTCGGCTTCATAGCTTGCTTCCGCAAAAGAAGCGTTAGTCGTATCGTCCTCCAGGACGGTTTTGGGCGAAGAACCGAACATGTAGCTCAGGTTCCAGTCCACCGGCTTCTCACCGGTCTTGCTGTTTTCGAATTTGAAATGCATGTCTCCCGTGGTCTCGCCCACCACATAGAATGGCGCACGCTCGCGGTCGGAGATCTGATGCAGTGTGTCTACGTCTTTTTTGCCGATCACCAATCCCATACGCTCCTGGGATTCGTTTCCGATGATTTCCTTGGCGGAAAGAGTAGGATCTCCCACCGGCAATTGGTCGATGTGGATGGTGCCGCCCGTGCTTTCCACGAGTTCGGAAAGGCAGTTCAGATGCCCGCCCGCCCCGTGATCGTGAATGGAGATGATCGGATTGTTTTCGCTCTCAGCCATGGCGCGGATCACGTTGGACACCCGCTTTTGCATCTCAGGATTGGAACGCTGGATTGCGTTTAGCTCGATTGCGTTGGAAAGTTCACCGGTATTCAGGGAAGACACCGCCGAACCGCCCATTCCGATTCTATAGTTGTCGCCGCCCATGATCACGATCTGATCACCAGCTTTTGGCTCGTCTTTTTTGGTGTATTTGGCATTGGTGAAGCCCACGCCACCAGCGAGCATGATCACTTTGTCAAAGCCGTGATGCTTGCCATCTTCCTCATGCTCGAAGGTCAAGAGAGAGCCGGAGATCAGCGGCTGACCGAATTTGTTTCCGAAATCTGAAGCTCCATTGGAAGCTTTGATCAGGATATCCATTGGGGTTTGGTACAGCCAAGGGCGCTCACCAAGCTTGCTTTCCCAAGATCTTCCTTTCTCCGAGCGGGGATAGGAAGTCATGTATACAGCCGTTCCTGCCAAAGGAATCGAGGCAGTTCCGCCAGCCATACGGTCTCTGATCTCTCCACCTGCTCCTGTGGCCGCACCGTTAAATGGCTCCACGGTAGTCGGGAAGTTGTGGGTTTCAGCTTTCAGGGAGATGACCGTATCGATCTCGCGTGTCTCGAAGAAGTCAGCCTGATGGGCTGTTTTTGGCGCAAATTGCTGCGCTTTTGGTCCGGCTACAAAGGCCACGTTGTCCTTGTAGGCCGAAGCGATCCGGTTGGGATGCGCTTTGGAAGTTTCTTTGATGAGTTGGAAAAGCGTCTGCGGCTTTTCCACTCCATCTATGATAAAGGTACCATTGAAGATCTTGTGGCGACAGTGCTCGGAGTTGACCTGTGAAAAGCCGAAAACCTCAGAATCCGTCAGTGGACGGGCCAGCTGCTTGGACACATTGTCCAGGTAGTCGACTTCTTCTTGGCTCAGTGCCAATCCATGTTCTTTGTTGTAGGCGGCGATATCGCTGATCTCGACGATCGTCTCGGGCTGCAGGTGGATGTCAAAAATCTCCTGATCCAGCCCATCAAAGGCATGTTGAAGCATCGGGTCGATCTGTTCGCCTTCTTGCAATGGAAAGAACTCCTCGATCCGGATTATGCCTGCGATTCCCATGTTGACGGTAATTTCCACGGCATTAGTCGACCAGGGGGTAATCATTTCCTTGCGGGGGCCGGAGTAGCTACCTTCGACTTTTTCGCCTGAAATCGCTTTGGCTCCGCCAAAAAGCCAGGTGAGTTTTTCGATGTCTTCAGAGCTGAATGGGTGAGGAACTTGAACTCCGTAGATGAGTTTCTGAGGGGATTCAAAGAAGAAAATCATGTCCTTGGGCTGGTAAGCCGCAAAGGTACGGAATTGGGGGGAAGGTTGAAAGGTTGTTTGGAGGGGAAAAGATGAAAGTATCAAGACGCCAGTATCGAGACGCATCGCGCTAGAACCCAGAAACAAAGGGACAAGGAAGTTGCTATCGGGCCGAGGACGCGGGACAGAAGCGGTGGCCAAGTTCAAATTTCATCTCGAAATACGAATCGTCGCCCAAGGGGGTATGGGGAATTTGTCATAGAGCCAAGATGCAAGAACCAAGAATCGAGACACTAGTTTAGAGACGCAAGATTCTAGTAACAAGACACAGGAAGTTGCTGGGAGACGGAGGACAGAAGCGGGGACCTACCCCTTCTTGGTTTGAGAGTGTTCAATTAAGTGTGTCTGCTAAATTCACAACAAATGAAAAAAAGACAGACAATTGAGGATTTGTTAAATGATCCCA